>DQSL01000001.1 GCA_015663235.1 Mariprofundaceae bacterium
AGTCATTGATAGTTTAGGGAACGACTCATAACAAGTGGTTCAATATTGACCCACAAAGCTACGCATCTTTTTGTGCATTTCGCTAGCGCTACATTTTGCACAAAAACATACTACGTGTTACGGTCAAGTTACTTACGGCGTTATGCATTTAAAACAGGAGATTGAAAAACAATGTCAGACGATTTTGAAAAGATAGAAAAGAAAGTTTACGACAACGGGGTCAGGTCTTGCCTCGCGGATTTAGTTGGGGTTTGAAGCTTGCGGGGAAATCTAATTAAGCCACATTGCATATAAGCTGCATCACGATAGCTTACGCAGACATATCTTTTTATCACTACACGAGGTTTTAACCATGCAACATTCCACACTCACTGCCCTATCCCCACTTGATGGTCGTTATGCCAGCAAAGTTGGTGAACTTCGCCCTATCTTTAGTGAGTTCGGCTTGATTAAGGCTCGCGTGTTGGTGGAAGTACGTTGGTTGCAAATGTTGGCTGCACACAGCGATATTCAAGAAGTTGCATCATTATCGGCTGAAGCCAATGCTTTTTTGGATGCCATTGTTGATAATTTCTCAGAAGCCGATGCCCAAGCTGTCAAAGATATTGAAAAGACCACCAACCATGATGTGAAAGCGGTGGAGTATTTCCTTAAAGAGCAAGTCAAAGACCAAGTCGAACTTCATGCAGTATCTGAGTTTATTCATTTCGCTTGCACATCTGAAGACATCAACAACTTATCCTACGGGCTTATGCTTAAAGAAGCGCGGGATACAGTATTGCTTCCAGCTTTTGATAATACGATTGCCAAAATGGAAAACATGGCATCAGACATGGCAGCCATGCCAATGTTAGCACGCACCCACGGGCAACCTGCATCGCCGACCACCATGGGCAAAGAGTGGATGAATGTGGTTGCCCGATTAGATAGGCAACGCGCTCATATTGCAGGCGTGGTGATTTCAGGTAAAATCAATGGCGCAACGGGCAACTTTAATGCCCACTTGATTGCTTATCCCGAAGTGGATTGGTTAAGCACATCCAAAGGTTTTGTAGAGTCTCTAGGGCTTGCTTGGAGCCCCTACACCACGCAAATCGAGCCGCATGATTATATTGCAGAATTGAATCAAGCCACATCCCGCTTCAACACCATTATCATCGACTTCTGCCGTGATATTTGGAGTTATATTTCGATTGGCTTCTTCAAACAAAAAGTCATTGCTGGCGAAGTGGGCTCATCGGCTATGCCGCATAAGGTCAATCCGATTGATTTTGAAAATGCAGAAGGAAATCTGGGTCTAGCCAATGCCATGTTGCACCATTTGGCGGAAAAGCTGCCTATTTCTCGCTGGCAGCGCGATTTAACCGACTCAACTGTGCTGCGTAATCTCGGTGTTGGTTTTGGTTACACCATACTTGCGCTTTCATCCTTAGACCGTGGTATGAGCAAGTTGGAAGTGAACAGTGATAAAATGCTGGAAGACTTGGACAACACTTGGGAAGTCTTGGCTGAAGCCGTGCAAACGGTGATGCGGAGATACGCTTTGGACAACCCTTACGAGCAGCTCAAAGCTTTAACGCGTGGCAAAGGCATTACCGCTGAACGCATCCGTGAATTCATTGAAAACCTTGATATTCCCGAAGATGCGAAAGCTCGCCTCAAAGACATTACACCTGCTGATTATATCGGTAATGCAGCAATGATGGGTAAAAACAAGCACAGTTAATTTGACTTGCCTTGATATTTCAAGGTGTTGGACTAAACTTGCTCAAGGAATACATGAACAAAAGATGGTGAATCCATACTTTCATGGTGAGGTTATTATGAAACATGTCCTTTTATTTTTATTGGCTCTAGCCCCTTTTTCAATGTTGGCGCAACCAGCAATGGCGGCTGTTGAAAACGAAAGCAGTATGAATGAAGAAAATATCCCTGATGCCATGTCGCGCTTGATGAAAGCACCCGATATTGATGTGGCAAATATCCGTGACCCTTTTCTTTCTTCTTTTGCTAAAAATCGTATGGATGAAGCTTCACGCTATAAAAACCGCAAACGTTTACCCTCCAACAAAAGAAAACGTGAAATATTGGAACAGTTTGATTTAAGCACCCTAAATTTGGTCGCAACCTTCAAGAAAGCAGGTCGTGACTGGGTGGCAAGTGTGCAAGATTCAACAGGAAAGTCATACACCATTCGCCGTGGTAATTACATGGGAAAACGTGGTGGTCGCATCGAAAAAATTGATGGACAAACGGTGTATTTGGTAGAACAAGTCATCAACCCTGCTGGCGAAGTGGTGGACAGACAAACCACGCTAACTTTGGCTGAGGTCAACGACCGCTAAAGACAACATTCTTCTTTCATTACAATGAAAAAGAAAGATATTGTGCTGTTGTTTTCAACGCTGCAAGCCATTGACCCTGAACCCAAAACTGAGCTTAACTACAACACGCCATTTGAGCTGTTAATCTCTGTTTTATTGTCTGCCCAAGCCACTGATACTGGTGTCAACAAGGCAACCGCAAAGCTTTACCCTATCGCCAACACACCGCAAGCATTTTTAAAGCTTGGTGAAGAAGGCTTAAAAAAATATATCAATACCATTGGTTTGTATAACAGCAAAGCCAAACATGCCATACAAACAGCGCGTAGGTTGGTAAATGAATTTGATGGCGAAGTGCCTCGCACCCGCAAGGAGCTAGAGTCTTTGGCTGGTGTTGGGCGAAAAACTGCCAATGTGGTGTTAAATGTACTGTGGGGTGAACCAACGATGGCGGTGGATACCCATATCTTTCGTGTCTCCAACCGTACAGGACTTGCACCTGGAAAAAACCCTTTAGAAGTCGAGCAAAAGCTGCTCAAAGTGATTCCTAAAAAGTATATGCAACATGCCCATCATTGGTTGATTTTACACGGGCGTTATACATGTATGGCGCGAAAGCCCAAATGTCATGACTGCCCCATTAACAGCGCTTGCACGTGGCTTGAAAAAACCATTTAAAGGTGCTGTGAAACTTCTTTTTCGATAAGAGACCACGCATCTTTGACATCCGAAAAATGCAGACGATAAAACTTGCATGTTAATGGAATGCGCTGATTCAACCTTGGTAAATCTTTACTAAAACCATGCTGAATATGCAAGTGTTCAGGCAGTGCCATCAATGCTTCATGCCTAGGTATTTCAGCTATTTCCACCTTATTTAATGCTGCCTTGTATTCATGCAGTACCACAACTTTTAATGGCAACACTTCACGTTGCACATGCCTTGGGTGCCACAAATAACATCTCGCCATCTCACCTGTAGCGGCTGGAAAATCCAAGTAATCAGCATCAAGAACGGTTGAAGCTTCCAAAGCTTCACGGTCAAAAGCGGGATGTGTGGGATGCTCCCATTGCATAGGTCGCGGAAAAGGATGCACCAAACCTTGCGCATCCAGCAGTGTGAATTCATCGGACACATATGCTGCGCCATCCAGCAAACCTGCTGTACAGATGCTGCTTTTGCCTGCACCCGATACACCCGCAAACATCACCGCATGATTGCGAACATTCAACACCGAAGCGTGGATGGAAACAATGTCACGCCCATCGAACAGTTGAATGAGTTGGCTGTACAAATGAATTTCAAGTGCGGCACTGATTTCAGCGGCATTGTTACTCGCCCATAGCATTTCTTGCCGACCATCAGCATGGATAAGTTGAAAAGTGTAAGATGTTTTTAGCTTAGAAACACGAAAGGTTAAATCAGATTGCAAGCCTTGCACAGCTTCATACAAACAAAGAAATTTTTGCATATCCGACTCACAAACATCGGAATCGGAATCCACTTGCACCACAAGCTTGGCAATACGGTATTGATACGACCAAGCCATCAAAAACAACACATATGTTTTAGATTAAGGCTCAACAATAAAACCGAAGCCTGTAAGCTCTTCCAATATCAAACGTGTATCCCGTAAGGCATCATCAGCATCCACATCCAATGTGTCCACCAACACTTTTACCATATCTTCAATCGTTGTTTGCCCATCACACATGTCAAAAATTGCCGAAGCGGTAGCGTTCAAGGTTACCGTTGTGCCATTTTCTTCATGAATATAAAAATACATGTTTTCACCAACAACTTCTTCGCAAACCAAACCTTCGATTTGTTTGGGTAACGCTGGCACGGTAATCTCGTATGTTTCGCTCATGTCCTTTCGCTCATGGTTATCACTCACTCCGTCTCTCCCAAGGTGTATGCCACCATCTGACAATCGCTACAACTTAAATTATACTGACAAAAATTCCACCGCGTGATGGATGGTGAGCTATTACCCACATGAGATGCACTTTCAATGGCAGATAACAATGATTGCTGGCGAACATTACCCAATACATGCTCACGATTAAAAATGCATGGACTGATATTGCCATTGGCACAAACTGCAAGCTTGCCTTTTCGCTGCACCTTCTTATTGGCTGGCGATGTTTGCTTCACTTTATCAGTTTGTACCACTTGATGATGCACCACATCTTCTTCATCTGGCATATGTGAATTTTTCGATGGCATCAATGAAATATGTTTGGTGTTTAAATTGCTACCTCGACCTGTTTCATGCACAGGGTCAAAACGTACTGATTTTGCAGTCAAAGCAAACTCCACCTGCGCAAAGTCGAGCATGGCTTGTTCATGCCCTGCATTCTGTTCCATGATTGCCATGCCAATACGAATGTTCGCATCCAAAGCCTGCGCTCTGTGCATGGCAGCAATGGTCTTTTTGAAGCTGCCTTTCACCTGCGTAATACCATCATGCACCATTTCATCGGGTGAATACAATGAAAAAGCAAAGGATGGCGCGTACGGTAGTAATTGCTGCAAAAGTTTATCATTCAACAATAAACCATTGGTATAAATTTCAATGCTTTGAAAGTCTAACGCATGGGTAAAGGCAATAGCTTCGACCAAATGCCTATGAATAAGCGGGTCACCACCTGTAAATTGCACAATAGGTCTGCCCAATGCCCTTGCTTGCTCCAATACAGCTTTGATTTCAGCAAGCGATAAAAAGTCTGAGCAGGCTGGAGAAGATGAAGCATAACAATGGATACACTGCTCATTACACTGATCTGTAATCTCTAAAAACAATAAACCCAATGTATCACCAATCACCAAATGTTTAGGCTCAAAGGGTTTTAGGCTTGCTGATGACAACCCCATCAACCAATCATGTTGTTTGGCAATCACATCCAGTGTGGCTGCAACTGATGCCGAAGGGCTTTGCAACTGCTGCTGCAAGCTTGCCGTGAGTTGACCCTTTAATCTGCAACGTTTAGCTGTATCAAAAGGGTGAATGAGGGTCATTTCCTCAACCTCCGAATCTGAAATGGCAAGGATATACCTGTTCTTTGGCAGGAATATATAGTGGGGCTGTTGCATCGCAAGCTCGCCAGTGATTAAGGACATGCCCCTGTTGTTGCATTACAGGTACAAGCGGTTAAGCAACCTGCCACCGTAAAACCACAGCTTTTGCAAAAATCTTTGCATTTAACCGTCGCCAAAACACCTGGTGCACAGTTGGTTCCACAAGACAATTCACAACGTGCTAAATTACAATCACGTACGTTGTTAAAACCAATAGCTCCAGGAACACAAGGACAACAAGCGTTCGTGCCTGATGAAATAGTAATCGTCACTGTGCCGCCAGCAAATAATGAACATGTTTGCGTCGAACCTATAGGTGAGGTTGGAGGTGGCGGAATTGAAAGGCCCATGACTGTTCTTGGGGTCGCAACCATAGAACCTAAAATAACTGGGGGGGCGTATATTGCCGCTTTAAGTAACTTGCGCCTAATTTGGCTTACTTGCTTATCCATATTGAACTCCACATCATACACATTTAAACTTACCTGGCTTTGTTGGATGCGGTGAGCAGGTACAAGCTATCTTACACCCCACAGGTGTGAAACCACATTTCTTACAAAACCTTTTACACCGAACCGTTGCCAACACACCTGGCGCGCAATTCGTTCCACACGATAACAAACATCGCAAGCGATTACATTTATTGATGTTATAAACTGTCGAACCTGGAATGCATGGGCAACATGCATTGGTTCCTGACGAAATAACAATCATTACAGAACCACCGCCAGTCAAATTGCATGTTTTTGTTTGACCAATCGTTACGCCCATCACACTACGCGGTGTCGCAATCAATGAACCTAGAATAACAGGAGGAGCATACACAACAGCCTTTAAAAGCTTGCGTCTAACACTGCTGTTTTTACCCTTTATTTCCAAGCTACCCTCTTTTTGCGACCTTTAATACAGCTTCATACTTCAAAAAGAAAAGCACGACTGTAAGCCACGTCACAAATCCAACCCTACTATGAACCACTAGATTTTATCAAATATAATTCCTAATATACTGCAATGACACAATATGAATCTTGGTCTTATCGTGAAGCTGCATGTATGCTTCTTCAAGGAAATATACACAAATACGTGCTTCATAGCACTGATTTTTGGACATTTGCCCAAGCTGATGCCATGTTCCCTTTACTGTGGACATCACTGACACCAGAACAAAAAGAAATCGTCAAACCTTGCCTCTTAAACCCTATGGATGAACGCATTTTTGCAACTGAAACCTTGCGCCTTAAAAATGCCACAGCCCGCGTACTTCGAGCTTACAGTGATGCCAATATCCCTATCATTTGTATGCGTGGTGTAGCGGTAAGTGAACCTCTATATCCACAATCCTACCTCAGACCACACACTGACATTGATATTTTATTTGATAAACAGCATCTGATGATGGCAAAACAAGTCGCAGGCAATGTGTTGCACTACCGCCCGATTAACGCCTACCCCATGCTGTTCAAACTTGGTGATATTCCACTTGATTTACATATCGAACCTATTGGTGCTGAACGCATTCGTGCTTGGAAACATATCACCCCTCTGCATGTTAAAGACTTCTTCGATTATGCCGAAGATGGTAAACTCGCTGGTGAAAAAGCGAAAATTGTACATGCTCGCGTGATACTCCCGTATCTATGTTTTCATGCGTTAAAACACTCTTTTGAGCGCTTAATTTGGCTTTATGATATTGCTTTACTTGCCAAACAAGTAGAAGAACAAGGGCTGTGGGATGAAGTGTTGCAAGGCATGGTTGAATACAAACTTGAACGCCCCTGTTTTTATGCGCTAAGTTATGTAACCACACACATGAATGCGCCCGTTCCCATATGCATTTTACAGCAAATTGAACCCAAAATGGGTTTTGTGGAAAAACGCATGTTCAAGCGATTTATGAGTCACGAAGTCATACCATATATGGCGGAACGTTTGTTTTCGCGCATGTTGCCCAGCTTCAAACACAAGCTCGAATTTTGGCGTGAAACCATTTACCCGCGCCAAGAAATTCGCGCTCAAGTTGCAGGTGGTGGTTGCGTCAAATGTAATTTCATTCGCACGCGAATCAAACAAGTTGCACGCGCAATGTGGGCATTCACCAAAGAAACAGTACTCATCATACGCGCTTAAACCTCAAAACAGTAAAGCACTTGCTTTTTTATGCTAAGCACGTGAATATATGCTTACTATCCAACGAAGGTTAAAGAAATGCTGAAAAAACATGGCTCTTATCATTTATGTATTACGCTTGCTGTATACTTTTTTATGGTATCCGTGTCTATTGCTGAAGAAAATGAACCTTCCTTAGAAGCACAAGTCAAAGCTGG
>DQSL01000063.1 GCA_015663235.1 Mariprofundaceae bacterium
CAGATTACTTTAATGTTCACTTTACTACTGTTGGAAGAATTGTGAGGGGAAGTGAATGAATGGTATAATGATAGACTTGACCCCTTTTCTTCACTTTGAACCGCAAACTGCGTTGCCTGCGGCACTGTTTGCGGTATGGTGTATTATCACAACTGCAGTGTTAACCAAAGTGCTAAAACATCAGGGTATGAAACATTCAGAGGTTTCCATCACATGAAGAAAATAAACTTTCCCTACTTGGCATTCGCACTTTGCGCGACCTTTATGCCGATTGTTATCATTGGTAGTTCAGTGGGTGAAGATGGGCAACGTGCCGTGCCATTGTTAAGCCTGTTGGTGATGAATGAGTTTGCATTTTTTATTGCCGCAGCAGGTGTTTACATTGGTGTGCAACACATCAAAAGCCGAGGTTTATTATCACTGTATGGCTTGGCAACGATATGTTGCGCGGCTTTTCTCGTTGCATTCACGCTGCTTGGTATTGAGCTGTGGCCACTGTAAAACCATATATCCTTAATACGCTTGCGGGTGCAATAAGCTAGTTTATCTATAATGTTCGATATTCAAAATTTTAAGAGAGGTAAGACATGACATCATCGTTTCATCCACCACAACGCACATTGATGGGCCCAGGTCCTTCAGATGTGAACCCTAGAATTCTAGAGGCGATGGCTCGCCCAACGATTGGTCATTTAGACCCATTATTCGTGCAAATGATGGATGAAATGAAGGGTTTGTTGCAATACGCTTTTCAAACCAAAAACGAATTAACTATTCCCGTATCAGCGCCGGGTTCTGCGGGCATGGAAACATGTTTTGTAAACCTTGTTGAAGCAGGCGACACTGTGATTATCTGTCAAAACGGCGTATTTGGCGGACGTATGAAAGAGAATGTGGAGCGTTGCGGCGCGATTGCAATTATGGTTGAAGATGAGTGGGGCAAAGCTTGCGACCCTGCGAAATTGGAAGCAGCCTTAAAAGCACACCCTGAAGCAACAACTGTTGCCTTTGTTCACGCTGAAACTTCTACGGGTGCAACCACTGATGTGAAAGCCATGTGCGACTTGGCTCATGCTCACGATTGTTTGACTATTGTTGATGCTGTAACGTCATTGGGCGGCACAGAATTACGCGTGGACGCTTGGGGCATTGATGCGATTTATTCAGGCACACAAAAATGTTTGTCATGCACACCAGGTCTATCTCCTGTGTCGTTTAGCCCAGCATCGGTTGAGCGCATTCAAAATCGTAAAACTAAAGTGCAAAGCTGGTTCTTGGACTTGAATCTTGTGATGGGTTATTGGGGTAAAGGTGCGAAACGCGCATACCACCATACTGCACCGATTAATTCGCTTTATGCTTTGCATGAATCATTGGTATTGTTGCAAGATGAAGGTCTTGAAAATGCTTGGGCGCGTCATGCCAAAAACCACAATGCACTCAAAGCGGGTTTGGAAGCATTGGGTTTAACTTTTATCGTGGATGAAGCTGACCGTTTACCGCAATTGAACTCTGTAACTATTCCTGAAGGCGTAGATGATGCAGAAGTTCGCGGTATTTTATTGAATGATTATAACCTTGAGATTGGCGGCGGACTTGGTGTGATGGCTGGTAAAGTTTGGCGCATTGGTTTGATGGGTTACGCTTCTCGTAAAGACAACGTGCTTAAATGTGTGTCTGCATTGGGTGAAGTGTTGGGTCGCGTTGGCGCCAATGTTGATGGTAAAAAAGCAATGGCAGCAACACTTGCAGCCTACGGCGAATAAGGTGTCTGATTTATTAAAAACACCACTGTTTGATGCCCATGTGGCATTGGGCGGGAAAATTGTGCCGTTTGCAGGTTATGAATTGCCTGTACAGTACAAAGATGGTGCGCTGAAAGAATATACGGCTGTGCGTGATGGCGAAGCAGGTATTTTTGACATCACACACATGGGTCAAGTGCGTGTGGAAGGTGTTGATGCGCTCAAATTCTTACAATATGTGACCACCAATGATGTGTCCAAACTTGTGGATGGGCAGGTTCAATACTCTGCGCTTTTGAATGAGCAAGGCACATTTATTGATGACATCACCACCTATAAAATCAACGATGAAGCGTATTATCTTTGTATTAATGCGGCGAATCGCTTGAAAGATGTGACGCATTTGAATGCTGAGGCTGCAAACTTTGATGTGAGCGTCACCGATGAATCGGATGAAACCACATTGCTCGCATTGCAAGGTGCGAAAGCACAAGCGGCATTGCAAACGATTGCTGATTTTGATTTGGAAGCGATTGGTTATTATAAATTCGCCCGTGGAAAAATCGCCAGTGCTGGCGGCATCATTTCGCGCACAGGTTACACAGGCGAAGATGGCTTTGAAATTTATATCCCTAACAGCATCGCTGTCGAAGTATGGGATGCCTTGCTCGCCCAAGGTGCAGTGCCGATTGGTCTTGCTGCGCGTGATATGTTGCGCACGGAAATGGGTTATGCGCTTTATGGGCATGAGATTTCTGATGCTGTGACTCCTGTAGAAGCCAAGTTGATGTGGATTACCAAATTAGCGAAAGGTGACTTTATCGGAAAACAAGCTGTTGAAACACGCAAAGAAGAAGGCGCACAGAAGCGTTTGATTGCCTTGAAGTTGACAGGTCGCGGCATTCCACGCGAACATTACAAAGTGTTTGTTGATGGTGTGGAAAGCGGCGAAGTCACTTCGGGTATGCACTCACCACTCGCAGGTGGCGGTGTGGCAGTGGCGTATGTCAAACCTGAGCATGTGACAGATGGAACTTTAACTGTTGAAATACGCGGTAAACAAATAGAAGCAGAGCGCACCACAACCCCATTTGTGCGTTCAAATGTAAGGAGATAATATGTCAGTACCAACAGATTTAAAATTTACAAAAGAACATGAATGGGTGCGTATCGAAGGTGATACAGCCACATTCGGCATTTCCGACCATGCCCAAGAAGCTTTGGGTGATTTAGTGTTTGTTGAGCTACCCGAAGTTGGGCGCAATATTGATGCTGGCGAGGCTTATGGCGTGATTGAGTCCGTTAAAGCTGTATCGGATGTGTATGCACCTGTGGGTGGAGAAGTGATTGAAATCAATGAAACTTTGGAATCAGAAGCCGACTTGGTCAACTCTGATGCATACGGCGCTGGCTGGATTATCAAAGTGAAAATCAGCGATAACAATGCTGATACAGATTTGATGAATCCTGAAGAATACACTGAATTTTTAAACGACTAATTTTTTAATCGCAGCGGGCGCAAAGTAACGTAGATTTTTTCTTTGTTGCTTTGTGCCTTTGTGGTTTTATAGCGAGATAAAACATGAGATATTTACCCCATACCGAAGCCGATAGACAAGCCATGCTGCAAGACATTGGCATGAGCAAGATGTCAGACTTATTTGCTGATATTCCCAGCGAATTTCACACAGAACTTGGTAGCCTTAAATTGCCTGACGGTTTATCCGAAGCTGGCATTGTAAAGAAGTTTACCAAAGCAGCAGAAAAGAATAGACATGCAGGTAATACCCGTTGTTTCTTAGGCGGCGGAACCTATTATCATTTTGTGCCAGCGGTGGTGGATTATATCATTTCGCGTGGTGAGTTTTTAACAGCATACACGCCATATCAACCTGAAATTGCCCAAGGTACATTGCAAGCCTTGTTTGAATATCAAACCATGATTGCACGACTTACAGGCATGGAAGTGTCCAACGCATCCATGTATGAAGCAGCAACCGCAACTGCTGAAGCAGCATTGATGGCGCGCCGTGTTACCCGCAAAACACGCACAGTGATTGCAGGTTCTGTGAACCCGCGTTATCGCGCAGTCACTGAAAACTATCTTTCTCGTTTGGAAGGTGATTTTGTTGAAGTTGGCATGGGTAAATTCGGTACAGATTTAAGCAAAGTGATTGCTGAAATTGATGATAAAACGGCATGTGTGATTGTGCAGTATCCTGATTTTTATGGTTCTGTTTACGATTTAAAACCACTGCGTGAAGCATGTAATGCCCATAAATGTTTGATGGTTGTGGCATTCTCTGATGTATCTGCATTTGGTTTGATTGAATCACCGGGTGCATATGGTGCAGATATTGTAGTGGGTTCGGGTCAAGCTTTGGGTATTCCTATGGCATACGGCGGACCACACTTGGGTGTGTTTGCTTGTAAGAAAAAGTATTTGCGTCAAATGCCAGGTCGCGTATGTGGTTTGACCACGGATGCCGATGGTAAACGTGGGTTTGTACTCACACTTTCTACCCGCGAGCAACATATTCGCCGCGAAAAAGCGACCTCTAATATCTGTACCAACCAAGGTTTGATGTGTACGGCGGCGGCAACTTACATGACCCTTATGGGTGATGCAGGACTTGCCACGATTGCCCAACATTCTGCGGCGGCATTGGATTTATTGGTCTCTAAATTGCCGAGTCACGTGGTGGCAGCCAGTGGTGCGCATTATAATGAAACCGTGTTGACCTTTGAAAGTGCTGACAAGCGCGATGCCTTTATCGCAGAAGCGCGCAAGCAAGATATTTTTGCAGGTATTCCCTTAGAAAAATTTGAAAAAGACATTGAAGCGAAACATTTGCTGGTTGCGACCACAGAAATGATTGAGGAAGATGATGTTAATGCGCTGATTGCAGCAATGGAGGTGGCATCATGAGTGAAAATAAATATTCAGCCACATCAGGTATTCAGCAAGAAGAACCCTTATTGTTTGAACATGCGCATGAAGCCCCAGAATCCATCAACCTTCCCGGTGTGAAAGGCGAAGTGTCTAGCGATTTGGCAGCATTTAAGCGCAAAACACCAGCCAATATTCCAGGTTTATCTGAGCCTGAAACCGTGCGCCACTTTGTGCGCCTAAGCCAGTGGAACCACGGCATTGAAACTGGTTTTTATCCATTGGGTTCATGCACCATGAAATATAACCCAAGAGTGAATGAACAAATCGCAAGGCTTCCAGGTTTGGCACATGTTCATCCTGACCAACCTGAAGATTCAGTGCAGGGTATGTTGGGATTATTATCAGAGCTTCAAGGTTGGCTTGCCGAAATTGCAGGCTTTAGTGATGTAACTTTGCAACCTGCGGCAGGTGCACATGGTGAGCTTGCGGGTTTGATGATGATTCGCAAATGTTTGGATGCTAGAGGCGAACAAAATCGTAAAAAAGTGTTGGTTCCTGATTCTGCACACGGCACTAACCCTGCGTCAGCTGCATTGTGTGGCATGTACACGGTTGAACTCAAATCGGGTGCGGATGGGCGCATTGATTTGGAAGAATTGAAGAAACATTTGGATGGTGATGTTGCAGCCTTGATGATGACCAACCCGAATACGGCAGGCACATTTGAAACAGACATCAAAGAAATTTGTCAACTTGTACATGATGCAGGTGGGCTTGTGTATGGTGATGGTGCCAACTTGAACGCGCTTGTAGGTGTGGCGCGTCCAGGTGATATGGGCTTGGATTGTTTGCATATTAATGTACACAAAACATTCTCCACACCGCATGGTGGCGGTGGGCCGGGTGCTGGGCCAGTGGCTGTAAACGACACACTCAAACCCTTTATGCCAGTACCGCGCATTGTTGAAAATGATGGTGTGTTTTCCATTGAAACGGAAGATGAACAATCCATTGGTACAATTCTTAGCACACTTGGGCAATCGGGTGTGTATATGCGCGCCAATGCTTATATTTCTGCGTTTGGTAACAATCATATTCACCAAATCGCCCAAGATGCAGTGCTCAATGCCAACTATGTGTTGAGTAAACTCAAAAGTGTGTATCACGTTCCGTTTGAAGGTTTGTGTAAACATGAATGTTTGCTCACCGATGAGTGGCAAAATAAACACGGTGTGAAAACCTTGGATATTGCCAAACGACTCATTGATTTGGGCTTCCATCCCATGACAGTGTATTTCCCACTGATTGTGCATGGTGCGATGTTAATTGAACCCACGGAAACGGAATCCAGAGAAACATTGGATTCGTTCTGCGATGCTATGCTTGAGATTGCAGCGCAATGTGAAGCAGGGGATACCCAAGCTTTACATGATGCACCGCTCAAACCGATTCGCCGCCGCTTGGATGAAACCCAAGCTGCACGCAAGCCTGTGTTGGTTTGGGAAGGTTGAACATATTTGTAAGTAGACCGACATGGGTTTCTTCGGAGTTTGAGGACGGTCTATCGACATTCATGGTTCAACTTGAGAATTTGGCGTTAAGCCCGCAAACTCTCGGAGTGACTGACTACCCAAGTAAGGCTCCCCTAGATGAAGTTATTGAAATTTTAAAGTCGTGCCAAGGTGCTATTGTTTTAGGATACCCTCAATTAGAAGTTCAGGCGGGTGTGCTTAAAGGGAATAAATTGGCAAAGCCATTGATATTGGCAACAGAGTAGAACCACTTGGAAGCAGCATTAGCTTATTCAATGGAGATTCCTCTTCTAATTGTTCACCATGAAACAGTAGAGCGAGGAATTTTTGATAGGGGAGTCTTGAATGCTTTTTTGCATAGCGTAGACTTAACAAGTTCTAATTGGTCGATGCAACCAGCATTGAATGGTGCAATAAATAAATGGAAAGAAGCCTGTGTGCGAAAAACGCCAAACTATGTTAATACATTAAAGCAAGATTCTTCCGTACAATCAAGGATTGAGCCTACTTGCCCAAATTGTTCGTCGAGTATCAAGCCTGTATTTATGAGCCCAATCCCGAAGGGTTTCATAGAATTGGAAGGGGCGGAGTGGGAATGTTCAGGGTGTCAGTTTAAGAGCTAGTGACAGCTTATCATTTTTTGTGCGACCCAAAAAACGAATCAAAAAAAGTCGCCCTATATATCTCCGTTTATCCAAAACCCATAAGCTAAAGCGGGTGCAAAACAAGCGGTTTTGCTTTATCCCTTCTTTAACTCATGTGTTTTGACGGATATATAGCAGGGGATTAACCCTTCGGTATTGTTTCGTCATGTCGCACGTGATGCGCTATCCATTTTGAGAAGTCCTAGATTTCCGCCTTAAGGTGAATACCATAGGCAGAGAGAACACCTTGGGGTTTCGCGGGAATGACGTAGATGTTAAAGCACTGTCATTTCGACTAAAGCGAAGCGGCATGGAGAAATCTTAGAGATACCTCGGCTACGCTCGGTATGACAGTTCTTTTAAGCTCCGTGCTCTCTGTGTCCTCGGTGGTGAATAATGACAATAGCAATTCAAAGCGTAAGCTTCGCCACAATTTATATATAAGAAGGTTAAGTTTCGCATGAGAAAATCAAAACAATCAGGTATGAACGCGCAAGAGCGTAAGTCCGTTGGCGCATTATCCAGCATTTTTGCGTTGAGAATGATGGGGTTATTTTTAATCCTGCCTGTCTTTTCAACCTATGCCCATGGTTTAGATGGTGCGCTTGAAAGCCCTGAGTTGGTGGGCATTGCGCTTGGTGCGTATGGTTTAACCCAAGCCTTGTTTCAAATTCCGTTTGGTATGATGTCGGACAAGTTCGGGCGAAAACCCGTGATTGCTGCAGGTATGGTGATTTTTGCCATTGGTAGTGTGATTGCTGCCATGTCCACATCCATTGAAGGTGTGTTGCTGGGTCGAATTATTCAAGGTTCTGGTGCAGTGGCAGCGGCTGTGATTGCCTTAACGGCGGACTTAACCCGCGAAGAACATCGCACCAAAGCTATGGCGAGTATTGGCATCACCATTGGACTATCGTTTGCCATATCCATGGCGATTGCGCCTTTATTGAATGAATGGGTGGGCGTGTCGGGAATCTTTGCTTTAACGGCAGTATTCTCGCTGCTATCTATCTTAGTATTGTATCTTGTTGTGCCTGAGCCTGAAAACACAGGGCATCATTCGGATAGTGAAGTGACGACTGGTATGTTCAAAGAAGTATTGAATCACGGCGCATTGCTGCGCTTGGATATTGGCGTGTTGATTTTGCATATGGGTTTAACGGCATTGTTTGTGGTGCTACCCTTGGTCTTGATTAGTGACAACTTATTACCCCAAGCCGAACAATGGAAATTGTATTTACCCGTCATGTTGCTGGCATTTGTGCTGATGGTACCGTTTATTATTGTCGCAGAAGCCAAACGCAAGATGAAGCTGGTGTTTCTGGTGGCGATTATGCTGTTGATTGTGGCGTGTATATTGTTTGCTGTTTCGCATGATTCCATTTGGTGGGTTGCTTTTGCTTTGTTATTGTTTTTCACAGGATTTAATACGCTTGAAGCAAGCCTACCATCATTGGTCTCTAAATATGCACCTGCTGGTGCAAAAGGCACGGCGATTGGTGTGTTTAACACCTCACAATTCTTTGGCGCGTTTATTGGCGGTGTGTTGGGTGGGTTCTTGTATGACCCGATTGCGCAAAACTTTGACACCGTGTTTATCGTTATTGCTGCCATGCTTGGCGTGTGGTGGGTGATTGCTTTGTTTATGCCAGAGCCACCCTATGTCGCCACGATTACACTATACATCGAAGCCGATGATGAAGAAGATGGGCAGCGTATCACGGCACAACTCTTGGCTTTGGAAGGTGTGGCAGAAGTTCGCATCATTGTTGAGGAAAAAGCAGCATATTGTAAAATTGACAAAAAAGTCATTGACGAAGATGAGCTTGTGGAAATGGCGAAGGCATTCGTTTAACACGGTCTTTGCCCGCGAAAAACAACGTGTAGATACGCACAGATAAAAAAAAGTTGACAGAGCAAACACTCGACCCTATGTTTCGCCGCCCTCACGAGCTGTGCCTTAATAAAATAAAGGTATAAGCAGAGGAAAAGTTTTAAGAGGTAACAATGCCAACAATCAATCAATTGATTCGCAAGTCTCGTAAAGATAAGCGAAAAATTAACAAAGTTCCTGCATTGCAAGCATGTCCACAACGTCGTGGTGTTTGTACGCGTGTTTATACAACTACTCCTAAGAAGCCGAACTCGGCTTTGCGTAAAGTGGCGCGTGTTCGTTTAACGAATGGTCATGAAGTAACTGCATACATCCCAGGTGAAGGTCACCGTTTGCAAGAGCATAGTGTTGTATTGATTCGTGGTGGACGTGTAAAAGATTTACCAGGTGTTCGTTACCATGTATTGCGTGGTGTGTTGGATACTACGGGTGTTGAAGGTCGTAAGCAGGCTCGCTCGAAGTACGGCGCTAAGCGTCCTAAGTAAGAGAGGAATTGAAAAATGCCACGTAAAGGTCCAGTTACCCGTCGTCCAATTACGCCAGATGCGAAATTCGGAGACAATAAAGTTTCAACAGTTGTGAATGCAATCATGTTGGATGGTAAAAAAGCAAAAGCTGAAGCAATCGTTTATGGCGCAATGGAAATTGCAGCTAAGAAAACGGGTGAAGATTCGTTAAACATTCTTCATCGTGCATTGGAAGCAATTCGCCCATTGGTTGAAGTGAAGTCTCGCCGTGTTGGTGGTGCAACTTACCAAGTGCCCATCGAAGTTTCAGACCGTCGTCAGCAATCATTGGCTGTACGTTGGTTGATTGAATTTTCACGCAAGCGTTCTGAGCAGACTATGGCTGAGCGTTTGGGTAATGAGTTTGTTGATGCTATCAATGAGCGCGGTGGAGCATTTAAGAAGCGTGATGAAACGCATCGTATGGCTGAAGCCAACAAAGCGTTCTCACATTTCCGCTGGTAATATTTAAGGGTTATCCCTCGTGAGCCGTTTACGCAAAGCGGCATATATTAAAAAAGATTTAATTGTTCTAAACAGTTTAGGTTAGAGAAGGAGTAGTATCGTGGCAAGAAAGACACCACTAGAGCGCGTACGTAACATTGGTATTATGGCTCATATTGATGCGGGTAAAACTACCATTACAGAACGTATCCTTTTCTACACTGGCGTTTCGCACAAAATCGGTGAAGTTCACGATGGTGCGGCAACCATGGACTGGATGGAACAAGAGCAAGAGCGTGGTATTACTATCACATCTGCAGCTACAACCTGTAGTTGGAACGACCATCATATTAATATTATCGACACCCCTGGTCACGTTGACTTCACGATTGAAGTAGAGCGCTCTTTGCGCGTGCTTGATGGCGCGGTTGGCGTTTTCTGTGCAGTGGGTGGCGTTCAGCCACAATCTGAAACTGTTTGGCGCCAAGCTGACCGTTACAGTGTTCCACGTATTGCATTCGTGAATAAAATGGATCGTACAGGCGCCGAATTTTTCCGTGTTGTGGATGAGATTGCATCTCAGCTTGGTCATAATGCTGTACCGCTCAATGTGCCAATTGGCGCTGAAGATGGTTTCAAGGGTGTAATTGACCTTGTGAGCATGAAGGCGTTTGTATGGAATGATGAAGCCATGGGTTCTGACTATTCTGTTGAAGACATTCCTGCTGAATTGCAAGATCAGGCTGATGAATACCGCGAAATCCTGATGGATGCGGTATCCATGGTTGATGAAGAATTGATGGAGCTTCACTTAGAAGGTGAAGAGATTCCTCTGGCTCAGCTTAAAGCTGCAATTCGCAAGGCAGTTCTTGATATTTCTATTATCCCTGTGCTTTGTGGTACAGCATTCAAAAACAAAGGTGTACAAACTTTGCTGGATGCCGTGACAGATTATATGCCTGCGCCTGTAGATGTTCCTGCAATTAAAGGTCTGAAAATGGATTCTGATGAAGAGGATTCTCGCCCATCATCGGATGACGCTCCTTTTTCATCATTGGCATTTAAAGTGATGACTGACCCGTTTGTGGGTGTGTTGACTTTCTTCCGTGTATATTCAGGCGTGTTGGAGTCAGGTTCTTATGTGTTGAACTCGGTAAAAAACAAACGTGAGCGTATTGGTCGTATTTTGCAAATGCACGCCAACGACCGCAAAGAGATTAAGGAAGTGCGTGCTGGTGATATTGCTGCAGCTGTTGGTCTTAAAGCGACAACAACGGGTGATACGCTTTGCGACATGGATAGCCCCATTGTGCTTGAGCGCATGGAATTCCCTGAGCCAGTTATTTCTGTGGCGATTGAGCCTAAGACCAAAGCTGACCAAGAGAAAATGGGTGTTGGCCTTGGTAAATTGGCAGCGGAAGATCCTTCTTTTCGTGTGAAGACAGATGAAGAAACAGGTCAGACCATTATTTCAGGCATGGGTGAACTTCACTTGGAAATCCTAGTTGACCGTATGCGCCGCGAGTTCAATGTGGACGCAAACATTGGTAAGCCGCAAGTTGCATACCGTGAAACCATTCGTGGTTCTGGTAAGTTTGAAGGAAAATTTGTCCGTCAGTCTGGTGGTCGTGGTCAGTTCGGTCATGTTTGGTTGGAAATTGCACCATTGGAAGCCGGTGAAGGGTTCAAGTTTGAAGATAAGATTACAGGTGGTGTTGTTCCGCGCGAATATATTCCAGCAGTAGGTAAGGGTTGTGAAGAAGCGATGAACAATGGTGTTCTGGCTGGATTCCCAATGGTTGATATCCAAGTTGCGCTTGTTGACGGCTCTTATCATGATGTGGATTCAAATGAAATGGCGTTTAAAGTGGCTGCATCTATGGGCTTCCGTAAAGGTTGTTCTGAATGTCAGCCAGTGATTCTTGAGCCAATGATGAAAGTTGAAGTCACAACACCTGAAGATTATATGGGTGATGTGGTTGGCGATTTGAATCGTCGCCGTGGTAAAATTCAGGGCATGAGTGACCGTGGCATTGCTAAGGTTGTTGATGCAGAAGTTCCATTGTCTGAAATGTTTGGTTACTCCACTGCTTTACGTTCTATGTCGCAAGGTCGTGCAACATACACCATGCAGTTTGTACATTATGAAGAAGTTCCACGTAACATTACAGAAGAAATTATTGCAAGTGTAAAAGGTTAGGAGATTAGATATGTCTAAGGAAAAGTTTGAACGTAACAAGCCGCATGTGAACATTGGTACGATTGGTCACGTGGATCACGGCAA
>DQSL01000055.1 GCA_015663235.1 Mariprofundaceae bacterium
GGCTGATTGTGCTGTTTTAGGTGCTTTTAAACGCATGATACATTGCTCCCCATCATAGGAAACATTCGCCAATACTTCAGCTTGTTCTTCAAAAACTGTATTTCGCTTATTCTTCATGAGTTGGGAATACTGAATAGGAAACGTGGATTCGTCTACGAAATCCTGCGTTGCATAATAATCACATGTAACTTATCCACATTTTTGGTTATGCTTACGCCATGGATCATCAACAAATTTGGGAACTCATCAAACTACAATTATCAACTCAACTCGCTCCCTCTAAAATGGGCGCTTGGATTGAACCTGTATCACCAAGCTTAGAAAACAACCAACTATGCCTTTCCCTACCCAGTCAATTTTTTATTGATGGCTTAAAAAATGATTGTGAAGAGAAAATTCTATCTGCATTAAAATCTCTCAATTTACCTCATTTGCAATTGGAATACCGTGTGGATACTTCCATTATTTTATTTCCTGAGACGCAAAAACCTGCACCATCTGCCAAGAAGATTGATGGTTTTATTGATGAAAGATTTACTTTTGAAAACTTTGTTGTGGGGCCCAGCAATGAATTTTGTCATGCTGCAAGCTTGGCTGTGGCTGAGCAACCAGGCGCACAATACAATCCTCTGTATATTCATGGTGGTGTAGGTTTAGGTAAAACACACTTGATTAATGCCATCGCCAACCAGTTGGCAGCCTCAGGGAACTATAAAATAGCCTACCGAACAGGTGAGCATTTCACCAATGAACTTATTGATTCAATTCGCACCCAAAAAACCTCTGCTTTTCGTAATAAATATCGTGAAGTTGATATATTAATTATTGATGATATCCAATTTATTGAAGGCAAACAAAGCACTCAAGAAGAGTTTTTTCATACCTTTGATGCGCTACACAAAGCTAAGAAACAAATTATTCTCACCTCAGACCGCGACCCTTCTGCCATCAAACATTTAGCAGAACGACTTCGCTCGCGGTTTAACTGGGGTTTGGTTGCAGATATTCAGCCACCAAATTTTGAAACACGTATGGCAATTTTAAAGAGTAAAATTGCGCTCGCAGGCATTGATCTTGATGAAGACATTTGTTTTTTACTCGCTTCTAAAATCACCAGTAATGTGCGTGAACTGGAGGGTGCTTTGACAAGGCTCACCGCATATTCCAAGCTTTCACGCAAACCGATCACCATGGAACTTGCCCAAGATAAACTACGCGACCAGCTACAACTCCAAGCTAAAATTATTAGTGTTGAAAATATTCAAAAAACCGTTGCCAACTATTTTAATATCCGCACCAAAGATATGCGCTCAAAAGTAAGAAAGAGAAACATTGCTTACCCAAGACAGGTTGCTATGTATTTGAGCAAAGAGTTAACCAAAATGTCCATGCCTGAAATCGCAGAAAAATTTGAGAAAAAAGACCACACGACCATTCTCTATGCCCATAGGAAAATTCAAAAAGAATGTTTAGAAAAATCTGATTTTAAACAAGAAATTCAAAGGTTGATACAACTTTTAAAACAGGGGTGACTGTTTGTGTATAACCTTGCTTCTACACCCATATCTACCTGTGTATAAGTTGTGTTTAAAGTATGAAATCTTTAAAAAAAAGAAAAGAAGTATATTATACCCAAGTTATTCACAGCTTGTGTTAAGAGATAAACACAGTAACCTTTGCTTCAACATAATGTTTTTGCGTAGGTTTTAAGTTTATACCCTTTATACACAAAGCCTATGACTACTACTATTACATTAAAAACTAAGAAGAAGAGTATTAGAATATGCACCTAAAGATGTCCCGCACAAACCTTTTTAACCAAATTCAACGTTGTCAAAATATTGTTGAAAAAAGAAATACCAACCCTATTTTAGCTAATATTTTATTTGAAACAAAAGAACAGTGTTTAAAGCTTACAGCAACAGACTTGCAGTCCACTTTTTCTAGTCAACAAACAGCAGATATTTTACAAAAGGGCGCGTTCACGGTTGAAGCAAAGAAAATATTTGATATTATTCGAGAGCTGAACCCTGAAAACCCCGTGGAACTCAAAACAGAAGGTTCTTTTTTAGAGGTTTTAAGTGGTGGTGTGAAGTTCAAACTAGCAACCAAATCTTCAGATGAATTTCCCAGCGAACCTAGCGATGAAACAGATTTATCTGTCAAAGTTCAAGG
This sequence comes from Mariprofundaceae bacterium, assembly GCA_015663235.1. Lineage (GTDB taxonomy): Bacteria > Pseudomonadota > Zetaproteobacteria > Mariprofundales > Mariprofundaceae > Ghiorsea. The sequence continues at coordinate 2,176 of DQSL01000055.1, forward strand.
TTCAGAGTTAATGCGTATGATTACATCCACGAGCTTTGCGATGTCTACTGATGAAACGCGAAAATATTTAACTGGAAGTTTATTTGAAGTCTCGCTTGAACACGGTATTCGTATTGTAACAACCGACGGTCATAGGATGGCATTAAGTGAGCTTGGTTTGGAAGGTCAAACTGAAATTACAGAATGTATCGTGCCTAAAAAGGCGGTAATGGAAATCAAACGCTTGGCAGAAGGTGCAGAAGAAAACATTACATTATGTCTTGGGAAGCAACAAGTTAGAGTTGAAATTAACAACCAAATATTCACTTCTAAAGTGATTGATGCTAAATACCCAGTATATGAGGATGTGATTCCTAAAAACAACCAATATGAAGCGGTTGTAGATAAAAATCAGCTGGATCAAGCGCTGCGCAGGAGTATGGTTGTTGCCAATGATTTTACACATGACGTAAAATTAACCTTCACCACCACTAAACTTACCGTTGCAGCGCATAATACAGAGCAGGAGCAGGCAGAAGAGTCATTAGCTATAGACTATGAAGGTTTGGATATTGAAGTGGGCTTTAACGCGAAATATATGCGTGATGTACTGTCTGCTATTCAGTCTTCTACAGTGCGTATTCAACTCAAAGATAGTTTGTCGCCTGCGCTGTTATTAGAAGCTGATCATGAGCGTTCGCGTCATGTTCTGATGCCAATGCGAATTTAGGTTGGTAATTTAGCCCTTTTAACTGCATAATGCAGCGCGCATAGGGCGTTTCGTTTATCTTTTTTACTATTTTTAGGGAGTATATATGTCTGTTAAACATCCAGTTATTTCGGTTACTGGCTCTTCAGGAGCAGGTACAAGCACAGCAAAAGTTGCTTTGGAACACATTTTTCACCGTGAAAATGTAACACCAGCGATTGTTGAAGGTGATTGTTTCCATAAGTTTGATCGCTTAACTTTTAAGGAAAAATCAAAAGAATTTGAAGCAGCTGGAAAACGCTTGAGTCATTTTTCTGATGAGGCCAATCTTTTTGATAAAATTGCTGATTTATTCAAGTCTTACGGCGAAACAGGTAAGGGTAAAGCGCGTACTTATGTTCATGATGATGAAGAAGCTAAGCTTTACGGCGTAGATTCAGGTAAATTTACCGATTGGCGTGATATTGGTGAAGGTTCTGATTTGTTGTTTTATGAAGGTCTACATGGTGGTGTTGAAGAAGTTCGTCCATATGCTGATTTGATGATGGGTATTGTGCCTGTTGTAAACATCGAATGGATTCAAAAAATTCATCGTGATACCGCAATGCGTGGTTATTCTTCAGATGCAGTGGTTGATAATATCTTATCACGTATGCATGACTATGTTCATTTTATCACACCACAATTTAGCCACACAGACATCAACTTTCAACGTGTACCATTGGTAGACACATCCAACCCATTTATTGCACGTGATGTACCAACACCAGATGAAAGCTTGATGGTGATTCGTATCCGTAAACCTGAGCGTTGGGGTATTGATTTCCCATATTTATTATCCATGTTGAACAACTCGTTCATGTCTCGTCGTAATACAATTGTAGTTCCTTCAAGTAAAATGTTATTAGCGATGGAATTGATTTTTGCGCCAATCATTCATGACATGTTGGAAAAACGTAAAGGTTAATAAAACACTTTTATATTTTAAAAGGCGGCCATTGGTCGCCTTTTTTATTTTATATCCTTTATGTAGTGTTTTTATAAACTTAACTCTTCATATATAGTGAGAAGTATTGTTAGATATCTTTATATGTAGAATATTTTTTTCTTCTTTGTAATCTAGCCCCATGTTAAATTCTAAAAACAGGTTTCACGTGAAACATCCAGATGGCGAAGTTGATGTTTTGGTTATAGGCGCTGGACATGCAGGCTGTGAAGCCGCAATGGCTGGAGCTAGACGCGGTGCAAAAGTTAGGCTAATCACGCAAAACTTAGATACCATTGCCAAAATGTCCTGTAATCCTGCAATTGGTGGTGTGGGTAAAAGTCATTTAGTGAAAGAGATAGATGCGCTTGGTGGTGTGATGGGTTTGGTTGCTGATAGGTCAGCCTTGCAATACCGCATTCTTAATCAACGTAAAGGCCCTGCTGTTCAGGCAACCAGAGCGCAGTGTGATAGGCGACTGTATCATATAGCGATGCGCCACCTTTTGGATAAACAAGATAATTTACATTTGTATCAAGGTTCGGTGGATGATTTATTGTTTGAAGCAACGGGTGAGATTAAAGGTGTTTTGGATAATTTTGGTGTAGAGCATTATGCACCAACGGTTATTTTAACCACAGGCACATTCTTAGGTGGTCTGATTCATATTGGGGATAATCGTTTTCCAGCAGGCCGTTTGGGTGATGCTTCGATTGAAGGGTTAACCCAAGAGTTATATCAAAAAGAATTACGTTTAGGGCGTTTAAAAACAGGAACACCACCTCGTTTGGATAAACGCACAATAGACTGGGGTAGTTTAGAGCAGCAACCAGGTGATACTTTAGCGACACCTTTTTGTGTTTTAAATGACCAAGTATTACAGCAGCAAGAAAACTGTGCTATTGCCCGAACCAACCAACAAACGCATGATATTATTCAAGAAAACCTTGAGCGTTCACCTATGTTTTCAGGGGTGATTGAAAGCAAAGGTCCACGCTATTGCCCAAGCATTGAAGATAAAATAATTCGCTTTGCCGATAAAGATAGCCACCAAATATTTTTAGAACCAGAGGGAGCTGACCATGCGGAAGTGTATCCCAATGGTATTTCAACATCGTTACCCGTTGATGTGCAATGGAAGTTTCTTCGTTCTATCAAGGGATTGGAGCAGGTGAATATACTTCGCCCTGGTTATGCAATTGAATATGACTATGTTGACCCAACTGAGCTTAGAACAACGTTGGAATGTAAAAAAGTTCCAGGTTTGTTTCATGCAGGTCAAATCAATGGCACAACAGGTTACGAAGAGGCTGCCGCGCAAGGTTTATTGGCTGGGCTTAATGCTGCTGGAAAAGCTTTAGGTTTGGATGAATGGGTTCCAACACGCGCTGAATCATATCTTGGCGTGATGGTTGATGATTTGGTACACAAAGGTGTTAGTGAGCCATACCGAATGTTTACTTCGCGTGCTGAGTTTCGCTTGCAACTTAGAGAGGACAATGCGGACATTCGTTTATCCAAGGCTGCAATGCACATGGGTATTTTGAAAGATGCATGGAAAGATAAGATTGAAGCGCGACTTACACTGATTGAGCAAGCTGAAGAGAAGTTAAAAACAATTATTATTGGTTCAGGAAAAGTATGGAAAAACAAGCTGGATAAACTTGACCTTCCTTTACCTAAGCAAGGCATGACAGTGTCTGCATACTGTCACCGTGCGGATGTTGATGTAGACAAAGTGTTTCCTCTGTTAGAGTTGGGTGATTTGAATGCCCGTGATAAAGGTTCTGTGAAAGCTTTGGTGCACTACGATGGCTACTTAGATAAACAACAACGTGAAGTAGATAAGTTTAGCAACCTTGAATCAACGTTTATTCCTAAAAACATGGACTATAAGAAAGTGATGGGTTTGAGCACTGAAGTGAAGCAGAAGCTCACGGCTTCTAAGCCATTAAACTTAGGTCAAGCATCTCGAATTTCAGGGATAACACCTGCAGCAATCAGTTGTATGTTGATTTGGCTGAAAAGTGAAGCGAAAGCGAAACAAAAAACAGATGGATGATTTACAACTGAAATATTGCAGTGAGGTGATGAAGTTTCGCAAAGTTCTCAACCTTACATCCATTAAAGATATTCACCTGTTTTATAAAACATTTATTATACCTTCTATTTCTTTAGCGCGTTGGATTCCTGAAAATGCCATTGTTCTTGATATAGGCAGCGGCATGGGTGTTCCAGGTATTCCTTTGTTGATTCACCGCCCTGATATTCAAGGTGTTTTGGTGGAGCGGCGAAAAAAAAGAACGGAGTTTATTCGGCATATTGTTCGTAAACTAAAGTTAAAAAGCCAGGTGTATGATGCGGACATCCACGACTTAGAACCCCTAAAAGCAACAGTCTGTGTTGCAAGGGCTGTATCTGAAATCACAGTTTTGATAGATATGTGTGATAAACATATCGTGAATGGCGGGTTGGCTGTGTTACCTATTCCCAATGATGTTTCCTTGCCTGATGTGCAGGGGTGGATGGTACAAGATGAGTTTTGTGAAGAGGGTGTACAACGCGTGGTTTGTTATCGAAAACAAACGTCGTTGTCAGGAGGTGTTTCACGTGAAACATAAAAATATTGGGCCGGTTTTTTCTGTGGCAAATCAGAAAGGTGGTGTTGGTAAAACAACGACAAGTATCAACTTGGCAGCTTCATTGGCAGCACTTGATAAACGTGTTTTGGTCTTGGACTTAGACCCTCAAGGCAACACAACATCGGGTTTGGGTGTAGATAAAGATGGTGTTAGCGTTGGCATGTATGACCTTTTGGGGAGGCGAAGCTCACTGGCAGATGCCATCATGGAAACAGACTGTGAGGGTTTGTATCTTGTGCCCGCAACCATAGATTTATCAGGTGCAGAGGTTGAGTTGGTCAATCAGGATAAACGCGAGCATGTGTTGTTTGAACACCTTGAAACCTATAAGGGCGACCCCTTTGATTATGTGATTATTGATTGCCCACCTGCGCTTAATATGCTGACGATTAATGCTTTGACTGCATCCGATAAGGTGTTGATTACCTTGCAAACAGAGTTTTATGCTATGGAAGGTTTGAGCCAACTGATGGATACAATTCGCAGGGTTAGAGCCAATTTAAATGAGCATCTTGAGGTTGAGGGTATTGTGTTGACCATGGTGGATAGACGCAACAATTTATCTGTGCAAGTGGAAAAAGATGTTCGTGAATACTTTGGTGCGCAAGTGTATGAATCGGTTATTCCAAGAAATGTTCGTTTATCTGAAGCACCGAGTTATGGTGTACCAGTTATGTATCATGATTTGCGCTCAAAAGGTGCGCAAGCTTACCTGCAAATGGCACAAGAATTAATGCAACGCGAAGCTTTTGCAGGGTAGAAGGGGTTATAGTTATGAAAACACCACAAAAGAAAAGGCAAGCTTTAGGCAGGGGTCTCAATGCTTTATTGGGTGATAAACCAACCCCAGAAGTGCTGGCACAAGCCACATTAATTCCTGTTGCCAAGATACGTCCGAACAGTTATCAGCCGCGCACCCTTTTTGATAAAGATGAGCTAGCATCCTTAACTGAATCCATACGCCGCGATGGTGTGTTGATGCCCATTCTGATACGCCCACAGGGCGATGGTTATGAACTTATTGCAGGAGAGCGGCGCTGGCGGGCGTCACAAGCGGCGAAGCTTAAAGATATACCTGCGGTGGTGCGTGATGTGGATGATTTGCAAGCTTTGGAGCTTGCGATTGTTGAGAATGAACAACGTAATGATTTGACCGCTGTAGAATCAGCGCGGGCTTACCGTCGCTTGATGGATGAGTTTAACTACACTCAGCAACAGGTAGCGGAAAGTGTGGGCGTTTCTCGGGTGCAAGTGAGTAACCTTATTCGTTTGCTACAACTTGCAACACCTATTCAAGCGATGTTGGAGCAAAGAAAGTTAAGTATGGGTCAAGCTAGACCACTGGTTGGATTAGATGATCAAGCTGCATTAAACCTTGCGCTTTTGTGTGTCGAAAAAGGCTGGAGCGCGCGGCAAATGGAGAAAGAAGCCAAGAAGTTGGCTGCGCCTGCAAAGAAAACTTCGGATACAACAGACTTAGAAGTGTTGGCATTGGAAGAGGAGTTGATGCGTGTTTTAGGTCTACAGGTGAAGCTGCAGCGTAAAAAGGACGGGTCAGGTGATGTCAGGTTATTTTATCAGAATAAGCAAGAGTTAAACAAACTTCTGCAACGTCTTCGTTAATTATTAATTCATAGAATGAATATATACCTGAAAACAGGCGTAATGTTGCTTGTGACCATGTCAGTGCTCGTGTTGCTGGTGATGGTTGCCATCCAAGGAGATGCGAAACCCAACCAAATGATTGCGCATCATGAGTGGCTAGAAGCTGATGCACTGCATGTTGTGCAGGATGTTGTTGAGAAAGTACAGTCAGGTGATACTGCTGGATTGGTGTTGCGCCGCCTTGGTTTTTCAGCGGCGGAGTCAGCAAACATGTTTGAAGCGGCAAAAGAGGTTTATCCACTCAAAAAAATACATATTGGGCATTCGTTTACCCGTCAAAACAACCCATCAAATACAATAGTGTACTATCAAATTGATGCAGAAAACACGCTGATGTTAAATCAGAATTCAGATGCAACTTGGCAAGCAGAGTTAATGCAACGAGAGCTTACATCGCGGGTGAATGTTGTTGAAGCAAGTATTCAAGGTAGTTTGTTTTTGGATGCTGCCAATGCTGGTTTGGCAGACAATGTTATTTTAAAGCTTGTTGATATGTTTGCTTGGGATATTGATTTTGCGCGTGACTTACGCAAAGGTGACTCTTTTAAAGTGATGTTTGAGGAATCTTTTGATGATGAAGGTCAGCAGGTGGGCTATAAAATACTTGCAGCAACCTTTATCAATCGAGGTCGTGTGTATTCTGGTATTCGTTACGAAACAAAAAATGGCGTGGAATATTATGATGTTGAAGGCAGAAATCTGCGCAAAACATATTTGAAATCACCCGTCAAATATTCACGTATTTCTTCGCGTTTTCGTTCTTCGCGTAAACATCCTGTATTGGGATACACCCGTGCGCATCGTGGCGTTGATTATGCTGCAAAAACAGGTACAGCTATTCGCGCTATCGGAGATGGTAAAATAGTTTACAAAGGTTGGAAGGGTGGTTATGGGCGTTTTATCGAAATACGCCATAACAATGGTATCCATAGCACAGCTTATGCACACATGAGCCGTTACGCGCGCAATATGAGAAAAGGAAAATACGTGTCGCAAGGTCAAATCATTGGTTATGTGGGCATGTCTGGTTTGGCAACAGGCCCGCATTTACATTTTGAGTTTCGTTCCCGTGGTCGTGCTGTGAATCCGTTAAGAGTGAAACATAAACCTGCAAAACCTGTGCCTAAAGATGAAATCAGCGCCTTCCGCCTCAAAGCCAAGGAAATGATGCGTTTGATGTCACAGTTTGACCAGCCGAGTAGCTGGGGGTAACGTATGAAGATGAATAGTGAACAAAGCCAAGATTGGATTAGCCAAGCTGAGACTGTGCTGGATATTGAAATAGCAGCACTCGAACAACAAAAAATCGCGCTGGATGATGCGTTTGTTCAAGCGGCAACACTTATCTTACATTTGAAAGGTAAGCTGGTGATTATTGGCATGGGAAAATCAGGTATTATTGCACGCAAGATTGCGGCAACATTTGCATCCACTGGCACACCTGCATTTTTTGTTCATGCCGCAGAAGCGCAACACGGTGATTTGGGTATGATTACCCGTGATGATGCGGTGCTTGCTTTGTCACACAGCGGTGAAACGGATGAAGTGTGTGGTTTATTGCCAACGATTAAACGTTTGGGCGCACCCATTATTGCGATGACAGGCGGCAAAACATCTACTTTAGCAAAACATGCCGACCACTTGTTGCATATTCCCGTCACTGAAGAAGCTTGCCCCATGAATTTAGCACCGACTGCATCCACCACAGCAACACTGGCTCTGGGTGATGCGTTGGCGGTTGTGGTGTTAAAACACCGTGGCATTCAGCCTGAAGATTTTGCCCGCGTTCACCCAGCGGGTAGTTTGGGTAGACGTTTGATGAGTGTGGCTGATGTGATGCACACGGGTGACAAAGTGCCAATGGTCAGCTCGGATGCCAGCCTTAAAGACGCGATTTATACCATGAGTAGCTCCCGCTTTGGTATCACAGGCATTGGGGTAAACGATAAACTTGAAGGTTGTTTAACCGATGGTGACTTGCGCCGAATTTTGCAACAAGGGCAAGTGGATATGGATAAACCTGTTGCAGACATTATGCACACATCACCATTGACCATCGAGCAAACACACCTTGCCACAGAAGCGGTGCGGCTGATGGAAGATAAGAAAATCACCGTTCTTTTTGTGACCAATGTGCAACAGCACTTGGTGGGCGTGGTTCATCTTCACGATTTATTACAGGCAGGTATATCATGAATTCATATCAAAAGTTCCCCTTAAACGCTGCCAAAGGCATCAAAATGTTGGTGTTGGATGTGGACGGTGTGCTGACGGAAGGGCATGTGACCATGACTGATAGCGGTGATGAGATTAAAAACTTTAATGTGCGCGATGGGCATGGCATTAAAATGTTGCAACGGGTAGGTATTGAAGTTGCTATTTTAACAGGGCGTAAGTCCAAAGTTGTTGCGCATCGCGCCAAAGATTTGGGTATTAAGTATGTGATTCAAGGTAGTTTACGCAAAGCCGATGGCTTGCAGGATTTATGTGGGCAAGCAGGTATTTCGCCTGAAGAATGCGCGTATATGGGTGATGATGTGATTGATTTGCCAGCCATGACGCAATGTTGCCTCAAAACTGCGCCAAACAATGCGCATAAAAGTGTGTTAAATAGAGCAGAATGGGTATCAAGTTATGATGGTGGGCTGGGTGCAGTAAGGCAGCTTTGCGAAGGTTTGATTTTAGCCAAAGGTGGCTGGGATGATGTTATTAAGAAGGCTTATGGCGTTTCGCCTGAAGATAGCGGTTGGTAGTCGTTTCAGATGCTTACCTATGTGAAATGGGCTTTTTTAGCGCTTGGTGTAAGCAGCGTGATGTATACGATAGTGTTGATATTCAACGCTAATCCGAGTATAAAACAAGTAATGGATGTGGCGGCATTGCAAGCTGGCTCGAAAATTACCAACCCTGACATGACGGAATATAATGGGGATACATTATTGTGGCGATTGCAGGCAGAGACAGCGCAAGAGCAGGGCAACACTGTAAACCTTGTGCAACCGCGCTTACAAATGGTGTTGGCAAGTGGTGAGATTGTACCTGTGCAAGCCAAGTTTGGGGTGTATGAAAAAGCTCAGCAAAAGGTGCATTTAACAGGTGATGCCGTGGTGCAGTATCAAGCTTGGGCATTAAGTAGCCCAAGCATTGATTACCTTCAAACTAAGGGTGAGCTAGTTGCACCACAAGACTTTGTGCTGGTGCAAGGTGGGATTAAAGTGACGGGTAAACATCTGCGTATTTTCCGTGATAGCGGTCGTTTGGAAGTGTTGCAAGGTGTGCATATGCAGATTGAGGAATTGCCATGAGAGCAGGTATATTTTTGTTATGTTTATTGTTGCCACACGCCTTGCTGGCAGAGCCGATGACAGTGGATGCAGATAAGTTTGTGTTGGTTCAGGATAAGCAGCAGGTTGATTTTTTTGGGCATGTGGTTATCAAACGCGATGATATGATACTCAGAGCAGACAAGGTGCGCGTATGGTATCAAGAAGATAAAGCAACGGGTAAAAAGGTGCTAAAACAAGCCGAAGCCATTGGTCATGTGGACATTGATACCGAAGACAGCAAAGGTAAATCGGACTATGCGTTATTTACAGCAAACTCGAATATTTTGGTGATGAAAGGTGATGCGTTTATGGTGTCTAAGCAGGGCAAAGTGGAAGGTGAACACATTACCTACAATACTGTTACCAAAGATACCAAAGTGGTGGGTGGTGAATCAGGTAAACAGGTGCGATTCACTTTTGATGAGGCGCAATAATGCCTGATAATTTAAATCTAAAAGCACATCTAGCAGCCACCAACCTCAAGAAAGTGTATGGTCATAAAACGGTTGTGCATGATGTGAGTATCGAAGTATTTTCGGGTGAATGTGTGGGTTTACTTGGTGCAAATGGTGCGGGCAAGACCACCAGCTTTTACATGGTGTGCGGGCTTGTGGAAGCCGATGGTGGTGATGTTACCCTAGATGGAGAATCCTTGGTGGATATGCCCATGTATATGCGAGCGCGAAAAGGCATTGGTTACTTGCCGCAAGAAGCTAGCGTGTTTCGCAAGCTCACGGTACGAGAGAATTTGCTGGCGATTTTTGAGACATTGGATATGCCCAAAGAACAAATGCACGAAGAATTGGATGCACTGCTTGCAGATTTTGGTTTGGAAGCCGTGCAAGAGCAAAAAGCATATACCTTATCAGGTGGGCAACGGCGGCGCACAGAAATCGCCCGTTGTTTGGTAACCAAACCGAAGTTTGTGTTGCTGGATGAGCCATTTGCAGGGGTTGACCCGATTGCTGTGGAAGATATTCAAGGCATTATTCGAGACTTGCGCGATAAAGGTTATGGTATTTTGATTACTGACCACAACGTGCGTGAAACATTGAGCATTTGCGATAGAGCATATTTGATGACGGCGGGTGAAATCTTGGTGCAAGGCTCAGCAGAAGAGATTGTAAATAATAAAGATGCACGCCGTTTGTATTTTGGCGAAAGCTTTAGTTTGTAGGGGTCTAAATCATGGATAAACAGAAACATAGTCCCATTATTATCGCCATGACAGGTGCATCTGGTGCACCGTATGCCTTGCGTTTGATTCAGCGGTTAGCCAAGCAAGAAATTCAACTGCATTTGCTTATTTCCGATGCAGCGCGAGTGGTATTGGATAAAGAATCGGATTTTCAACTAACTGCAAAACTTGATGATATGGCACAAGAGATTGCAGACTTTGTGGGTGTGGATGCCAAGTATCTCACCTGCTGGGGCAATAAAGATTGGATGTCGCCTGTGGCATCAGGTTCGGCGGATATGCAGGATATGGTTGTTGTGCCTTGTTCTATGGGTTCTTTGGCGCGTATTGCAACGGGCGCATCAAGCAACTTGATTGAGCGGGCAACGGATGTGATGATGAAAGAGCGCAAGAATTTGATTCTTGTGCCACGAGAAACACCCTTGTCTGAAATTCATTTGGGGCACATGTTGGCTTTGAGTAAAATGGGCGTGCGTATCATTCCAGCCATGCCAGGCTTTTATCATGCGCCGAAAACGATTGATGATTTGGTGGATTTTATGGTGGATAGAATTATGGATCATCTAAAGGTTGATGATGGTACAAATATTCGTTGGGGAGCATGAGCAATTCATCATCAACTTGGGCGCAGGCAGCCTCATGTATTATTGGCAGTTAAATTAGGAGTTAAATTATGGCAGTAGATGCAAAAGTATTGGACGATATTTCAGAAAAAATCGCATCAGGCATTAAAATGCTTGGTGGCGTAAAAATGGGCGCAGAAGCCCAAATTCAAAGCATTGTCGAAGGTGCATTGGCGCACTTTGATGTGGTCACCCATGAGCGTA
>DQSL01000044.1 GCA_015663235.1 Mariprofundaceae bacterium
AACCTTCATGCAAATGTTAAAACAAGCGGAAAATCGGGAAGCAGATGTGAAATCTGTGTGTAAAAACCCGCGTTTACTAAAGGCCATCCTTGATGCCGCAACCCTTGGCGAAACCCCCGATTGGTTTGCTGCCGAAGTTCAGGCGATTTCCAGAAAATAACCCATTTGACTAACTTTTAACCCCAAGGGGTTGAAAACTATTTCTTATATCCCTATCTAAGTGGTAAGCAATTTGTATGAAGAAACAATTGAACTTATGATGAAGATAGTAGGAGAGTAGATATGGCAAAAGTAATTGGTATTGATTTAGGAACCACCAACTCATGTGTGGCGGTCATGGAAGGAGATACAGCAAAAGTTATCCCAAACAGTGAAGGTGATAACACAACCCCTTCGGTTGTTGGTTTTACAGCCGATGAACGTCTTGTTGGTGCAGCCGCAAAACGTCAAATGGTAACCAACCCTGAGAAAACATTTCATGCAGTAAAACGTTTGATTGGTCGCAAGTTTGATTCTGCTGAAACCAATCATCATAAAGAATTGGTATCTTACCCTATTGTTGCCGCAGATAATGGTGATGCATGGCTTGATGTAGACGGCAAAAAAATGAGCCCACAAGAAGTATCTGCGATTACATTGCAAAAAATGAAATCAACGGCTGAAGATTATTTGGGTGAAAAAGTAACAGACGCTGTGATTACAGTGCCTGCATATTTTAATGATTCACAACGTCAAGCCACCAAAGATGCAGGTGCGATTGCTGGCTTGAATGTGTTGCGTATTGTCAATGAGCCAACAGCCGCAGCATTGGCGTATGGTCTTGATAAAACTGAAGAAAATCACTTGATTGCCGTGTATGACCTTGGTGGTGGTACATTCGATATTTCTATCCTTGAAATTGGCGATGGTGTGTTTGAAGTAAAAGCAACCAACGGTGACACATTCTTGGGTGGTGAAGATTTTGACCAAGTATTGATTCAGTTTTTGGCTGATGAATTCAAAAAAGAACATGGTGTTGATTTAACAAGCGATACGTTGGCATTGCAACGTTTGCGTGAAGCAGCAGAAAAAGCGAAAATTGAATTGTCTTCAAGCCAACAAACTGAAGTGAACCTTCCGTTCATCACGGCAGACGCTTCAGGGCCTAAACACTTGTTGATTAAAGTATCGCGTGCGAAATTTGAATCATTGGTTAGCGATTTGGTGGAAGCATCATTGAAACCATGCGCACAAGCATTGAAAGATGCAGGCGTTTCTGCTTCTGATGTGCATGAAGTGGTGTTGGTGGGTGGTCAAACCCGCATGCCTTTGGTGCAAGAAAAAGTGGAAGCATTTTTTGGCACTGAACCGCATAAAGGTGTAAACCCTGATGAAGTGGTGGCGATTGGCGCCGCGATTCAAGGTGCGATTTTGACGGGTGATGTGACTGATGTGTTGTTGCTTGATGTGACACCACTATCGTTGGGCATTGAAGTGGAAGGTGGTTTGTTCAATAAAATCATTGAGAAAAATACAACCATTCCAACCAAAAAATCACAAACATATACCACGGCTGCGGATAACCAAACTGCGGTAACGATTAAAGTGGCACAGGGTGAGCGTGAAATTTTCTCGGCGAATAAAGAACTTGGTTTGTTCAACCTTGAAGGCATTGCGCCAGCAGCACGTGGCACACCACAAGTTGAAGTGACCTTTGATATTGATGCCAACGGTATTATTCATGTTCATGCCAAAGATAAAGGTACGGGCAAAGAAACTTCAATTCGCATTGAATCAGGTTCTGGTTTGAGCGAAGAAGAAATTGAAAAAATGAAACAAGACGCTGAGGCGCACGCGGAAGAAGATGCGAAGTTGAAAGAAAATATCGAGTCGAAAAACCGTGCTGACCAACTTGTTTTCGCAACTGAAAAATCTTTGGAAGAACATAGTGATGCTGTTGACGCGGAAACTGTGGATGCGATTAAAGAAGCTTTGGATGTGTTGAAAGAAGCACTGAAAGGTGATGATTTTGATGCCATCAAGGCTGCCGAAGAAGACTTGGGCAAAAAATCGCAAAAACTTGGCGAAGCTGTGTATCAAAAAATGCAAGCTGAACAAGAAGCGCAAAGCGCAGGCACAGCAGAAGCACCAGAAACATCATCAAAAGCGAAAGATGATGATATTTTGGATGCTGAAGTGGTGGATGAAAAAGATAAAAAATAAGCCCCTTTGGGTTTGATATTTGTATCAATGTTACAAAGGGAGTGGGGCTGAAAAGTCCTGCTCCTTTTGTGTGTTGACGTGGTTGTTTGTTTAAGCGATGGGTTTTATGTTTCGATATAGGAGATTTGGGTGAGTAAAAGAGATTATTACGATGTATTGGGTGTGGATAAAGGCGCGGATAAGAATGATATTAAACGTGCTTATCGTAAGCTTGCGATGAAATACCACCCTGATCGTAACCCTGACGATGAAAAAGCAGCCGAATCATTTCGTGAAGTCACCGAAGCTTATGAAGTACTTGCTGATGAAGAAAAACGTGCGCGCTATGACCAATATGGCCATGCGGGTGTAGATGACCAAATGGGCGGTTTTGGCGCGGGTGGTTTTCAAGGCTCTCATGCTTCTCAAGACTTTGGCGACCTTTTCGGCAATATTTTTGGTGAAGCTTTTGGCGGTGGTGGTGGTCAGACCAACAACCAAGGTGCTGATTTGCGCTACAATCTTTCTATTTCCTTGGAAGAAGCGGCGGAAGGTAAAGAAGTTGAATTAGAAATTCCTAAACATGAATCTTGCGATACTTGCAGTGGTTCTGGCGCACGACCTGGCACACATCCTGTGCCTTGCTCCACCTGTGCGGGGCATGGGCAGGTGCAAATGCAGCAAGGTTTCTTTGCGGTGCGTAGAACATGTCCAAGCTGCCAAGGCGCAGGCAAAAAGATTGAATCACCATGTGTGACTTGCGGCGGAACTGGGCGCAAGAAAGTGAAAAAGAACCTTAAAGTGAAGATTCCAGCAGGCGTGTATGATGGCGCACAAGTTCGTGTGGGCGGTGAAGGTGAAGCGGGGCTCAATGGTGGTGTATCAGGCGACTTATTTATTGTGGTGCGCATCAAAGAGCATTCTATTTTTGAGCGCGATGGTGCTGACTTGCACTGTGAAATGCCAATTACTTTCCCGCAAGCCACATTGGGCGCAGAAGTGGATGCGCCCACATTGGATGGCAAGGTGACCATCAAAATTCCAGCAGGCACAGAAAGTGGGCGTGTGTTTCGTTTGCGCGGGCATGGTGTGAAAGATGTTAGGGCGCGCCAAAAAGGTGATTTGTATGTGCGGGTGCAGATTGCAGTGCCGAAAAAATTGACACATAAACAAAAGGAACTGTTGCAGGCTTTCGCTAAAGAAACGGGTGATGAAGTCTATCCAGAGCGTTCATCTTTCTTGGGAAAAGTGAAAGATTTATGGGATGATTTGGCAAGTTAGCCGATTGGTTATACTGTAAGCCACAAGATTGCTGGCAAGGGGATAAGTATGCGAATCATTATTACAGGTGCATCAGGTCGAATGGGACAAATGCTTATCCGTACGGTGACGGAAGCAGAAGGTGTTCAGCTTGTGGGTGCAACAGAGCGACAAGGTTCGTCAGCGATTGGTAAAAATGTTGCCGATGGTGTGGTGATAGTGGATGACTTAACACAATGTGCGCAAGCCGATGTATTGATTGATTTTACTGCGCCTGAAGCATGTTTAAGTCATGCAAGAGTTGTTGCAGCAAAGTCTATGGCGATGGTGATTGGCACAACGGGTTTTGATGCAAGCCAGCAAACTGAGCTAGACGAAATCCTTAAAGATACGCCAACAGTGGTTGCTGCCAATTATTCTGTGGGTGTGAACTTGGCTTTAAACCTTATCCAACAAGCAGCTGAAGTGTTGAATGCAGATTACGATGCTGAAATTTATGAAGCCCACCACAAACATAAAGTGGATGCACCATCAGGCACAGCACTTGCGATGGGCAAAGCTGTGGCAGCTGGTCGGGGCGTAAAGCTCGATGATGTGGCAGTGTATAGCCGTGAAGGTATAACGGGTGCGCGAGAAGCTGGCTCAATTGGTTTTTCTGTGGCGCGCGGTGGTAATATTGTGGGCGACCATAAAGCGATGTTTATTGCTGATGAAGAACGCATTGAAATCAATCATTTTGCATCTGATAGGATGGTGTTTGCCAAAGGTGCGGTGCGTGCGGCAATGTGGTTGTGCAAACAAGATGCTGGACGATTTGACATGCAGGATGTGTTGGGTCTTAAGTAAACAATGAACAAGCGCGGTGCTGAGCAAGGCTTCACGCTGATTGAAACATTGGTGGCACTTGGCATTGCCGCAGTCGCACTTTATGCGCTCACAGGTCGCTTGGGTATTTCAGCAGATACACAGCGCAGTTTGATAGCCACATCAACCATGTTGGAAGTTGCCACCAATATTTTGGAAGCACAGCGTTTAAAACCTGTTGTGGATTTAAGCGACCAAGAAGGTGAGGTGGAAGCGCGGGGCATGACGCTCACATGGAAGTTGTCGGCAGAAAAAGTCGCTGAACTGGAAAGGTTTACGCGGCAAAATATAACCGTGTCTTTTGCGGGTGAGCCAGACGTGTCGTTATTTTTATATCACAAGAAATGAAAGGTTTTACACTGATTGAAGTCTTGCTGGCAATTGTGGTTTTCTCTTTGATTGCCGCGATTTCGTGGACTGCACTTGGTCCTGCGGGCGAAGGTTTTCTCATGCTCAAAGAATCAAGGGCACAGCTTGAGTCTCAGCAGTGGGTTGGCAAACAGCTGCGCCGCGATGTGAGTTATTTGAGCAAATCCGAAGATAAAAGTTTACCTGTGGTGCAGCTTAAAAATGACAGCCGGGGTGACTCTGACTTTGATGAACTTCACTTGCTCATCCGCGACCCTATGTATCCTGGTTTAACCCTGATTCGCTATTATATTGATGAAGAGTCTGAGCAATTGCGGCGTGAAGCCATCAGCCCCAGAGCCAGAACACATGTAGAGCCGATTTCATGGGATTTGGCGAAAGTTTCATCCTTTGCTGTGGAAGTTTTGGATGCGAAGTCAGGTTGGAAGTCGGTGTTTAATCCGCAAAAGCCATTTACGTTACCATTGGCAATTAAAGTGAGTATTCGGGATGTTCGAGGAGAAATGACTTGGGACTTGCCTGTGTTTATTCGACCATAACCATGTTTTTTTGTTGACACTGCTAGTGCAGACTTATAGCAATCGCCTGTCTTTGATTGAAGTTGGCGGCGCAAAGTGTGAGGCGTATCGTAAACCGCAAGACAATTCTGTAATAAACCCTTTTTATGATAATATGGCTGTATTTTTTGTTGTGTGCAGCCTTCTTGTTTGGAAACGACTTGAATAATAAGCAACAATTTGGAGTTTTTTAATATATGTCTTCTGATGAAATAACCGAAGCAGCTGCACCTACTTTAGCTGCGCCTGTGGTGAGCGAAGAAAAGCCTGTGAAGAAAAAGGCTGTGCGCAAACCTCGCGTGACCAAGAAAAAAGTTGATGCTGAAGCAACAGGGGAAGTGGTAGAAAAACCTAAGCGCCGCCGTAGAACTAAAAAAGAAATGGACGAAGCTAAGGCTGCGAAAGCGATGAAAACAACTGAACCCGTTGATGTAAAACCTGAAGCGAAAGTGGAAGAAAAAGTTAAACCTGCAAATAAACCAGCAGAGGACAAAGCCGCGCCTGAAAGCACAGGTGAGCAAGGCAATAAGCAGCACCAGTCGCGCCATCCTCGTCATAAAAATAACCGAAACAATAAAAATCGTAATAACCATAAAAATAATCGCCGCAAAGAGCAGCAAGAAGAAGAGCCGATTTCAACGGAGTTTGAAGGCATTACACTGCATTTGCAGGAAGTTTCTGCCATGTCAGCTTCTGAGCTGTTGGAAAAAGCGGATGAGTTGGGCATTGAAAATGCGGCAGGACGAAGAAGACAAGCACAAGTGTTTGCCATTCTCAAAGAACATAGCCTTCGTGGCGGCACAGTAATTTCTGAAGGTGTGTTGGAGCTTTTACCTGATGGTTATGGCTTCTTGCGCACGGCGGATGCCAACTATTTATCAGGCACGGATGATGTTTATGTTTCCAATCAACAAATTCGCCGCAGTTATTTGCGTAAAGGTGACATGGTTGCAGGCGAAGTTCGCGCACCGCGCAGCAGAGAAAAGTATTTTGCTCTAAAGAATGTACTTACAATCAATGGAGAAGACCCGTCAGTTGCTCGCAATAAAGTATTGTTTGAAAACTTAACGCCAGTGTATCCTGATGAACTCATCCGTATGGAGATTGAAGACCCAACGCATAAAGATGTGACAGGTCGCGTGATTGATTTGGTTTCTCCGATTGGAAAGGGGCAACGTGGTGTGTTGGTTGCGCCACCGCGCACAGGTAAAACGGTGATGATGCAGGCCATTGCCCACGCCATTGAAGTGAACCACCCTGAAATTCATTTGATGGTATTGTTGATTGATGAACGCCCTGAAGAAGTGACCGACATGAAACGTTCGGTGAAAGGTGAAGTGGTGTCATCAACGTTTGATGAACCGCCGCAGCGCCATGTGCAAGTTGCTGAAATGATGATTGAGCGCGCCAAACGTTTGGTGGAACATGGCAAAGATGTCGTGATTCTTCTGGATTCGATTACAAGGCTTGCTAGGGCGTATAATATTGTGTCGCCATCCTCGGGCAAAGTGTTGTCAGGTGGTGTGGATGCCAATGCCTTGCACAAGCCAAAACGATTCTTTGGTGCAGCGCGGAATATTGAAGGCGGTGGCTCGCTTACCATTATTGCTACAGCCTTGGTGGATACAGGCAGTCGCATGGACGAAGTGATTTTCGAGGAATTTAAAGGCACAGGTAATATGGAGATTCATTTGAATCGCCAACTTGTGGCGAAGCGTACATTCCCTGCTGTTGATATGTCAGCCAGCGGCACGCGTAAAGAAGAGTTGCTAGTCAACCCTGCGGACTTGTCCAAAGCATGGGTATTGCGCCGTATTATGGCACCGATGGACACTGTGGGTGCAATGGAATTTTTGCTCGGTAAACTCAAAGCAACGAAAAACAATGCAGAATTCTTTGAATCCATGAATAAGTAAGTATTGATTTGGGCTGCATCTTATTGGGGCGTAGCTTGCTATCATGTAGTATAAGGCTATGATGCCCACGTTTTTCAGGTGTAAGTTCGATAGAAAGGAGATGGTTATGGGCGATTCAACGCAGTTTATTATTGCAGGAAATTGGAAAATGAATGGCATGCTTGATGAAAGCTTAGCATTTGTTGACGCATTGACGGAAAACCCAAGCCCAACTGCTGTTGAAATGGCAATTTGCCCACCATTTACCTTGCTACACCCACTATCCAAGCCGTTTGCTGATAAAGGTGTGAAGCTTGGTGCGCAAAGCGTTTATTTTGAAGAAAGTGGCGCGTTTACAGGTTCTATTTCGCCATTGATGGTGAAAGATGCAGGCTGTCATTATGTGATTCTTGGTCACTCTGAGCGCAGAGATATTATGCATGAAGACAACGCTTTGTTGCTTAAAAAATTAAATGCGGTTTGGAAGCATGGTTTGGAGCCAATGTTTTGTATTGGCGAGCATTTGGAAGAACGCGAAGCAGGTACAACCAATGATGTGTTAAAAGGTCAACTTTCTGTGCTTGAAGGCACGGATACAAGTTTGCCGCTTACGGTTGCTTATGAGCCAGTTTGGGCGATTGGCACAGGCAAAACAGCATCACCTGAGCAAGTGTCGGAAACCCATGCATTTGTGCATGAAGAATTGGCGCGTTTGGGTCGCACATGCAAAGTGTTGTACGGCGGTAGTGTAAACGCTGGTAATGCAGAAAGTTTGATGGCGTGTGCTGGTGTAGATGGCGCATTGGTCGGCGGCGCAAGCCTTAAAGCCGACTCATTTATGGAAATTGTAGCTGCTGCATCACGCGTAGCGGCTTAGGAGAAAGGTATGACAACTGTATTATTAACCATACATGTTATTGTTGCGATTTTATTGATTGTCGTTGTATTGATGCAACGTGGTCAAGAAGGTGGTATTGGTAGCATGGGTGGTGGCGGAAGCTCACAAACACTGTTTGGTTCGGGCGGTTCGGGCTCATTCTTGGTGAAAGCTACGGGTGTGTTGGCAGCAATATTTATGACAACCAGCTTAAGCCTTGCTTTCTTTTCACAAAAAGAAGCAGGCTCTGTATTGGATCGTGGTCTTACAATAGATGCTGTTCAAGAGCAGCAAATGCCAAGTGCAGGTGAATCTACAGCAGACCGCTTGTTTGGTGAAGATGCGTTGAAGAAAAAAGAAGCAGACTTCATTCCTGAAGCAGAATAAACACAGTTATAAAGCCGGGGTGGTGAAATTGGTAGACACGCTACCTTGAGGGGGTAGTGGAGCAATCCGTGCTGGTTCGAGTCCAGTCCCCGGTACCATTTGATAATAGTCTTATGTAGACCGATAAAAGCCTGTAAGCCTAGTGTTTACAGGCTTTTATCGTC
>DQSL01000027.1 GCA_015663235.1 Mariprofundaceae bacterium
TTATCTAAATCGTGAAGTTGTATGTTTTGTGCGTCATCACCCGTCATAACATTTTCCAACTGAAAGCTCATTAAACGACATTCTTTGTTATTGGATCTGTACGATACAACTCTGCTTTTTGTAAAGATGCGTCTCTGTTGATACCACCCGCAGCTAAAACCAAATCCAAAAGTTTCATGTTTTTCTTCAACGCATAAGACCCTGGGCTTTGCACACTACCCACCACTTCCACCTGTGGTGCAATGCGAAAATGGGAACGGTGAAAAACAAAAACCTTGTCTCTTGGTTTTAAAGTATAATTATATTTATCATCACCAGAAAACAATGCCGCCACATCAAAGCGCAGTAACTCTGGCTCACGATTGCCTTCAGCTTCACGCTCAATCAAGCCATAGTCCATAAATGTTTCTGGTAACAATGTTTGCTCATTTTTAATCAGATCTTTCAGTTGCATACCTTGTTTCCAAGCATATTTACCCGGTCGTTTCACATTACCAATAAGCAGCACAGGATTCTCTTCAAAATCCAATATGGAAAATACTTTAAGCACATCACCATTTTGAATCAGTGTTTTTAAACCTTTACCTGTAAGCGCAAAACTCTTAACCGATTTATTACCTGTTTTATTGATGCGTTCAAGCAATGCTTCCTCATGATAAACCTTGGGTAAAAACCCGCCCGCAAGTTTAATCAAGTGTTGTACATCTACACTACCTTTCAATTCATAAATTGCAGGACGAATCACTTGCCCTGCGATGCTTGCCGTTTTGCCAATCGGAGGTACAAACACAACGTCCCCTGGCAACAGTCGAACATCATTGCGTGTATTACCTTTAAGTAAAAAGTCATATAAATCTAGTGTAACAATTACTTTGCCTTTCCGCTTGAGCTGTACATTCCGCAAAGAGCCAATCTTTTTCACACCACCTGAAGCAAATAGTGCATTGGACAGGGTTGCCAAACCACTTACCGTATACGAACCAGGTCTTTCCACTTCACCCAAGGCGAAAACACGAATAGAACGTAATTTACCCATACCAACACTTGCAGAAACACCTACCATTTTATCGCCTACCTGCTGGGCGATGGATGCCTTGGCTTCAGTAAAGCTCATTCCAGCTAAAGTTAACGGGCCAATCTCAGGAAATGCCACCACACCTTCACGGTCAACAACTAGTGTAAACACATCATTTTTTTGACCAAAAAGTTGAATCTCTAATTCATCGCCTGGCCCTAATACATATTCCGCAGGTACAGGCACATCGGTTGCTGGCGCAAAAGTGCTTGGCGCACCTGCAAACAGGTCATAACCAAATTGTTTTAACTGGCTCACATCAACTTGAAGCGGTTTTGACTCACGTACAAAATCAGCAAATGCTTGGCGTAACTCGGCTTTATCCGCACCACCTTGACTATCCACTAGGGCTATAGGTACATCAATATTCGCAGATTCCCCCTCGTTCTGTTCACTTATTCTCGCATCTGCACTTATCGCCGCATCAGCTTCGAGCACACCTTTTTCAGGGTTCCGTTGTTGAATAGTTTGAGGTGATGTTATTTTTTTACTTTCCCCATCCTGAGGCACACTAACACCATACTGCTGGGCAAGAGTTGCCTTATCTTGCGGCGATAACTGCTCCACCATTCGCAGTTGGTCAGCCGTAAGGCTTACAGCATGAACAGCAAACGGAGCCAACATCATGACCAATACTATTTTGAATACCTTATGCATCAAACTCATCCTTTTCTCCATCAACCTATTATTTATGCTAACGCAACCAAGTTGGATCCGAAGCATCCAAGTTCCTTGGTGTCATTCGCTTGGCTTCTCCGCCCCAAATCGGCACATTATAAATATGCTTCCTTCCAAGCTCTTCGGCCGCATACAAAATCATTTGCCCATTCGGCGACCAAGTAGGTGATTCAATGCGCTGCCCAGTGGCTAGATAACGTAGACCAGTGCCATCAATATGTACAGTTGCAATGGCATATTCCCAATCTTTTTTGGTCACAAAAGCAATTCTATCACCAATTGGCGCCCAAACAGGCGAAGTGTTATAGTTGGCTTCAAGGCTAACCCGCCTGACTTCACCATCTTCAACAGATTTTCGATAAATTTGTGGTGAACCGCTGCGATTACTTGTGAATGCTATCCATTTTCCATCTGGTGACCATGTTGGCGTGGTATCAATGCCTTTATTGTGGGTGAACTGCCGCCACTTCTTATTTTCAAGGTCATAAATATGAATTTCACTGTTTCCTGTGTATGAAAATGCTGCCGCAATAAATCGCCCATCAGGCGAAAATTCGGGCGTGCTGTTCAAACCTTTAAATTGTGCAAGTTTTTGCCGTTGCCCACTTTGAATATCAAAAAGCTCAAGTCTTGGGCGTTTGTTCACATAAGTATTCAACACAATTGTTGAACGGTCTGGTGATAAATCTGGCGACAATAAAAGTGTGAAACCTTTACCCACTGCCGACATATCCTCACCATCATGGCTCATCATCATCAAATCAGACCTATCTTTTTTGCGATGCACAAACACAATTTGCGATGTGAAATAACTCGGAAGACCTGTTTGTTGATTATAAATATAATCGGCAATGCGATGCCCAAAGTTTCGCCCTATTACTTCGTCATGTTGTGTTAAAACTTGCTTGTCGAGCAGCTTTTGTGAAAATGGATTATGAACCTGAAGCGTTACCTGCCAACCTTTCTCCTGCTTTAAAAGCGCTGCGACCACCAAAATATCAGCACCAATAATACGCCAGTCAGCATAATCAATGTTTGATGCCAAATCTTCAGCATTCACCAAATAACTGAGTGGGTCTAGCGCTTGAAAAGAGCGACTAGAGTTTAAATCACTGGTAATGGTGCGTGTCAGATTCTGAACTTGCTCAGCATAGCCATCTTTGGATGCTATCAAAAAAGCCATATTCAGTGGTTTGTAGGTGGATTGGTACACTTCAAACTCCACAGCAAAAACCTTCCCTATGAAGAGAAAGCTCAATAATAACAACATGCATGACTTCAACATCACCGCTCTTGGAAGCTTCATTTATTTTTCGATTGCCAACAACTCCACTTCAAAAACAAGCGTAGAATTAGGGCCAATTTTTGCACCTGCACCACGCTCACCATACGCCAACTCAGATGGAATAAAGAAGCGGTATTTACTACCTACTGGCATCAAAGCCACACCTTCTGTCCAGCCTTTAATTACGCCATTCAATGGAAATGAAATCGGCTGACCACGGGAATAAGATGAATCAAACTCTTCACCATCAATAGTTGTGCCTTTGTAATGTACCTTAACGGTATTTTCTGGCTTAGGTTTTGCGCCATCACCCATCGTCAACACTTCATATTGCAATCCACTATCGGTTACAATCACGCCTTCTTTTTTGGCATTCTCAGCCAAAAATTCTTCACCTTTAGTCTTGTTTTCAGCGGCAGTATTTTCCCGTTCTGCGATTTGCGCTTCTTGTTTTTTGCGGGCAAAATCTTGTTTGATTTTCATTGCCTCTGCTGCTGGAAGCTTAGCATCCACACCAGCCAAAACATCTGAAATCGCCGCCTGAAATGCAGTTTGTTCAATTTCAGAACCTAAACCTTTCAAATATTGTCCAACATCTAAACCAATTGCATAGCTTAATTTTTGCGTATCTGAATCCAATATTACTTCTTGATTTTGTACTTTTTGCTCACCTTGGCACGCAGTTAGACCAAACATCAATACTACTAAACTTATATTTTTCAGCTTCTTCATATTCCTTTCACTCCATTTTTTATTTTGATATATAATATAAAACTTTTATTCCCACTCAATGGTAGCTGGCGGTTTACCCGACACATCATAAACCACGCGATTAATACCACGCACTTCATTGATGATTCGATTGGACACCTTGCCCAACAGACTATACGGCAACTCCGCCCAGTGCGCCGTCATAAAATCTTGTGTCACCACAGCCCGCAGTGATACAACCCACTCATAAGTGCGACCATCACCCATCACACCCACCGATTTCACAGGCAAAAAGACCACAAAGGCTTGCGCTGTTTTGTCATACCAGCCAGATGCGCGCAACTCTTCAATGAAAATCGCATCGGCTCTGCGCAATAAATCAGCATATTCTTTTTTCACTTCACCCAAAATGCGCACGCCCAAGCCAGGGCCTGGGAATGGGTGGCGATACACCATTTCGCGCGGTAAACCCAAAGCTACACCCAGTTCACGCACTTCATCTTTGAATAACTCACGCAAAGGTTCGAGTAATTTTAAATGCAGCGTATCAGGCAACCCACCGACATTATGATGACTTTTAATCGTCTTCGCTTTGCCATTTTTCCCGCCCGCTGATTCAATCACATCAGGGTAAATCGTGCCTTGCGCCAACCACTTGGCATTGGGCAAACGCTCTGCTTCATCTTGAAACACATGCACAAATTCGCGACCAATAATTTTACGCTTTTCTTCAGGGTCAGACACGCCTGCCAAAGCATTCAAGAAAACATCTTCTGCATCCACACGGTCAACTTTTACGCCCAAATTACCCGCAAACATCTCCATCACTTGTTCGCCTTCGTTTAATCGAAGCAAACCATTATCGACAAAAATACAGGTCAACTGGTCACCTATCGCACGTTGCAACAAAGCTGCTGCCACCGATGAATCCACACCACCTGAAAGACCAAGAATAACCTCTTCATCACCAACTTGTTCACGTATTTTAGCCACGGCTTCATCAATATAATGCGGCATATTCCAATCACGCGAACATCCGCATATTTCATGGACAAAACGCGACAAGATTGCCGTACCTTGGTTGGTATGGGTGACTTCAGGATGAAATTGCAGAGCATAAAACTTGCGCGACTCATCTGCCATACCCGCAATCGGTGTGGCATCATTACTACAAATAATTTTAAAACCTTCAGGAAGCGTGGTGACTTTATCACCGTGGCTCATCCATACATCAAGCAAACCACCATCTTTATCTTCAATGCCGCGCAACAAATTTGAATCACCTGATGTGGCAAGCTCCGCATAACCAAACTCACGGGTAACACCTTCTTCCACCGCGCCGCCAAGTTGCGCCGCCATGGTTTGCATACCAAAACAAATGCCCAGCACAGGCACACCCATTTCAAACACACACGCAGGCGCTTCAAATGTATCTTCATCATTCACAGAATTTGGGCCACCTGAGAGAATAATACCCGATGGCTTAAATGCTTTAATCGCCGCCTCACCCATATCCCACGGATGAATTTCACTAAATACTTCCGCTTCACGCACGCGGCGTGCAATCAATTGTGTATATTGAGAACCGAAATCAAGAATGAGAATCTTATCTTTACTATCACTCATCAATCAAGACTCCATCCGATAATTGGGGGCTTCTTTGGTGATGGTCACATCATGCACATGAGACTCGCGCAAACCTGCGCCCGTAATACGAACAAACTTGGCTCTTTTGTGCATATCTTCAATCGTTGCTGCCCCAACATAACCCATGGATGCCCTTAAACCACCCACCAATTGATGCAAGGTGTCACCAATCGGACCTTTGTATGCCACCCGCCCTTCAATGCCTTCAGGCACAAGCTTCATCGCTTCATCCACGTCACCTTGGAAATAGCGGTCTTTACTGCCCAACTCCATCGCGCCAATCGAACCCATACCGCGATAAGACTTATAGGTGCGCCCTTGAAACAAAATCTTTTCGCCCGGTGCTTCATCTGTGCCTGCAAACATCGAGCCAAACATACATGTTGATGCACCTGCAGCAATCGCCTTAGCAAAATCACCAGAGAATTTAATACCACCATCACCAATCACTGGCACACCAGCATCCGCAGCCATCTTGGCACATGCCATAATCGCGGATAATTGAGGAACACCCACACCTGCCACCATACGTGTCGTACAAATCGAACCTGGTCCAATGCCCACTTTCACCGCATCCGCACCCGCATCAA
>DQSL01000143.1 GCA_015663235.1 Mariprofundaceae bacterium
AATTGCGCCTTGAATATGGAAATACAGGCTATTATGCCTGTATTCAACAAAAAACAGGGGAAATATCAGGATGAAAATACGAACTTATTTTAAAAATTGCCAATTTTATGGATTTGAGCAGTGAATGCTTATTGTGCAGAGGTCTCTCTTGTGGATTCAAGTAGCATTGCATGGGTGAGAGGCTAACAGTGGTCTAAAGCTGCTCAATCCCACGAATAGGGGGGTATATCTTTTTTGTTGGTGCGAAGGTGGCGAATTGTATTGCTTCGGTTATCTTGCGGTGCATGGAAGAAGTCTCATCAAATCAACTCAATGAAGCGCAATATAAAGCTGTGCATCATCGCGGCGGACCACTACTGGTGTTGGCGGGTGCAGGCTCTGGAAAAACAAGGGTAATCACTGAGCGCATTGGCGCTTTGGTGGAGCGCGATGTGCCTGAAGATGCGATTACCGCCGTGACGTTTACCAACAAAGCTGCCCGAGAAATGCGTGAGCGTCTCGAAAAACGATTGGGTGAAGATAAGGTCAAACGTTTGCGCATCTGCACCTTCCATGCTTTGGGGCTGATGATTATTCGTGAACACGCCAAACTTGTGGGTCGTAGAGCAAGGATGTCTATTTTTGCCGTGCCTGAGCAAAAGTCGGCGATGCGGTCTGTGCTGGCGGACTTGAAGCTCCCCACCGATGGTGACCAAGTGGATAGGGTGTTGCAAAAGGTATCCATGCTCAAAAGTGGCATGAGCCAAGCGCAAGATAATGCCATTACGGTGATTGCCGATAAATATGATGCGCTATTGCAAAAGATGAATGCAGTCGATTTTGATGATTGTATTGTGCTGCCATTGCGCATCCTTACCGATGATGCGGAAGCCAGAGCGTTGTGGCAAAGCAGATGCCGCCATTTTTTGGTGGATGAATACCAAGATTCCAGTCGTATGCAGTATGACTTTGTACGGCTTTTAGCACCTGGAAATGCCAACCTCACCGTGGTGGGGGATGATGACCAATCGATATACGGCTGGCGTGGTGCAGAGATTAAAAACCTATTTCAACTTGAACGCGACTACCCAACTTTGGAAGTGATTAAGTTAGAAGAAAATTACCGCTCCACGGGTTCGATTTTGCAAGGTTCAAACAGTTTGATTGCCCATAACAGTGAACGTTTGGGAAAAACATTGCGCTCCAACCTTGGTTTGGGCAAAAAGATTCGGGTGTGGCAAGCGGAAACGGCGGATGAAGAAGCAGAACGCGTCACCGCAGAAATCAGAGCGCAACGGGCGGGTAATAAGTTGGGCTGGGATGACTTTTGCGTGTTGTATCGCGCCTCATTTCGAGCGCGAGCCTTTGAAATGGCAATGCGTGAGGCGGGTGTGCCGTATCATGTGAGCGGGGGTATGTCGTTTTTTGATAGAGCGGAAATTCAAGATTTATTGGCGTATTTGAAGCTGGTAGGTAATTTCTCCGATGACTTGGCATTGATGCGAGCCATTTCACGACCACGCCGAGGCATTGGCAGCAAGGCTTTGGAAGTGTTGGGGCAATTTGCCCATGAAAAACAATGTTCACTCTTGGAAGCAGCATTGGAAGACGATTTCACCCATTCCAAAGCGCACGTACTTCGCGCCTTTGCCAAGATGTTGGTGGATATTGAGCATGTCTTTTTGCATGGCGAAGCCGATGATGCATTTGATATGTTGCTTGATGAATCAGGCTTGGAAGAAGCGATTCGTACTGAAGCCGAAGATGAGGATGAAGCAGAGCGGCGTATGGGTAATATCATGAGTTTAAGGCGATGGTGGCTTAGGCATAGTGAGAGCGGGGGTGATTTGTCATCCTTCTTGCAACATGTGTATCTTGCTGCCGATGAACAGGATGACGAGCCTGATGGGCAAGTGCGTTTGATGACAGTTCATGCTGCTAAAGGTTTGGAGTTTTCGCATGTGTTTGTGGTGGGCATGGAAGCAGGCACATTCCCGCATAAAAATGCCTTGGAAGAAAATCGTTTGGAAGAAGAGCGGCGGCTTATGTATGTGGCGATGACACGAGCGCGACATCGCTTAACACTGAGCTTTGCTAAATCACAAAAGAAATTCGGGCAAGTGGAAAAGATGGGACCATCGCCATTCTTGAAAGAGATTGATGCGGATGTGTTGAACTGGGTGGATAAAGATTCAGGCTCGGAAGAAGATAAAGCGGAAAGCAAAGCGGAAGTAGATGCACATATGGCAGCCATGCGCGAAATGTTGGGCTTGGATTAATGGGGGTAATATGAACATGCAAATTGCAGCATTAATGGAAAGCAGCGGTGTAAAGTTTGGCACTTCAGGTGCGCGTGGTTTGGTGGTCGATATGACCGACCAAGTATGTTTTGCCTACACCACGGCATTTCTTCAATATTTACAAAGCCAAGCTTTGATTACGCAAGGCATGGAGGTGGCAGTGGCGGGTGATTATCGTGCTAGCAGCCCAAGAATCATGAAAGCGGTGGGGTTGGCGATTGAAAAGGCAGGTTTTAAGCCTTTGAATTGCGGCTTTGTGCCAACCCCTGCCGTGGCGGCGTATGCCATGCAGCGCAACATTCCCAGCATTATGGTGACTGGAAGCCATATTCCTGATGATAGAAATGGCATTAAGTTTTATAAACCCCAAGGTGAAATCCTCAAAGATGATGAACAAGGTATGTGTTCGCGCAGCGTGGATTTTGAAGCAGGCTTATTTGATGCAGATGGCAGTAGCGCGGTTGATATGACATGGGCAGCAGAAACAAATGATGCTTATACTGAGTTTGTGCAGCGTTATCTCGATTTTCTGCCGAAAAACTGCCTGCAAGGCAAACGCATTGGTGTGTATGAACATTCATCAGTGGCACGTGAAACGCTCAAAGATGTGATGCAAGGATTGGGTGCGAATGTGGTATGTCTTGGTTTTTCAGATAGGTTTATTCCAGTAGACACCGAAGCTGTGCGTGATGAAGATGTGAAACTTGCCCAAGGTTGGGCTGCTGAATATGGATTAGATTGTATTGTGTCTGCCGATGGTGATGGAGATAGACCGCTGGTCAGTGATGAACACGGCATATGGCTTCGCGGTGATGTGATTGGTATTATCACGGCTCATTTTTTAAGTGCGGAACATGTGGTCACGCCTGTCAGTTGTAATAGTGCAGTGGAAAAGAGTGGTTATTTTAAATCCGTGCGCCGCACACGTATTGGTTCTCCTTTTGTCATTGAAGTGATGGATGAACTGTTGGCAGAAGGTCAGAAAAACATTGTGGGCTATGAAGCCAATGGTGGTTTTTTAACAGCATCGGATATTGCGCAAAACGGCAGCATATTAACGGCATTGCCCACACGGGATGCAGTGATTGTACCGCTTGCGTTATTGTTGGCTTCGATTCAAGCAGGGCAAAGTATTTCTGAATTGATGTTAAGCCTTCCGCAACGCTTTACAGTAAGTGGTAGGCTTAAAGATTTTCCAACCAAGCTTAGTCAACAAAAACTCAAAGGTTTGCAGCAGGATATGGGCTGGTTATCGGATGCTTTTGGTGAAGTGAAAAACATCAATGAAACCGACGGCTTCCGCATCACATTCATTTCAGAAGAAGTGGTGCATTTGCGCCCATCAGGTAATGCACCTGAACTGCGCTGTTATGTAGAAGCAGACTCTGAACAACGCGCAGAAGTCATGTTGGCTGCATGTTTATCAGGGCTTGAGGCTTGGAAATAAAGACATTTCAATTATCTAAGATGAAGGATTTGTTTTTATGGGCTGTTGTGTCATGCTTGCATATATGAAGGTGGAATAAATCAGTTGAGAGCAGCCTCACTGGTTAGAAACCTGAATTAAAAAACAG
>DQSL01000026.1 GCA_015663235.1 Mariprofundaceae bacterium
AAGTATATGCAGAAGTTTGCAGATTCGGGCGACCAAGAGTTATTGGATGCCTTGATTGAGACGGGCAGCCGTTTTACCCACCATTCATCCATTGCTCCAACAGGCACAATTTCATTGTCATTGGCGAACAATGCATCCAACGGCATTGAACCATCATTTGCCCATCATTATGCGCGTAATGTGATTCGTGAGGGTAAAAAATCCAAAGAAAAAGTGGATGTATTCTCGTATGAATTGTTGGCATACCGCGAAATGATTAATGCGGATGCCATGCCATTTAGCACGGATGATGCGACCAAATTGCCTGAGTATTTCATCTCAGCCGATGAAGTTACACCAACCCAACATGTGGATATTCAAGCTGCCGCACAGGTCTGGGTGGATTCATCAATTTCTAAAACAGCCAACGTGCCAACCGATTTTCCATACGAAGATTTTAAAGAAATTTATATGTATGCCTTTGATAAGGGGCTGAAAGGTTGCACCACTTTCCGTTTTAATCCTGAAGTGTTCCAGGGGGTGTTGGTCAAAGAAGAAGATTTGGAAAATACCACCTACAAATTCACTTTGGATGATGGCACGATTGTCGAAGTCAAAGGCAATGAAGAGATTGAATATGATGGCGAAATGCACACCGCAGCCAACTTATTTGATGCTTTAAAAGAAGGGTATTATGGAAAATTCTAGGCTCTCGTCTGAGTTTAGGGTTCGTTGGGCGGACTTAAAATTTCCGCCAATCAATCTGTGGGTGATGGCATCGTTGTCTTATGACACACCATCGCAAGGGGAAACCGCCCACATACACCGGAGGCAACGCCCGGGGTTGGATGTAGTTGGTCGCACATTTAAGCGTCAACCAAACAGCAGAAAACCAAACGCGCTGCACAAATTACATCGTCGGCTGGAATCATTGTTAGCCGTGCGTGGAGGAAGAGTATGAGCATTAAAATTGAAAAGAAAATCACAGGTTATGCAGTAGTAAAACCTGAAGATGAAGCAGCTAAAAAAGAAAGTAAGGTAGCATCCATTGCCCCATTACTTGAGCGTGATGAAATTCTGGTGGGTCAAACTTATAAAATCAAAACCCCACATTCAGAACATGCCATGTATATCACCATCAATGATGTGATTGTAAACCAAGGCGAAGAAAGCGAGCACCGCCGTCCGTTTGAAGTGTTTATCAATACCAAAAACATGGAACATTTCATGTGGATTGTAACCTTAACCCGCATTATCTCTGCAATTTTCCGCAAAGGCGGCGACATTACATTCTTGGTGGAAGAGCTGAAAGCTGTATTCGACCCAAGAGGTGGCTACTACAAAAAAGGCGGCAAATATATGCCTTCTATCGTAGCGGAAATTGGCGAAGTCATCCAAAAACACCTCGTATCTATCGGTATGATGGAAGGACAATTGCAAACCGAAGAATTGGTTGCCAAACGCATTGAAGCTGAAGAAAAACTGGGCAAAGAAGGCGTAGCCAACGCAGCCCAATGTGATAAATGCAGTGCCATGGCGGTTGTGCGCTTAGACAACTGCAATTGCTGCCTAGAATGCGGCGATAGTAAGTGTGGGTAAGTTAGACACTATTATTTCAAAACCACTATTGTTGTCGGTTTGAGCATACGTTGAAACGCGCATTCAACTCATAAGTGAAACTTTGAAAATCTGTTGAAGGAATTAGCTGCGGCAGTCTTAGTCTTTTCAAACACGACTTATCAAAGGACAAGATATGAACTACACGCAGCTAACCCAAGAGCAACGCTATTGGGTTAGCCAACCATGCATCAAAGCTTTGATTTTGGTTTGATACTTGATACCTTCAAGTTCGCTTTTTTGTTTAAATGAAGCAAGCATAGGTTCAGGTACTTTTAGGCTGATTAACTTGCTTCGTTTTGGCTTCTCTTGCATTCGGCGAAAGGATTCAAGACACTCTAATATTTGTTCAGTTGTCATGCCTTGACAGCGTTCTAGGTATTCATCACTAAAGTATTGAATGGGTCTCATTTTAGCCTCTCAAGGGCTTTAATATCTTCTAAATCTTGCGGTCTTCCCGACTTTTGTTTCATGTTGATTAAATCTTCAATGGCAAGCACTTGAATATCCAAACCAAAACCTTGTTTGATGACAGTATTCATGTTTTCCAAGTCCTCAGTGATAATAATATCGACCATCTCAGCAGGGTTATTGGGATTTACAAATGACCAAGCAATCATATTTCGACTGTTGATATATTCATCACGAAAGTGGAATACTTCATTGGCTTTGACAGGTAAACGCGGTTGTAAGCCAATGCCAACCAAAGCTTGCTCAGCATTGAAATAAGCTTGTTCATCCACTTGAATGACCAAATCAATATCCATTGTGCCACGAAATGCACCGTGTAGTGCCACAGCATAACCGCCGACAAGGGCATAACTTACGCTGTGTTTGGTTAATGATTGGATAATCTTTTGGATGAACATAATAAAAGTATATTTAAAGTATATACTTTGTAAAGAAGACATGGGTTTTTAGCCAAGGTTTTGTTGATATGCAAGTGAATGCTTGCGCGATGTTTGTCTTCTTCATAAGTAGGCATAACCTAGCGATAAACCAAGTTCAATCTCATCAGCATGGGCATGGTTGGCATCATGCTGAACATCTTCATTCAGCCATTGCAATAGTTTCTAGGTTAAATAAAGATGATTGTTTCAACGGTTATTCCTCAATATGTTTGTTTGAGTAGGTACTCAACTTGAGAACGGCGACAGCATAATTATGGGATAATGCGTGTCAATGTTAGGTGCTATTTATGTCGCGGGTGGTTTGAAGATAAATTTTCCGATTATTAAACACCTTCTTTGGCTCGTTCGATTGCCGCCGTAATTGCAGCATTGGCTTGAGGGCTGTTTTTCCAACATGACGTGCCAAGCATAGATGCAACCATGTGGGTTATGTCTTCGGCTTGGTATGTTCTAAGCGCTGCAAATGTATCTATGCCAACCTCTTCGAAACGCCTAATCACAGTTGTGCCAACACCTTTAACGGCGAGCAGAGCAGCAGTCTCATCTTTTGTAAATGGCATTGTCGAATACTGTTGTGTTTAAACGATGCGTCAACGGCAGAGGTTTCATGTTTTATATTGAGTAAAGGCTAAATCGCATCAAGTTGTGGGCATTTGTTAAAGTCAGCGAACTTTTGTAGCGCAGCCATGAGAGCAGGGATAAACTGGTCACGGTCTAATGTTTTGTCTTCGATATGCAGGCTGATAACTTCAAATCGCTGTTCAGAACGATGTACTTTACAGTCGATTCGCCCCGCAAATGTATCGCCATACAAAATGGGCAGGCAGAAATAACCAAACACCCGTTTGGCGGCTGGCACATAACATTCAATGGTATAATCAAAGCCAAACAGTGCGCTTAATCGGTCACGGTGTATCACAACATTATCAAAGGGCGACAGTATTTTGAGCGACTTTTCTTGAGTGGGCGGCTGCTCTAAAATTTGGGTAGTGATATAAGTATTCGGCATATCAGGGTGATTGATTGCGGTGATGATTCCAGTTTCAAGGTTCTTATGAAGCACTTCAGACATGGCACCCCGCATGGTTTTGCCAGTCTTCAAGTGCACAAGCTGTTTCCATGTGAAGATACCGTGCGCCCTTAGCGTCGTGTCAAACAGATATGCTGCATATTCACTTGGCGTAGGCATGTTTAAATTGATGTCATCAGGCAGACAGTGTTCGCTCAGGTCAAAGACTTTCTCCATGCCATTGCGCTTGCACACCATCACATCACCTTGCATAAACAACACTTCCAACGCGCGGCGGCAAGGTGCCATACCCCACCATTTGCCGTGTTTCTTATTGTCTGTTTTGAGGTCGCGCAAGCGCAATGGTCCTTCACCTTGAATACGGGTTAATATTTCTTTCATTAGACCTTTATCAACCTTGGTGTAATAGCGGTTTTCACCGTTGCGAATCGAGAGCATATTGGGCAAGGAAAAGCGGTAGTCACGCATCGGTAAATATGATGCGGCGTGATACCAATATTCAAATATTTTTTTATCGCTGACCAGTTGATTCAATTGGTCTGGATGATAATCAGGCACACGATTCCACAAGACATGGTGATGCGCTCGCTCAACCACCGATAATGTATCCACTTGCACATATCCAAGGTGTTTGATGGCTTGAAGTGTGCCATCCACCCCTGAGCCAAACGGTTGTTTGGATGTTAAACCTTGGCGAGATAAGGCGAGTTGCCGCCATTGTGAAGTCATCACATCACCAAATCGTTATCATGTTTCAATTACCCGTTGATACCATTATGTTTTAACAGTGCATCAACCGTTGGGGCTTTGCCTCTAAAGGCTTGGTAGCTTTGCATCATATCTCGGCTACCACCGCGAGATAAGACTTCATCAAAGAATCGCTGCGCCACATCTTGATTGATAATGCTTGCACCTTGCGATGCTTCTTCAAAGGCGGCATAAGCATCGGCAGACAACACTTCCGCCCATTTGTAGCTGAAATAACCTGCGGCATAACCACCTGCAAAAATGTGCGAAAAGCTATTTTGAAATTTGTTGTATGCAGGAGGGGTGAGTACGGCGACTTCTGCCCGTATTTCATCCAATAAGTCTTGAACCGATTTGTCACCTTGGGGGTCAAAATCGGCATGAAGCAATAAATCAAACAATGAAAATTCAATTTGCCTAAGCATTTGCATGGCAGATTGGAAGTTTTTAGCGGCTGTCATTTTCTCAAACATATCTTGGGGTAGAAGTTCACCTGTTTCATAATGTTTGGCGAATAAATCGAGCACTTCACGTTCCCAGCAGAAATTCTCCATGAATTGGCTTGGCAGCTCCACTGCATCCCAAGGCACACCATTGATGCCAGACACTTCGCGCACATCCACTGCTGTCATCATATGATGTAAACCATGTCCAAATTCATGGAATAGGGTGATAACTTCATCATGCGTCCACAGCGCAGGTTTATCGCCGACTGGCGCATCAAAGTTGCACACCAGATATGCCACAGGATGTTGCAGCTCTCCATCTGCCATTCGCCAAGATACTAAGGCTTCATCCATCCACGCACCACCTCGCTTGCCTTTGCGGGCATAAGGATCGAGATAAAAACCTGCTTTGATCTTACCGCTACTATCGCGGACTTCATAGTATTCCACACTATCATGCCATACGGGGGTAGAACCGCGTTGAATCGAAATACCGTATAACTTTTCAGCCAAGGTAAATAAACCTTGTTTGACGGATGCTTCAGGGAACCAGGGTTTGAGTTCATCTTGTGAAATCGCGTATTTTTCTTGCCTTAGTTTTTCGGATACATAAGGAATGTCCCATGCTTCTAGTTTTTTCATGTTTAAAGTGGTTTTTGCATAGTATTTCAGTTCTTTTAGGTCATTTTTTGCCATTTTTTTAGATTTTTGGGCTAAATTGCGTAAAAATGAGGTCACTTGCTCTATATTTTCAGCCATTTTGTCGGCTAGCGAATATGCTGTATAATGCTCAAAGCCAAGCAGGGATGCCATTTCTTGTTTGAGCGTAAGGATTTCATCAATAACAGGTGTGTTGTCGAGTTTACCTCCTGAAGCGCGGCTGACATAAGTCTTATACATGGTTTCACGAATGCTGGAATCATCCAAATATTGCATCAAAGGTAAGTAGGATGGAATGTCGAGTGTAAATAAGTAACCTTGTTTATCATTTTCTTGAGCGCGTTGCGCTGCACCTTCAATGATGGATTCAGGAAGTCCTTTGAGTTTGTTTTTGTCATCAATCAGCAGTTCAAAGGCCTGGGTGGCATCCAAAACATGCTGGGAAAATGTGTTGCCAAGCTCGGCAAGACGCATTTTAATTTCAGCAAAGCGTTTTTTATCCGCGCCATTTAAAGCAGAGCCTGCAAGTTTGAAATCACGCAAAGTATTGGTGATGGCGGTTTGTTGCGGTTCACTTAAATCTTTAAAGGTGTCGTTTTGACTTAATGCTTCAATGGCCTTAAACAAATCTTGATGCCCTGCAATCCAAGTACCCCATTGAGTCATGATTTGGATGCCTTGTTCATATACAGGGCGAATCTCTTCGCTATCACACACCGAATGCAGATGAGACACAGGACTCCAAAGCCTAGAAATAGACTCATCAATCTCCGCCAAGGGAAGCATGAGGCTTTGCCATGTTGGGTTTTCCTGAGCCGCGAGCGCGTCAATATTCATTTTCGCATCGACCAAGACTTGCTCAAGTTTTTCGATGTTTTGTTTGGGGTCTAATGTATCAAAGGGGGGGAGTTGGTTAGCAATTAAATTCATGGCTGGATGTTGCAGGAATATAGACAAAAGATAAATAAAAAAGGCGACTTCCGAAGAAGCCGCCTTTGTTTTATAACATGTTGCTAGGGGTTGAGCTTTTGCTTGCTGTCATATCGAGAGAGCCGAGACATCTCGACTACACTTGATGTGGCAAAGTAAGCAGTCTTACATGCCCATGCCGCCCATTCCACCCATGCCGCCGTCCATGCCGCCAGCAGGTGCTGCGCCAGCAGGTTCAGGGATGTCTGCAATCATAGCTTCGGTTGTAATCAACAAACCAGCGATAGATGCTGCATGTTGCAATGCAGTGCGCGTTACTTTGGTTGGGTCAATTACACCCATTTTCACCAAATCGCCATACTCTTCAGTTGCCGCGTTGTAACCGAAGTTTGCATCTTTAGATTTTGCGATTTCATTCACAACCACAGAAGCTTCGCCGCCGCCGTTGCTTACGATTTGACGCAAAGGTGACTCAACAGCACTGCGTACAATGTTGATGCCCGCATCTTGGTCGTGGTTAGCACCTTTAAGATTATCCAAAGCTTTGCTTGCGCGGATAAGGGCTACGCCACCACCTGCAACAATGCCTTCTTCAACAGCAGCACGTGTTGCATGAAGCGCATCGTCCACACGGTCTTTTTTCTCTTTCATCGCTACTTCAGTTGCAGCACCGACTTTAATCACTGCAACACCACCAGCCAATTTGGCTAGGCGCTCTTGAAGTTTTTCTTTGTCGTATTCAGACGTTGATTCTTCGGCTTGTTTCCGAATCAATGTTACGCGACCTGTGATAGCATCTTTGTCACCAGAACCATCAACAATAATCGTTGTGTCTTTGGTGATTTGGATTGTTCCAGCATGACCCAAGTCTTCTAAAGTTACGCCTTCTAAAGTTAGACCAAGATCTTCAGCAATCACTTTACCACCTGTTAAGATAGCCATGTCTTCCATCATTGCTTTACGACGGTCACCAAAACCAGGTGCTTTGATGGCTGCAACATTCATCACGCCGCGCATTTTATTCACAACCAAAGTTGCCAGCGCTTCGCCTTCGATGTCTTCAGCGATAATCAATAGTGGTTTGCCTGAGCGAGCTACAGCTTCCAATACTGGAAGTAGGTCACGCATATTTGAAATTTTCTTCTCGAAGAACAAAATGTATGCGTCTTTTAATTCTGCTTCCATGCGGTCTGCATTGGTTACAAAATAAGGCGACAAATAACCACGGTCGAATTGCATGCCTTCAACCACGTCCAATTCTGTTTCCAAGCCTTTGGCTTCTTCCACAGTAATCACGCCTTCTTTACCCACTTTTTCCATCGCATCTGCAATGATTTGACCAATTTCAGCATCACCATTGGCAGAAATCGTGCCAACTTGTGCAACTTCTTCTTGGTTTTTCACTGGGTTTGAAAGTTTTGCAAGCTCAGTTGTTAATGCTACAACAGCTTTATCAATACCGCGTTGCAAGTCCATTGGGTTCATGCCTGCAGCTACAGCTTTGTTGCCTTCTTTAGCAATAGCTTGCGCCAATACTGTTGCAGTTGTTGTGCCGTCTCCTGCGATATCCGCAGTTTTAGACGCAACTTCTTTCACCATTTGCGCGCCCATATTTTCAAACTTGTCTTCCAGCTCGATTTCTCGTGCTACAGAAACACCATCTTTGGTGATGGTTGGTGCGCCCCAAGATTTATCAAGCACAACATTACGACCTTTGGGGCCTAATGTTACACGTACTGCATTTGCTAGTTTGTCAACGCCTGCAAGCATTTTTGCGCGTGCGTCGTCGCCGAATTTAATTTCCTTAGCCATGATTCAAAGTCTCCTTAGTTTATAATATTAAATTTATTTAGAAAGTACGCCGAGGATGTCGTCTTCACGCATCAAGAGAAGCTCTTCACCATCAACCTTGATTTCTGTGCCTGCGTAGCTTGAGAAGATAACAATATCACCAACAGCAACGTCCAATGCGCGAAGGTCGCCATTGTCCAAAAGTTTGCCTTTACCAACAGCAATGACTTCACCTTGTAGAGGTTTTTCTTTGGCTGCGTCAGGAATAATGATACCGCCTGCAGTTTTTTCTTCTTCAGCTAAGCGACGAACGATAACACGATCGTGTAATGGGCGAATGTTTGCCATGTTTGTTTCTCCTTCTTCATTAGAATCTTAAATAGTAAGCTCTATATAAGAACACGAGATTTGAAATTCAACCCCTTAGGGTTATTTTTTAATGATGATGAAGTTGTGCTAGCTTAATTTGCAAGTCAGACATGGTTTATGGGCGCACACTTATTTTTTGCGGATGAGTTTATAAACTGGTTCCCAAGCCACTATCAGAAGATCGATGACGATATGTAGCCCAATGACTATGATAATAAAAAACATAAATGGAACTAAGCTTTCAGGTATGAAATCGAGATACCAAGCACCAATAAAAGTAAGGCATACAGAAGAAACGATAAGGGTAATTTTATGTGGCATGATTTAGACCTTCAAGAAACGCAAACGATTGGCGTTAGAAACTACTGTCACCGAGGACAGTGCCATCGCAGCGCCTGCCAGCATAGGGTTGAGCAATAAACCCATAGATATAAACAGCGCACCCGCAGCCACGGGGATGGCTAAGGTGTTATAAATAAATGCACCCAATAGATTTTGTTTGATATTGCCGAGCGTGGCTTCTGAAATGCGAATCGCATCGGGAATTGCCGTTAAGCTGGAGCGCATTAACACGATATCTGCACTTTCGATGGCAATGTCTGAGCCGTGGGCAATGGCGAAGCCAACATTTGCCCGCGCTAAAGCCGCTGCATCATTGATGCCGTCGCCCACCATGCCGACGATTTCACCTTGTGTTTGCAAGGCGGCAATCACATCATCTTTATCATCAGGTTTAACCTCGGCGGTGACGTTATCAATGCCCACTTCTTTGGCGACAGCAAGTGCAGTTTGTTGATTATCCCCTGTAAGCATTTGCACCTTCAAACCCATAGCTTGCAGTGCGGCAATGGCTTGTTTGGCATCGGCTTTGATGGGGTCGGCAATGGCAATGATGGCGATAAGTTTGTTGTTTTTAGCTAAGAAAGTAGGTGTTTTGGCTTGTTTTGCCATATTTTCAGCCTGTTTTTGCATATTTCCATCTATTTCGATGCTGTTTTGTTGTAAAAATGATTCGTTACCAATCAATATGTTTGCCCCATCAATCATTG
The DNA here is from genome assembly GCA_015663235.1 of Mariprofundaceae bacterium. Lineage (GTDB taxonomy): Bacteria > Pseudomonadota > Zetaproteobacteria > Mariprofundales > Mariprofundaceae > Ghiorsea. The sequence goes on from DQSL01000026.1 coordinate 9,530, forward strand.
CCGACACACCACTGCCAGCGTTGGACTGAAAATTTTGGGCTTTATTTATCGTCAAACCTTTAAGCTCGGCAGCTTGGATGATGGCTTTGCTCAATGGATGTTCCGAACCTGTTTCCACAGCCGCCGCCAGTTGCAACACTTCATTTTCAAGTATGCCTTCTGCGGTGTAAATGTCGGTGACTTGGGGTTTGCCTTCGGTAATCGTACCCGTTTTATCCAATACAATGGTGGTCAAATGCGAAGCGCGTTCTAAGGCTTCACCTTTGCGAATCAATACACCGTGTTCGGCTGCTTTGCCAATGCCAACAATCATGGAAATGGGTGTTGCCAGCCCCAAAGCGCAGGGGCAGGCAATGAGAAGAATGCTCATGCTGGTGACCAGTGCCAAGGTGATATTATCCATGTATAACCACCAGAAAAGTGATGTACATAAAGCAAATACAATCACGATAGGCACAAATACCGATGCGACTTTATCCACCAAACGTGCAATATCAGGTTTGGCACTTTGGGCGCGGCGTACAGTCTCAATAATCTGGGCAAGCGTGGTTTCTGCACCGATGCGAGTGGCGGTGTAAAGAAATGTGCCGCTATCGTTCATGGTTCCCGCAATCACTTCATCATGGATAGACTTGGATACAGGCATGGGTTCGCCCGTAAGCATGGATTCATCGACAAATGAAACGCCTTCAATGATATTGCCATCTACAGGGATTTTCTCGCCAGGACGCACGCGAACAACATCACCTGCGACCACATCTTCAATAGGAATATCAATTGCTTTACCATCTCGCAGTACACGCGCTGTTTTGGCTTGCAAAGACAATAATTTCTCAATGGCTTGATTGGTTTTGCCGCGTGCTCGCGCTTCCAAAACATGCCCGATATTGACCAGTGCAATCACGATAAGCGCTGCTTCAAAATACACATGACGACTGGCTTCAGGCACAAGCGTTGGCAATAGCACAATCAGCATCGAATAAAGCCATGCCACACCCGTACCCATCGCAACAAGTGTATCCATACTGGTGTTTTTATGTTTTAAACCGTTCCACGCGCTGGAAAAGAAATGACCACCTGAATAATACATGATGCCAAATGTGGCGATCGCAATAAATAACCAAAAACCTTGTGATTCCAAGCTTGGCAAAAGCCCTGACATGCTTGCAATCATCAGTGGGAAACCTGTAAATATCGCCAACACACTTTGTTTGATGCGATATTTCAAATGTGCTTCTTCTGCTTCATGTTTTTTCGATTCATCAGCAACAGATACAAGAACTTTTGCTTGATATGCGCCTGCCGATTCAATGGCATCAATGATGTTCGCTTCGATAACATGAGGATGGGCTTCTACCCTTGCAGTTCTATCCACCAAGTTGATATTGGCAGAGACAATGCCATCCACCGCAGCAAGCTTTTTCTCAATCTTGCCCACACATGATGCGCAGCCCATGCCTTCAATGGATAATCGAATGTCTTGGTTTTTCATAAGTGAAAATGTACTCGTATCAGGTGTGGTTGTCATGTATATTGCGCCTTTATTCCATATTAAGGACAGGGTTATGAGTAATTTCGGATTTGAAGATGTGACATACAAAGCAGTCGGCGGTTATGATGGGCTGGTGAAGCTGGTGGATGATTTTTATGATGCCATGGAAACATTGCCCGAAGCCAAACGTATTCGTGATATGCACCCTGATGATTTGGAAGTAACAAAAGATAAATTGGTTTACTTTTTATCAGGCTGGATGGGTGGACCTCGCATTTACCCTGAGAAATACGGGAAAGGTGTGAGCTTACCTATGGCACACCAACATCTTAAAGTCACAGCAGACGATGCAAAAGCATGGCTGACCTGTATGCAAGTTGCTTTGGATAAGTCAGGTTATCCACAAGACCTCAAAGAATATTTGATGAAGCAGCTGGCGTTTCCTGCCAATCGCATCCATCAAGTGAGCCAAAGGAAGCATGGGCACACCAACTAGCCCGCATTATTCATAAATACTGCCGTAACCTTGCTTGCCCCTTTATATGCAACAAATATTCGGTGCAATCATCACAACGATTTATGAATAATGAGGGCTAGGCGTAATGAATTTAAATCAATTATCGCTGTATGACTTGTAACTATTGGGTGGCTACATTAGGGCACGTAACAAAAAGGTTTTCATTTGATTCGTGCTTTATAGGTAACCGAAGGGGAGGGTTCATGTTAAATACAAAACTAAAGACCATTATTTTTATTTCGGCACTATTTACTACGCCAGCTATAGGGGCATCTGCGCTTGGCGCAGGCGAACATGCATTATTTCAAATCTTCTTCAATGAAGGCTCTAAGCCTTTTCCTGAAACGGTTAAGGGGAAACATATTGAAGAAAAAATGCATCATCAAGGGTTTGATATTATGCTTAGTGCACAATCGGCAGGCTTGCACAATGACGATGTTTGGACCTTGCAAAGCAACACCTTCATTTAGATAATGAGCTTGTTGATTTTGGGATAGGATGTAGCTTGGTTATGAAAATAGATCCTGTGAAAGCTGGCGGTTTATGTAATGTGTTTACCGGTCAACATGACAGCGAAAACGTTAAAAGCACGCATGTGGTAAAATCAATAGTGGTTGAAAGTGAAGCGACGTGGTACAAAGTTTTTGATGATAAAGAGCACGGCATTGCAGGTTATATGACGCATGAGTTTTCCGACCTTTTCAATCAATAGTCAAGTGAAAGACTTTTAACAATTTTATTATACCAATTTTCTAAGCGCCCGCTATATTGCGGCGCATTAGTCTGTTGTGCGCATGTGAAATAGTGATATAAATTCTTAATCCTGGTCTTCACGTCAACACACAATTTATCACGCGAAAGCGGATAGAAAATGTGGCGTACACGTGGAGATACAGTGAGCTTCAATGCGCGTATCCCTTTGAAAAACAAGAATAATAGTGCGTTGGTTTATGATTAAACCTGCGCAGCTATTTTGTATTCAAACGGGTCAAGCTGTGTTTCCTAGAAGATAATTTATATATAGAGAAACAAAAGAAAAATGACAGATACTACAGAACCTACACCCGAAGCATCCGTGGAAATTACATTTAAAGATTTAAATTTAAGCCCCGATGTGCTTCAAGGCTTAGAAAAGGTTGGTTATGAAAAACCATCACCGATTCAAGCAGAAATTATCCCGCATGTGATTGAAGGCAGAGATGTGCTTGGTCAAGCGCAAACGGGCACGGGTAAAACCGCAGCATTTGCACTTCCAGTATTATCTAAAATTGATTTGAGCCAGAAAAACCCACAAGTATTGGTGTTAGCACCGACTCGTGAATTGGCGATTCAGGTTGCTGAAGCATTTCAGAAATATGCATCACACATGAAAGGTTTTCATGTGTTGCCGATTTATGGTGGCGCAAGTTATGATGGACAATTAAAACAATTACGCCGTGGTGTTCACGTCGTGGTTGGTACACCTGGGCGCGTGATGGATCATATGCGTCGCAAAACCTTGAAGTTGGATAATCTTAAAACATTGATTCTTGATGAAGCGGATGAAATGTTGCGTATGGGTTTTATTGATGATGTTGAGTGGGTGTTGGAGCAAACACCACCAACCCGTCAAATCGCTTTGTTTTCAGCGACCATGCCTTCACAAATTCGTAAAATCACCAACAATTACCTGAACAAACCTGTGCATATTACGATTAAAACCAAAACATCGACTGCGATTACCATTCGTCAGCGTTATTGGATGGTCAGTGGTCGTCAGAAGTTGGATGCACTAACCCGCATTTTAGAAGCGGAAACATTTGATGGTATTATCATCTTCGTGCGCACCAAAACGGCAACAATTGAGCTTGCAGAGAAGCTGCAAGCGCGTGGTTATTCTGCAGCAGCACTCAATGGTGATATTGCGCAAAATCAGCGCGAACAAATTGTTGCTAAGCTTAAAAAAGGTCAAGTTGATATTTTGATTGGCACTGATGTTGTGGCGCGCGGTCTTGATGTTGAGCGCATTTCACATGTGATTAACTACGATGTGCCCCATGATACGGAATCTTACGTTCACCGTATCGGGCGCACAGGTCGTGCTGGCCGCGCAGGCGATGCAATCCTATTTGTTGCACCGCGTGAAAAGCGGATGTTGTATGCGATTGAGCGTGCAACCAACCAAAAGGTTGAGTTGTATGTGATGCCATCTGCAGATGAAATAAATGATAAACGTATCAGTGAGTTTAAACAAAAAATTAGCGATACTTTAGCAGCAGAAGGCTTGGAAATTTTTGCTAAAATCGTTGAAGAATATGAAACTGAACACAACATTCCTGCGCAAGAAATTGCAGCGGCATTGGCGAAAATCGCACAAGGCTCTGAGCCATTGTTGCTTAAAGATATGCCGAAAGCGCGGGTTAGTCGTGACCGTGATGAGCCGCGTGATTTGCGTAGCCATGGTGGAAGCCGTGAATACCACGAGAAACCTTTGGCAAAAGGTTTTACCCGTTATCGTTTAGAGGTGGGTAGTGATTTGGAAGTTCGCCCAGGTAATATTGTGGGTGCGATTGCCAATGAAGCAGGTATTGATAGTGAGTTTATCAACAACATCGTGATTCGTGACGACCATTCTACTGTTGATTTGCCTGAAGGTATGCCCGATTCGATTCTTAAAACATTGAAGAAAACACGGGTTGCTGGCAAAGCCATTGATTTGGAAGAAGTTGAAGTGGAGTTTGGTGGTGGCAGCGACAAACCTCGCCGTAATTTCCGTGGTGGTGGTCGCGGTGGTGATAGAGGCGGACGTAGTGGTGGCGGCAGAGGTCGTGCGGGTAATAGCCGACGAGGTAGCCGAAGCGGTGGTGGCGAACGCTCAGGTGGTGGTCGCGGTCGCGGTGCACCAAGACGCGGACGTTAAAACCTGTTGAATAAAGCTAAGCCTCGATGTTTTCACATCGAGGCTTTTTTTTGTTTTTTACACCTCAAAGGCTAATGATCGAGTCACTGCTGTGATAACCAAACGCCCAATCCATTCACCGAGCAAGACATGTTTGCCGCAAAATTTTATTTTTTGCAAACCTTCACCACAAACAACAGCAATTGCATCGGTTCCCGTGCCCGTAGCCAATAAGCCAGATACTGGGCTTAAAACCTTAGCGTTTTGTAAGGCGGCGGCTTTGGCTTCTGAAGCAATCATCATGGCTTCGACTAGGGCAGCATCTGTTAATGGCGCTGAGAAGATGATTATAAGATTAATCGTGCCAACCTCATCTGTTGTACCTAATAATGCTTGTATATCAGCTTTATCGCCTGCACGTCGAGCGTTGCTCATTCCTGTTGTGACGAGCACTGTAATATCCATGCCTTCAACACAAGCCTGCTCAATACGTAGCGAAGACATAGAAGCTGCTGTCATCATACCGACCACATGACCTTGCCAACCTTGAGCCTTGGCATAGTCGTTTAGGCTTTTTTCAGGAGCCTCGCAAGCGGATGAATGTTTGGGTACTTTTTGATTCAGAATATGGTCGGCTTTTATCAAACCGCCGTTCAAAATAGCTGAACTTATCACCCGCTGTGGTGATGAAAATGCAAGGTGGATATGGTCTTCATTGTGTTGTAGCTCGGTAAAAGTGTTAATAGTTATGCGCATAGGTTCGAGATGTTAATACACCCTAGTTAAAAAAGGCAATAGTGTGGCTGATT
>DQSL01000066.1 GCA_015663235.1 Mariprofundaceae bacterium
TACACCTATCGCAATGGATAAAGAACTTCGCTTCGCTATCCGCGAAGGTGGACGCACAGTTGGCGCTGGCGTTGTAACTGATATTAATAAGTAATAAGAGCATATAATGGCAAATCAAACTATTCGTATACGCTTGAAAGCTTTTGACCATAGAATTTTGGACAAAAGCGCTCAAGACATTGTAGAAACAGCAAAACGCACAGGTGCTACGGTGAAGGGTCCTATTCCGATTCCAACCAAAATCCGCAAGTTTTGTGTGATTCGTTCACCGCATAAATATAAAGATTCGCGGGAACAATTTGAAATTCGGACGCATAAGCGTCTACTCGACATCGAGAAACCAACCCCACAAACTGTGGATGCGTTGATGAAGCTAGACCTTCCGTCTGGCGTTGATGTCGAAATTAAACTTTAAGGGGCGTTGTCATGAGTACAGGATTAATTGCCCGTAAAGCGGGTATGACGCAGGTTTTCGCTGAAGATGGTTCAGTTGTTCCTGTAACCGTTCTTAATATTGAGCCGTGCAAAGTTATTTCTTTGCGCACCTCAGCTAAAGATGGTTACAACGGTGTTCAAGTGGGTTTCGGCAAAGCGAAAAAAGTAGTGTCTCGTGCATTGCAAGGTCACTACGCACGTCAAGGTCAAGAAGCCATGGGCGGCTTGATGGAATTTAGAACGGCTGCGGAGCCAGAGTTGGAATTGGGTCAAGATTTGACAGCAACATTGTTTGAAGCTGGTCAAAAACTGGACATTTCAGGCACTTCAAAAGGCCACGGTTTCGCGGGTGTTATGAAGCGTTACAACTTCGCTGGTGGACGCGCAACACATGGTGCTGAAAAAGTGCATCGTCAAATGGGTTCAACAGGTCAGTGCCAATGGCCTGGTCGTGTATTTCCAGGGAAGAAAATGCCAGGTCACTTTGGTGATAAGCGGATTACTACCCAAAACATTGAAATTGTTCGCATTGATGAAGAACAAAATCGTATTCTCGTAAAAGGTGCAGTACCTGGCGCGAAGAACGGTTTGCTTGAACTTCGTCCTGCGGTGAAGGGAGCGTAACGTGACAGCAGTTAAGATTGTTGATCAAAACAACAAAGAAGTCGGCTCTCGTGAATTAAGTGACGACATTTTTGCTTTGGAAACAGATGCCAGTCTTGTGCATCGTGTTTACAATGCATTGGCTCGCACACAACGTGCAGGTACACATAGCACCAAAACAGTAGCTGATGTTTCGGGTGGTGGTAAAAAACCATTCAAACAAAAAGGTACTGGTCGCGCTCGTCAAGGTACAACGCGTGCAGCGCAAATGCGTCACGGTGGTGTAGCTCATGGTCCGCAGCCACACGATTATAATACACGCATCAATAAAAAAGAACGCCGCCGCGCCGTAGCTATCGTATTGTCTGATGCTATTCGTGAAGGTCGTTTGATTGTGGTAAACAAGTTGGCTTTGAAAGAAGCTAAAACCAAAGCATTCATCAAGGTTAGAGATAATCTTAAAGTAACATCAGGTTTATTCGTGTTGGCTGAAAGCAACGATGCAATTGAACTTTCTGGGCGCAATGTGCCATTAAGCAAGGTTGTATTGGATGGTCAAATGAACTTGCATGACATGATGAAGTTTGACCACTTGGTTGTGACTGAAGATGCATTAACAAACATCGAAAAACGCTTGGGAGGTGAAGGATGAACGCAAAATATCATCATTTTAACACACTTCGTAAGCCAGTAATTACTGAAAAGAGCTATCAAGCAACAGGTGAAGCGAACCAATATACGTTCCGCATTGCACCTGATGCAACTAAGGTTCAAGTAAAAGCGGCTATTGAGGCAATCTTTGAAGTTAAGGTTGAAAAAGTTCAAGTTGTGAACATGCCTAGCAAAGAGAAGCGTCGTGGTGCTCACACTGGAACTCGTTCTGGTTATCGCAAAGCTATTATTCGTCTGGCAGAAGGTCAGTCGCTTGAAGTAGCGGAAGAGGCATAAGACATGGCAATTAAAGTTTGGAAACCAATGACCAATGGTGTTCGTGGACGCGTTGCGATTGTAAACCCTGATTTGTACAAAGGTGCGCCTGAAGCACGTTTGACAGAAGGTCTTACAAAATCGGGCGGTCGTAACAACAATGGTCGCATCACTTCTCGTCACCGTGGCGGCGGACATAAACGTCTTTATCGCATGGTTGATTTTAAACGTGACAATCAAGGAATCGAAGGTAAGGTTGCGCGCCTTGAATATGACCCGAATCGCACAGCACACATTGCGCTGGTTGTTTTTAGCAACGGCGACAAGCGTTATATTTTAGCCCCACAAGGTCTTCGTGCTGGTGATACAGTTGTTTCAGGTAATGAAGCAGAAATTCGTCCAGGTAACGCATTGCCATTAGGTAATATCCGTGTTGGTACAATGCTACATAATGTAGAGATGAAGCCAGGTAAGGGCGGTCAAATGGCGCGCACTGCTGGAGCATCTGTTCAGTTGATGGGTAAAGAAAATGGTAAAGCCATTTTGAAGTTGCCATCTGGCGAGTTCCGCAAAGTAGATTTGCGTTGTATGGCGAGTGTTGGTGTGATTGGTAATGCTGACCACTCCAACCAAAAGATTGGTAAAGCTGGTCGTTCGCGCTGGTTGGGTAAGCGTCCTCATGTTCGTGGTGTAGCCATGAACCCTGTTGACCATCCACATGGTGGTGGTGAAGGACGTACATCGGGTGGTCGTCACCCTGTAACACCTTGGGGTGTTCCAACCAAGGGTCGTAAGACTCGTAAAAAGAATAAGACTTCGAATCGTGATATTATTCGTCGTCGCAATCAGAAGTGAGGTAGCTAAAAAATGGCACGTTCATTAAAGAAAGGTCCTTACATTCAAGCTTCTCTTGAAAAGAAAGTAGATGCTGCGATTGAGAATGGTAAGAAAGGCGTAATCAAGACTTGGTCTCGTCGTTCTACTATCTCACCTGATTTTGTTGGTTTGAATTTTGCCGTACACAATGGCAATAAGTTTATTCCAGTGTTTGTATCTGAGAACATGGTGGGTCACAAGTTGGGCGAATTCGCACCAACACGTACTTATTATGGTCACGGTGCTGATAAAAAAGCACGGAAGAGGTAAGAAGTTATGTCTGAAGAAGTTCGTGCAATTCATAAAAATGCACATATCAGCGCGCAAAAAGTTCGCACTGTTGCCAATGCTGTTCGCGGCTTGCCCGTTGAGCGTGCTTTAGCTGCTTTGTCTTTATCGCCAAAGAAAGCTGCGCGTGTGATTGAAAAGGTTGTGAAGTCTGCTGTGGCAAATGCTGAGCAAAACAACGGGCTTGATATTGACAACCTATTGATTTCAACCATTACAGTTGATCAAGGTGAAGTTTTAAAGCGTTACCGTCCAAAAGGTATGGGCCGTATGCGTCAGCGTTTTCATCGTCATAGTCATGTAACAGTGGCTGTGAGCGAACGCAGTTAAGGGAGTTCTGGAATGGGACAAAAAGTCAATCCAATTGGTTTCCGAGTTGGTATTACCCGTGGTTGGGAATCAGTTTGGTATGCATCAGATAAAGATTTTGGTCGTCAACTACGTGAAGACATCAAAATGCGTAGGTTTATCAAGGCTAGAATGAAACATGCGGGTATATCGCGCATTATCATTGAAAGACCTGCTGGTAAAGTGAAGGTAACTGTGCATACTGCGCGCCCTGGCGTAATCATCGGCAGGAAAGGCTCTGAAATTGAAGCTTTGCGCAATGAGTTATTACGTCAGTTTGGTCAAGAAGTACAAGTTTATATTGTAGAAATCAAACGCCCTGAAGCAGAAGCACAATTGGTAGCTGAAAACATTGCTTTCCAATTGGAGCGTCGCGTTGCTTTCCGACGTGCTATGAAGCGTGCGGTACAAGGCGCAATGCGCATGGGCGCTAAAGGTGTTCGTATCAATTGTTCAGGTCGCTTGGGCGGCGCTGATATTGCGCGTATGGAGTGGTATCGTGAAGGTCGCGTGCCTTTGCATACATTGCGTGCGGAAATTGATTATGGTGTGGCAGAAGCTGCGACAACATACGGCATTATTGGTGTAAAAGTTTGGGTGTTTAATGGCGAGAAGCTTGGCGAAAGCGAAGCTGCTGCTAAAAACGCGTAACGGAGATTAAGAGTTATGTTACAACCGAAAAAAGTACGCTGGCGTAAACACCACAAGGAGCTTCAACGCATCCGTGGTAAAGCAACGCGTGGCGCAAGTTTGAATTTTGGTGATTTCGGCATCAAGGCTATGGAGCCAGGCCGTATTACTGCACGTCAAATTGAGGCTGCCCGTATTACGATGACGCGTCATATTAAACGTCAAGGTCGCGTGTGGATTCGTATGTTCCCTGATTTGCCTGTATCGAAAAAGCCTGCGGAAGTGCGCATGGGTAAGGGTAAAGGTTCTCCAGAGTATTGGGTTGCAGCAGTTCGCGCTGGTCGCATCTTGTTTGAAATGGATGGCGTGAATGAAGAATTAGCGCGTGAAGCTTTAGGGCGTGCGGCATCTAAATTGCCGATTCGCACTAAAATTGTTGTGCGTGGAGTTGGACGATGAATGCTAAAGAATTGCGTGAAATGAAAGACGTAGAATTGAAAGAAAAGATGGATGAATTGGCTGCGGAAAGCATGAAATTGCGCTTCCAAAAAGCAACCATGCAGTTGAATCAAACCAGTCGTATTTCTGCAAATCGTCGTGAAGTAGCTCGTATTCAGACTATTTTGTCTGAGCGTAGCTAAGAGGTTAAGGAAAATGAGTGAAGTTAGTAGTAACAAGCGCACCCTTGAAGGTGTTGTTGTGAGCAACAAAGGTGATAAATCTGTTGTTGTAGAAGTTGAGCGTCGTTTTTTGCACCCGCGTTATCGTAAAACTGTGCGCGCGCATAAAAAATATATGGCTCATGATGCAGAAAACACATGCAATATTGGTGACACAGTGCGTATTTCGGAATGTCCGCCTCTTTCTCGTCGTAAGACTTGGATGATGGATGAAGTCATTACCCGCGCTGAACAACTTTAGAGGTTATTAGAAATGATTCAGACTGAAACAGTTCTGCAAGTTGCAGACAACTCAGGCGCACGTCGTGTGACTTGCATCAAAGTGTTGGGTGGTTCAAAACGCCGCTACGCAAGTGTTGGTGATGTGATTGTTGTTGCAGTAAAGGAAGTGATTCCTAATGGTAAAGTGAAAAAAGGTGAGGTTCAACGCGCTGTTGTTGTTCGTGTTGCCAAAGAATTCCGTCGCCCAGATGGTAGTTCAATTCGCTTTGATGAAAATGCGGCAGTATTGTTGAATAAACAAGGTGAGCCAATTGGAACACGTATTTTTGGCCCTGTAACTCGTGAGCTTCGTGCAAAAGGATATATGAAAATTATCTCTCTTGCGCCAGAAGTTCTGTAATAGAAGAGGATTGGTATGTCTACGAATGTAAAATATCGTATCCGCAGTAATGATGAAGTTGTTGTCATTACAGGTCGTGATAAAGGTGCGCGTGGTAAGGTTGTTCGCGTATTGCCTGAAAAAGGTAAAGTTTTTGTTACCAAAATTAATATGGTTAAACGCCATACTAAAGCTACGCAATCAAGTTCTGGTGGTATTGTTGAGCGTGAAGCGGCTTTGGAAATTTCAAATGTTCAATACGTGTGCAGTAAATGTGACACGGGTGTTCGTTTGGGTGTAAAAACATTAGAAGATGGTCGTAAAGTTCGCACTTGCCGCAAATGTGGCGAAGTGTTGGATAAGTAGGAGTAGTGCAATGGCACGCTTGAGAGAAGATTATAAAAAACGTGTAAAACCAGCACTTATTAAAGAGTTGGGTTACAAAAACGTGAATGAAGTGCCTGCGATTACTAAAATTGTAATCAATATGGGTTGTGGCGAAGCTTCGCAGAACCGCAAATTACTCGACGGTGCTTTGTCAGATATGCTGGCACTTTCTGGTCAAAAGCCAGTGGTAACCAAAGCACGCAAATCAATTGCAAACTTTAAGTTGCGTGATGATATGCCTGTAGGCTGCCGCGTCACACTTCGCGGTGATCGCATGTGGGAATTCTTTGACCGCTTGGTAAACATTGCTTTACCGCGTATCCGCGATTTCCGTGGTGTCAGCCCGAAAGCATTTGATGGCCGTGGCAATTTCACCCTAGGTGTGAAAGAGCAAATCATTTTCCCTGAAATTGATTATGATAAAATTGATAAAATTCGTGGTATGGATATTACTATTTGTACAACGGCTAAGACAAATGACGAAGGGCGTGCACTGCTTAAACAGTTCAATATGCCTTTTCGTGCTTTATAGGAGCTTTTGATGGCAACGAAAGCATTAAAGGTTAAATGTAACCGTACACCAAAGTTTAAGGTTCGCGCTTATACGCGTTGCCAGTTATGTGGTCGTCCACATTCTGTGTATCGTAAGCTTGGCATGTGTCGTATTTGTTTGAGAAAACATGCTTTGGCGGGTGAAATCCCAGGCATGGTTAAATCAAGCTGGTAATGGTTAGGAGAATAAGTTTATGATGATGGATCGTATTGCGGACATGTTGACCCGCATTCGCAACGCTCAACAAGCAGGCTTAGAAAAAGTTGAAATGCCAGGTAGTAATACTTTGATAGCAATTTCAGAAATTTTGAAAGCTGAAGGTTATATTCAAGCAGGTAAGCCTTATAATTATAAAGGTCACCGCTTTTTGCGTTTGACGCTTCGTTATGATGATGAAGGTCAACCAGCAATTCGTGAAATAACACGTATTTCAAAATCTGGTCGACGTGTTTATGCACCCGCCACAGATTTACCACGTGTTCGTAATGGTTATGGCATTGCTGTAATCAGTACATCACAAGGACTTATGACTGACAAAGACGCGCGCACCAAGAACATCGGTGGCGAAGTGCTTTGTACAGTGTTTTAGAGGTAGATAGATATGTCTCGTATAGGTAAACAGCCTGTTATAATTCCAGCAGGCGTCGAAGTTACAGTGGGTGCGAACAGCATCACAGTGAAAGGCGTAAAAGCAACGTTGGAATCACCATTATTTAAAGGTGTGACAGCAAAAGTTGACGGCAATGAAGTGCAGCTTGAATGCGCTGATTTGGGCAACAAAAAAATGAAATCTTTCTTTGGTTTGGCGCGTTCATTGGTCGCCAACAACGTGATTGGCGTGAGCAAAGGTTTTGAAAAGAAATTAGAGCTTCGCGGTGTTGGTTACCGTGCAAAAGTTCAAGGTAAAAATCTTGATTTGTCTTTGGGTTTTTCTCACCCTGTGGTTTATGCTATCCCTGATGGTATTGAAGCAATAGTTGATAAATCAAATATTACAATCACTGGCTATGATAAACAGAAAGTTGGTCAGGTTGCCTCGGAAATCCGTGCTTACCGCCCACCAGAGCCTTACAAAGGTAAAGGTGTACGTTATGTGGATGAATATGTAGCAATGAAAGAAGGTAAACGGGCTTAATCAGGCTTGATAGGATAGGAGACGTTTCAAAGTGTCAGTAAAACGTTATGAAAACAATGCAGCAATACGTCGTGCAAGACGTGTGCGCTCAAAAGTAAAGGCTTCAGGTCGTTTACGCATCAGTATTTTCCGTTCTTCACGGAATATCTATGCTCAAATTATTGATGATGCTAAAGGTGAAACTTTAGTCTCAGCATCAAGTTTGGACAAAAGCATAGCTAACGGCGGCGGGCGCACAGGCGCAGAAGCTGTTGGTAAATTGTTGGCTGAAAGAGCTGCGAAAAAGAAATTAGATAAACTGGCTTTTGACCGTGGCTCTTACCCTTATCATGGTCGCGTTCAAGCCTTGGCTGAAGCAGCACGCGCTGCTGGCATGAAGTTTTAGGAGAGTTTGAATGATTAATGCAGAAGAACTTGAGCTCACTGAGAAGCTTGTTCATATTAACCGCGTAGCAAAAGTTGTTGCTGGTGGACGCCGTTTTGGTTTCGCAGCATTGATGGTTGTTGGTGATGGTGATGGTCACGTTGGTTTTGGTTATGCTAAAGCTAAAGAAGTACCAGAAGCGATTCGCAAAGCGAATGAAATTGCGCGCAAAAACTTGGTGTTTATTCCTCGTAAAGACGGCACAATTTTTTATCAAACAACAGGTAGGCAAGATGCATCACGCGTGATGTTGCGGCCTGCAACAGAAGGTACTGGTGTGATTGCTGGTGCGGCTGTTCGTGCAGTGATTGAAGCTGTGGGTATTCGTGATATTTTGACTAAAGCACATGGTTCGCGCAATCCAATTAATGTTGTTCGTGCTACATTTAATGGCCTTAAAGGCTTAGAAAGCCCTGAGCAAGTTGCGGTTCGCCGTGGCAAAGCTTCTTAAGTCAGAGGATAAATATAATGGCTAAGAAAACATTTAAAATTCGTCAGATTAAAAGTGGTATTGGTTACCCTAAAGATCAAAATGCAACGTTGCGTGGACTAGGCTTTCGCCGTATGCAACAAGTTGTAGAACTTGAAGACACGCCTGCAACACGCGGCATGGTCAATAAAGTTCGTCATCTCATCGTGCTTGTAGCCGACGAGTCTAAGTAATTCTTCGGAGACGAAAATGAAATTAAATAATATTCAAGCAAAAGCAGGAGAACGTCGCAATCGTAAGCGTTTAGGCTGCGGCATTGGCACAGGGCATGGTAAAACAGGCGGACGTGGTCATAAAGGTCAAAAGTCTCGTTCTGGCGGCGGCGTAATGCGCGGTTTTGAAGGTGGTCAAATGCCTTTGATTCAACGTTTGCCAAAGCGTGGTTTTACACCACTTTCCCGCAATACTTTCCAACTGGTTAATGTTGGTCAATTGGCTTCATTTGAAGCTGGAGCAACAGTAGATGCAGCAGTGTTGTATGCGGCTGGTCTGGTTCGCAATGCGGTTGACCCGATTAAGTTGCTAGCATCAGGTGATTGTGCAGTTAAAGTATCCGTTTCAGTAGCAAAAGCATCACCATCAGCCATCAAGAAAATTGAAGCTGCTGGTGGTTCCGTCGCAACTTCGGCTTAATTTATGCAGCAACCACAACTGGGTGGACTTGCCAATATCGGTAAGTCTGGAGAATTAAAGCAACGTATTTTGTTTGTGCTTGCCATGCTTGTGGTATATCGCATTGGTGCACATATTCCAGTTCCAGGCATTGATTCACAGGTTTTAGCACAGTTTTTTGAACAAACATCCAACTCATTGCTTGGTTTGGTTGATATGTTTTCGGGCGGGGCGCTTTCGCGACTAACCATATTTGCGCTTGGTATTATGCCATATATTTCGGCATCCATTATTATGCAATTGTTACAAGTTGTTTCACCAAAACTTGAGCAGTTGAAGAAAGAAGGTGAAGCGGGTCGGCGTAAAATTACGCAATATACCCGTTATGGCACAGTTTTCTTAGCGGTATTCCAAGCGATTGGTATGTCGATTGGTTTGGAGTCATTCTCAGTGGGTGGTCGCCCAGTGGTGATTGAAGCAGGTCTTGATTTTAGATTGATTACGGTGATCACACTTGTTTCTGGCACAATCTTCTTGATGTGGATTGGTGAAAGAATCACGGAACGTGGTATTGGTAATGGTATTTCACTGATCATCTTTGCAGGTATTGTTGCAGGTCTTCCAAGTGCCATTGGTGGCACATTAGAGTTGGCACGTACTGGTGAATATACAGCACTTGGTGTTTTGGCGCTATTGGTGATGTTATTGATTGTGACCTACGCAGTGGTTTGGTTTGAACGGGCGCAACGTCGTATCCCTGTTCAATATGCCAAGCGTCAAGTCGGTAATAAAATGTTTGGTGGTCAATCATCCTTTTTGCCTTTGAAGTTGAATACAGCGGGTGTGATTCCGCCAATTTTCGCTTCAAGTTTAATTTTACTGCCTGCAACATTTGGTCAGTTTACCAAAGATTCATCCGGTTTCGAGTGGATTGGTGATATTGCAGCCATGATGGCACCAGGTCAGTGGTTATATTTGGTAACATTTAGCTTTTTGGTTGCATTCTTTTGCTTCTTTTATACGGCAATTGTTTTTAATCCTAAAGACACTGCGGATAATTTGAAAAAAGCAGGTGGTTTTATTCCAGGCATTCGCCCAGGTCAAAATACCAGTAAGTATATTGATTCAGTGTTGACACGTATTACGGTTGTTGGTGCAATTTATGTGACCTTGGTTTGTTTGTTGCCAGAAGCTTTGATTAGCATTTATGGTGTGCCGTTCTACTTTGGTGGCACAAGTCTGTTGATTATTGTGGTGGTGACTATGGACACGATGACGCAAATTCAATCGCACTTGATGAGCACTCAGTATGAAAGTTTGATGAAACAAGCCAAGTTAAAACGCCGCTAATGAATATTGTTCTCTTTGGTCCGCCAGGTGTTGGTAAAGGCACACAAGGTTTGAAGCTCGCTGAAGCATTTAAAATTATTCACTTGGCTATGGGTGATTTGTTAAGGGCTGCTGTTGCTGAAAAAACAACGCTTGGTTTAAAGGCAAAAGCATTTATGGATGCGGGCAAGTTGGTCACTGATGATTTGGTCATTGGTTTGATTGAAGAGCGTATTATTGCAGATGATGCCAAAAAAGGTTTTTTGCTCGATGGCTTTCCACGCAATGTGGCACAAGCGACAGCATTGAATGAAATGTTAGCCAAACATAGCTTGAAACTTGACCATGTTGTCTTCATGGATGCTTCAAAAGAAGCACTATTAACAAGGCTTTCGGGTCGTTTGACATGTAGTGCTTGCGGTTTTGGATTTCATCGGCATTATTCGCCACCCAAAATTGAGGGGCGTTGTGATAAGTGCGGTGGAACATTGGTTCAGCGTGCTGATGATAAAGAAGAAGTCATTTCTCAGCGCTTAGAAGTTTATGCTGAGCAAACTGCACCGTTACTAGATTTTTATGGCAACGAAGACATGTTTTGTAAAGTGAATGCTGAAGCAGGCATGGATGAAGTTTATACTTCTCTGCTTGAGGCAGTAAAAGGATAACATGGCTAAAGAAGATATTATTGAAATGGCTGGTGAGGTGGTTGAAAAGCTGCCGAATGCAATGTTCAAGGTAAAACTTGAAAATGGTCATGAAGTATTGTGTACAATTTCAGGTAAAATGCGTAAATATTATATTCGTATTTTGCCAGGCGATAAGGTTAAAGTTGATATTTCACCTTACGACTTAAGTCGCGGTCGCATTAGCTACCGTGAAAAATAACATAACCTTAAGGTTATGCATGATGGAGGGCGTACTGTGAAAGTTCGTGCGTCTGTAAAGAAAATGTGTTTGAAGTGTCAGGTAATCCGTCGTAAAGGCGTGGTTCGCATTATTTGCGAAAATCCGCGTCATAAGCAACGGCAGGGTTAATCATGACTGCATTGAAGAAGGTGGCTTAAATGGCTCGTATTGCTGGTGTAAACATACCCACACATAAACGTGTTGTGGTAGCGTTAACTTACATTTTTGGTGTAGGTGCGCCCCGTTCGGCGGAAATTTTAGAGAAGTTAAAGATTGACCCAAGTGTGCGTGTTAATGCTTTAACTGACGCGCAAGTGGATAGTATCCGTAACTTGCTCAACGATGATTACAAGATTGAAGGCGACCTACGCCGTGAAGTTTTGATGAACATTAAGCGTTTAACAGACCTAGGCTGTTATCGTGGGCTTCGCCATCGTAAAGGTCTTCCTGTTCGTGGCCAGAAAAGTAAAACAAATGCTCGTACTGTCAAAGGCCCTCGTCGGGCAGTTGCTGGTAAGAAGAAGTAAGGCTGGGTTGAATAATGGCTAAAGCAAAAGTAACCAAGAAGCGCGTCCGCAAGAATATTGCCAACGCTGTAGCACACATTAAAGCTTCTTTTAATAATACAATTATCACATTCGCTGATGAATCAGGCAATACCATTAGCTGGGCGACCAGTGGTGCTGCAGGATTTAAAGGCTCACGTAAAAGTACACCGTTTGCCGCACAGGTTGCCGCTGAAGAAGCAGCAACAAAAGCGATGGATCATGGTGTAAAAAACGTGGCAATACTAGTTAAAGGACCAGGTTCTGGTCGTGAATCAGCGATGCGTGCCATTGGCGCGGTTGGATTGAATGTAACATCTATTCGTGATGTAACACCAATTCCACACAATGGCTGTCGTCCGTCGAAACGTCGTCGGGTTTAGGGGTAAAATAGAATGGCTCGTTATTTAGAAGCAAAGTGTCGTCTTTGCCGTCGTGAAGGCGAAAAACTTTTTCTTAAAGGTTCAAAATGTTATTCGGCGAAATGCCCAATGGAAGAACGTCCGTTTCCTCCAGGTATGCATGGTCAAGGCCGTCGCGTAAAAGTATCCAACTATGGTATTCAATTACGTGAAAAACAAAAAGTTAAACGTATTTATGGTTTGCAAGAAAGACAATTTCTTGGTTATTATAAAGATGCGGATAAAATGACTGGTATTACAGGTACAACATTGTTGCAGCTTCTTGAAAGCCGCTTGGATAATGTTGTGTATCGTATGGGTTTTGCTTCATCACGTACCGAAGCGCGTCAAATTGTTCGCCATAAACACATCAATGTGAATGGTTCAATTCTTAATGTGCCGTCTTACCGTGTAAAAGCTGGTGATACGATTGCATTGGTAGATTCTGCCAAAGAACATCTTCGCATCAATGCCTCTGTGGAAGCAGCGGGTCAAAAAGGAACACCAGAATGGTTGGATGTTGATTTGCAACAGCGCCAAGGTGTTTACCGTGAACTTCCAGCACGTGATCAGCTTGACGCGGGTATCCGTGAACAGCTTATCGTAGAATTGTATTCTAAATAAGAAGAGGTAGATAAGACTATGGAATTGATTAACCCGCGCTCTATTTCGATTGAAGAAGTTGTAGCAGGTCGTTCAGCCAAGATTGTTTTCGAACCTCTTGAGCGCGGCTTTGGTACAACAATTGGTAATGGCTTGCGCCGTATGTTGCTTTCATCTTTACCAGGTGGTGCTGTAACATCAGTCTCTTTTGACGGTGTGATGCATGAGTTTGCTTCTATTAATGGTGTCCGTGAAGATGTTGTTGATATGATTTTGACTTTGAAAGAGCTTGATGTACACATGAATGGTGATGATGCAGAGACATTGACGTTGGACATTAAAGGCCCAGCTGTAGTAACTGCAGCGGATATTAAATGCCCAGCAGGTGTGTCCGTGTTAAATCCTGAGCTTGTGATTGCTCACTTAAACGAAGATGGAAAATTGAAGATGGAATTGATAGCAGAAAAAGGTCGTGGCTATGACCCTGCACAAGACCGTGAAGAAGAAGAGCGCCCGAAAGGTTTCTTGTTGATTGATGCTTCATTCTCGCCTATTCGTCGTGTGGCGATGCGTGTTGAAAATGCACGTGTAAGTAAAAAAACCAACTATGATAAATTGATTATGGAAGTAGATACGGATGGTTCTATCACGCCGCAAGATGCGATTAGTGCAGCAGCGGCAATGTTCCAAGAACAGTTGAATGTATTTGTTGATTTTGATGTTGTTGAAATCGCAGAAGATGAAGAGTCATCCAGTGATAATGTTGTTGATTTATTGAATCAACCGATTGACCACTTGGACTTGTCTGTGCGTTCAATGAATTGTTTGAAAAGTGACAACGTATTTTACGTTGGTGACTTGGTACAACGTACCGAGCAAGAAATGTTACGCACACCCAACTTTGGTCGCAAGTCTTTGACTGAAATTAAGGTTGTTTTGGAAAGCATGGGTCTTGCACTTGGTATGGAAGTAGATGGTTGGACCTCAGTGTCTGACGAAGATAAATAAGAGGTATTCACGATGAGACATCGCAAACATCGCACATCACTTGGTCTTGTTTCAGGGCATCGTCGTGCATTGCTAGCTAACCTAGCAACAGCATTGTTGACGCATGGCAAAATTGAAACAACACAAGCCAAAGCACGTGCAGTTAAACCATATGTTGAAAAATTAATTACACTGGCTAAAAAAGGTGACTTGCA
>DQSL01000101.1 GCA_015663235.1 Mariprofundaceae bacterium
AATGGCTGGATAAGCTTGAGAAAAGTGATGCCTGCCGCGCGCAAAGCGACCAGCTCATGATTTCGTGATAGCTCTAGCATATAAATAGATACACCAATAAGCACAACCACGGGCATCAATTCAGAAATCATAAAGGGCACTTTTAAGAGCAAGTATTCAGCAAGAATTTCAAGCGTTAAACCATTGCCCACCAACCGCGACTTATCAATGGATTCTGCTAACATAAAAATCAATATGACGGCAACCGTAATCACGGCAATCCGAGATAATGTTGTCAAAAACAACCAGCGAAACAAAACAGTCATGGTCGTATCGTAAATCGTTGCTATTGATATGCAATGCTTATTCAAGGTGCTTCAAACTTGCGGCAGCGCAACATCAAGGCAGACTACGTGCTTCATCATTGTTTTGTCATTGCGGGGTGGCTTATGTTTGCACAACAAAATCGTATCATAAAACTTATCTTTTTCGGTGTTTTTTTATGTTTAGCCAACCCTGCATTTGCTGCTGAGAGCAATGCTGTGGATGCCTTTTTTGGCATGATAAATGGTTATTTGGCAGCCTTCTTCTTTTTTGATGTTTTCCCAGGTGAAGCCGAGTTCCCCTTCATTGTTGCATGGCTAAGTATAGGTGCAATATACATGACTTTTCGCTTTGGTTTTATCAACTTACGCATGATGGGACATGCCATCTCCATTCTACGCGGAAAATACCAAACCCCTGAAGACAAAGGTGAAGTCACCCCCTTTCAAGCTTTAACCACAGCCCTTTCTGCTACGGTTGGTTTGGGTAATATCGCAGGTGTTGCCATTGCCATCATTATCGGTGGGCCTGGTGCTATTATTTGGATGATTATTGCAGGTTTTTTTGGCATGTCTGCCAAGTTCACAGAGGTGACACTAGGGCAACTTTATCGCCAGACTCGACCTGATGGGCGGTTGATGGGCGGCGCAATGTACTACTTATCTGATGGTTTGGCTGAAAAAGGCATGGCTGGATTCGGCAAAGCCCTTGCTATTGTATTCACCATCTTCTGTATCGCCGCATCTTTGGGTGGCGGCAATGCTTTTCAGGTATCCCAAGCGATGGGCGCAGTGCAAGGTGAAATCCCCTTTTTTAATGATTACCCCTGGTTGTTTGGCATCATCATGGCAAGCTTGGTTGGTTTTGTGATTATTGGTGGCATCAAACGCATTGCCCATGCTGCTGAAGCCATTGTACCTACCATGGTCATCATTTATTTGGCAACATGCACTTGGATTATTGCAGCAAACATTACTGCTATCCCTGAAGCTTTTGTTGTGATTTGGCATGGCGCATTTTCGCTGGAAGCAGGTTTTGGTGCATTGGTTGGTGTGATTGTGCAAGGCTTTAAACGCGCTGCATTTTCCAGTGAAGCAGGCATTGGTTCGGCAGTGATTGCCCACTCTACCGCAGCCGTCAAATACCCTGTTCGCCAAGGCATTGTTGCATTGCATGAGCCATTTGTTGATACCATCGTGATTTGCACCATGACAGCTTTGGTGATTGTTGTGACAGGTGTATACAACGCGCCTGAACATGCAGCTTTAATTGAAGCCAAACAAGGTGCGGCACTCACATCTGCTGCCTTTGGCTCTGTTGTGCCATGGTTCTCTAGTATTTTATCGCTTTCAGTTGTTTTATTTGCCTTTAGCACCATGATTTCTTGGGCATATTATGGCGAGCGATGTTGGACATATATGTTTGGTGAGCGCTTTTCTATGGTTTACAAAATAACCTTTCTTGTCTTTATTGTGTTAGCCACTTTGGGTAGCGCGGGTAATATTTTAGACTTCAGCGACCTACTTTTGCTCGCCATGGCATTACCCAACTTTATCGGTTTGTATATCCTGCAAGATAAAGTCGCAAATGCACTCAAGGATTATCGAAACAAACTTAAACGCGGTGAATTCAAACCAAGCAAAACCAATAAGGTTTAGTTTTTATACTTTGACATACAAGTTGACGGATAGATTTTTATCGCCAATATACCTTGTGCGAATAATCACTTAGCCGTGAAGGAAGAGGTTTCAATAAGCATTCAATGACTGTAAAAAACACAGCCACGACCAAGCAAAGGCAACCGCTCATTTGGGCTGTTGCTAGTGGTAAAGGTGGCGTTGGCAAAAGCTTTGTTGCTGCCAACTTGACAATGGCTTTTGCAGCACATGAAAAGAAAGCGGTGCTTGTTGACTTGGACTTGGGCAGTGCCAATGCACATACCTGTTTGGGTATAAACCATCCCAAAACCACACTCTCGCAACTTCTGCGCCATAAAAACATAGACATCAACAGCTTGGTTGAACCGAGCAATACACCATTTATGGGGCTTATCAGTGGCTCAAGTGATGACTTGGATATGGCAAATCTCAAACATTTCCAAAAGCTTAAAGTTATGCGTAACTTAAGGCACCTTGATGCCGACTTTGTCATCCTTGATTTGGGTGCTGGAACAGGCTTTAACACCCTGGATTTTTTCCTCTATGCCGACCAAGGTTTATTAACTGTCATGCCTGAGCCCACTTCAGTTGAAAATACCTATCGTTTTGTCAAAAGCCTTTTAACCCGCCAGCTCAGAAGTTTGCCCAAACAAAGCCATGCCCTGATGAATGATATTTTAATCGAACAAAAAAAAGACTATGGTAAAATACAATCCTTTGCTCAGTTTTTGGCAGATATGTTAGAGAAACATCCCGAACATGGGAAAAACATTCAGGGTAACCTACAAAAGCTACAGCTCAACCTTGTGGTCAATCAAATGATGGATCCTGCCGATACCAAGCTGGGTGATGCCATGCAAATTATTTTTCACAAATATTTTAGCTTAAACCTCAATCTTTTGGGTTGCCTGCATCATGATGTACATGTCACCCAAGCCTTAAAACAACGGCAATCCTATTACCAACTTTTCCCGCAATCGCGCAATGCCATTTGCCTGCATCGCATGGCTGAGAAGGTCATTAAAACACAACAAATCAAAACAAATGGCGTGGTGAATTGAGCATGGCTTCCCAAGATAATCATTACGATACCCTGCAAATATCAACACACGCCACAACTGCAGACATTATCAATGCCTACCGCGACATTAAACTTATTTTCCAAGAAAATTCGCTGGCTGCATACTCCTTATATTCTGCTGAAGAAATTGCTACCATCAACCAACAAATTGAAGAAGCATATGTCATATTATCCAACAGTCAAACACGTCTGAGTTATGACATCACACTCCACATTCACGACGTTGAACGTGCGGAAAAAGAAGTGTCGCATCATATGCCCATAGAAAGTAATAACTTGCAAAGCGCTGAAACCACGCCCGTGCCCAGTGAAGTCTCTGGGAAAGTTTTACAATCCATCCGAGAATCTCACGCGATCACTTTGCTGCAAATTGCCGAAAAAACCAATATATCTTTAGCTCATCTCAAAGCCATTGAAGCAAATCAAAGCTCAGCTTTCCCTGGCGTGTTTTATTTAAAGAGCTACCTCAAACAATATGCTTCATGCATTGGCTTAGAGCCTTGCCTCACTTGGGAAAAATACCTAAAAACCCTAAAAGACTAGAGATAATGCCCATAGTTTATTAGTCTGCGCCAACTTTCATTTCAGGTGGTCTTTATGGACATTGACGTAAAAAAAATCGCAAACCTTTCTCGCATTCGCTTAACCGATAGCGAAGCCCAAGAGCTTGCCCCACAGCTCTCCAGCATTATGGGGTATATTGACAAACTCAGTGAAGTGAACACCGATGGTGTTTCTCCCACTGCACACCCCCATGATGTGGCTATGCCGCTGCGCCCTGATGTGGTGACCAACCCAAACCGCCGTGATGCTTTGCAACAACCCGCACCACGCACCGAATCAGGTTTGTATGTTGTGCCCAAAGTGCTCGAATAAGTCGCCCCATTGCACGCACTTTGCCTAAACCAAATTATTTCTTGAGGACATATTATGCCATTTCGTTCACTCAGCGACATCCAAAACCAACTTGAAGCAGGACAAACCACTGCTGTTGAAGTTGCCCAACTTTATTTAGACCGTATTGCAGCACACAATGATGATTTGAATGCATTTGTGTTTATCGACCCCGAACATGTATTGGCGCAAGCCGAGGCATCCGATGCCTACCGCAAGGAACATGATGCGCGCCCGCTCGAAGGATTGCCGATTGCAGTGAAAGATATTTTTTGCACCCAACATGGACCAACCCGTTGCTGTTCCAATATTCTTGAAGGTTTTGAAGCGCCTTATGACGCGCATGTGATTACCCGCCTTAAAGAAGCTGGTGCAGTATTGGTAGGCAAAACAAATATGGACGAATTTGCTATGGGTTCATCCAATGAAACATCTGCATTTGGTGGCTGCAAAAACCCTTGGAATACCGATTGTATCCCTGGTGGTTCATCTGGTGGTTCGGCTGTTGCTGTGGCTGCGGGCTTAACCCCTGCTGCATTAGGCACCGACACAGGTGGCTCGATTCGTCAGCCTGCGGCATTGACTGGCTTGGTAGGTTTAAAACCGACTTACGGTCGTATTTCGCGCCGTGGTATCATTGCTTTTGCTTCATCACTTGACCAAGCAGGCCCCATGACGCGCACTGTTAAAGATGCAGCATTACTCACATCTATTATGTCTGGGCATGATGCAGGTGATGCCACATCGGTAGCCGATGCACCAAACTTTGATTGGTTAGCAGCCTGTGAAGCTAAAGATATGAAGGGTTTAAAAATTGGTAAACCCAAAGAGTATTTTATTGACGGCATGGATGAAGAAGTGCGCGCACAAGTTGAAGCTGCATTACAAAAATGCGCAGAGTTGGGTGCTGAAATCGTAGATATTTCATTGCCACACACTGAATATGCAGTCGCAGCCTATTATGTGATTGCCCCATCCGAAGCATCAACCAACCTATCACGTTATGATGCGGTTCGCTTTGGTCATCGCTGTGATAACCCTGAAGACTTGGAAGATATGTATGCCCGCTCGCGTGATGAAGGTTTTGGAGCTGAAGTGAAGCGTCGTATTTTAACAGGCACATTCGCCCTTTCATCAGGTTACTACGATGCCTATTATTTAAAAGCGCAAAAAGTACGCACACTCATCAGCCAAGATTTCAAAGAAGCATTTGAACAAGTTGATGTGATTGCTACACCAACCAGCCCAATCCCCGCATTTAAAACAGGTGAAAAAACAGATGACCCACTCACCATGTATTTGTCTGATATTTTCACCATTGCTGTGAACTTAGCAGGTTTACCAGGCTTGTCGCAACCTTGTGGTTTCGCCAAAGACTTGCCTGTTGGACTGCAATGGATTGCACCTGCTTGGCAAGAAGACAAAATCTTGGCAGCAGCATCAGCTTATGAAAGTGCAACGGATTGGCATACCAAGTCGCCAGTAAAATTTGGAGGTGAAGCATGAGCTGGGAAGTTGTTATCGGATTAGAAGTTCATTGCCAAATCAATACCAAAACCAAAGCATTTTGTGG
>DQSL01000151.1 GCA_015663235.1 Mariprofundaceae bacterium
AAACCAGCCAGCAAGGCCATCAACATAGGCAAAAGACCCGAGTTTATTGAAGTAAGACAACCCCCGCCGCCACCACTTGTAGGTGTAGTGCTCGCCGTTGTGCTTCCTCCAGTTGTAGTTCCACCAGTACTCGCAGCCGTAACGATAACTGTCCGTGTCGCCTGAACTGCCGTATTACTCGCTGCATCACTCACATTATATGTAACCGTATATGTTGCTGGTACTCCCGTGTTTACAGGGTTATTTACTGTAATATTCGCTGTAATATCCCCGTCAATATTATCTGTAGCAGTTGCACCAGCATCCGTATATGTAGATCCTTCAACAGTAGAAACACTTGCGCTACCTACAAGCAAAATCACAGGTGGGGTAACATCGGCAATCACAGCAGGTCCAGACACACCATCAATCACCCATAAACTCGTACCATTTACACCATCCTCAGCAATGAAGTATAATTTAGTACCTACCTGCCTTAACTCACGCGGATTTGAGCTTCCTACCCCAACATTAATATCTTTAACCATAACCGTACCCGCTGTTGAACCATCACTTGTCCAAAGCTCTGTGCCATTCACACCGTCATCTGCTGAAAAATATAGCATCCCACCTACATCTGTAAGATGTGTTGGCTCTAATGAAAAACCTGTGGAGTTCATATCTTTCACCAACATAGTGCCTACAGTAGTTCCATCACTTATCCATAACTGCTCACGGTTTGAAGTAAAGAATAACGTATTCCCTACCACTGTTAAACGACCAGATGTGTTGACGGCTGTTGGTGGTATAGTTCCAGCGTCTTTTACGACAGAAGTTCCCACAGCAGTCCCATCACTTACGCGAAGAACTCCATTTGAAAGACCATAAATTTTATTGTTTAATACAACCAACTCCCCACTTATGCTAGATGTGACAAATACTGTACCTGCATCAGTGCCATTAGTCTTCCAAAGCCCATTACCACCTGATCCGTTGGCTAGAAAATACATCGTGTTACCTAAAATTACATAAGGACTAATTGGGAATTTTATCGCACCACTTAAAAGCTTGAAATTATTAGCTACTGTTAACCCATTTGATGCCAATAACACCATGACCGTGCCTGCTACTGTGCCATCCGTTTTCCATAGTTTTTTCGTGGTAAACCCATTGTTACCTGTAGCCATATAATAAACAAACCCGTTAAAGGAAAAGAAATTTGTGGGATCTACAAAACCACCATCAACATCGAACACACCAACCGTACCAGCATTGGTTCCGTCACTTTTTTAAGGTAACGTATACTTGCCAAAGAATTTCGCGATGAAAAAAATATTTCACCATTGAGATTGATAAAGTCATACGGTATTGAATCTGAAGAACCTGGTGCGATATCTTTCACCAAAACTGTGCCTGCAGTTGTGCCATCTGTTTTCCAGAGTTCGCCACCATTAGCAAATACACCACTGGCAGACATATACATCGTATTACCAACCACAAGGAAATTACCCGCGCTAAAATGCCCACCAAACGATATTGCCGTTGAAGTATTGGTTACCATTATTGTACCTACTGGTGTGCCATCCGTTTTCCAAAGTTCATTTCCATTAACACCATCATCACCAGAAAAGTATAACTGTCCTAAGAAATCAACCGAAGTAGATGTAGCTAAATTGAGCGTTTTAACAATCACAGGTGGACTTGCAGCTAATGATAAGCTTGGCAGCCAAAGCAATGAAAACCAAAGTAATAATGCCCTTGTTATACGCGCTGTTTTATTCATAATACCCTATATTTTTCCTAATTATGCGCAAACTTTAATTGTTTCTTGTAAGGTATGGTATCCCGTGTTCGTGGGGGTAGCCAGTTAAGAAGTTGGGTAATCATCTATTTTAATGCAGGATAGCGCTATGAAATGGCTTCAATACATACTCATACTTTTTTTGCTGTTCACGCTAGGTTGCACCAAGAAACCACCGCAAAACATGGACAATAGCTGTGCTATTTTTCAAGAAAAAAGCAGTTGGTATGCCTACACCAAACAAACATACAAAAAGTGGGGTGTCCCCATTCATGTGCAGCTTGCCATTATTCATCAGGAGTCACGGTTTACTGCCAAAGCCCGCCCGCCTAAAGATTATTTGTTGTGGTTTATTCCTTGGGGTCGCGTTTCTTCGGCGTATGGTTATGCCCAAGTCAAAGATGGCACATGGGACTGGTATAAAGAAAAAACAGGGAACCGTAGCGCAAGCCGCAGCGATTTTGCTGATGCAACAGACTTTATCGGTTGGTATGGTGACTATACCTACAAAACGCTGGGGGTATCCAAATGGGATGCTTATAGTCAATATTTAGCTTATCACGAAGGGCATGGTGGATTTAAACGCAAAACCTATTTGAAAAAGCCTTGGTTGGTCAAAGTGGCGCAAAAAGTAAAACGCAGAGCTGGTATGTATCAAGTGCAACTCAAAAAATGCCAAGGTGAATTGGATAAACCTTGGTGGCGGTTTTAACTTGGTGTTTGAAACCGCCCTTTCTAACCCGTATTATTCATAAATACTACCGCGCCCTTGCTTGCCTCTTTATACGCAACAAATCTTTCATCAATTTTTCGTAAGCACAGCTACGAGCAATTTCTTCAATATGCGTTGCAAACAAAGTTTCGGCGCAATCATCACGACGATTTATGAATAATGCGGGCTAAAAAGGTTTTAAAACAAACATAAAGTCTTGCGCATAGGTATGAATGCCAGAAACCCTAGAAAACTCATCTTTCATAAACTGAAAGTTATAATATGCCACAGAGCGTTTTTTCTGTTTATGCGTATGTGCCTCGCCTTGGTTTGATGCTGGCTGTAACGCATTAGGTGGCGTTAAATCTCGCTGCCAATGTTTACTTTTTGGCAATACCGAAAAACTACGCAAGCCTTTTTTGAAGTTGTAACTGTATGTTTTTTCAATGCAAAAACCCGCTTGTTCAAATAGCAGCTTCAAACTTGCAAACGACAAGAAATAAATATGCCCTGCCCCACTAAATGCGGGAGAATCATATTTAACATAATAATCAACAAGGTTTTGTGCATCTGCCAAACCATTGGGCACAGACAAATAAAAAGTGCCTTTATCGTCAATAATACGTCTACATTCCTTTAAAAAAGTAAGTGGCTCTGGCACATGTTCAAGAATATCCTGCACACGTACCACATCGAAATAACCCGCATCAAAACCTACGTTTTCAATTTCTCCAACACGCACATCCAAACCTAATTTTTCTTGCACAGAAGCAACCACTTCAGGGTTAATGTCTGTACCAAACACTTGCCATTCTGAGCCTTGTTGTACACCTGCTAAAAAGTCGCCGCTGGCACAGCCAATATCCAATAGTTTCCCTTGTGCTTGATGCGCAAGATATTTTTTTGCAAAAGCTGCACCTTTGCCCTGTGCTTTAAAGTTATCACCCTTATAAAAGGTATAGTCGTTGGAATAATGTTCCGCCAATGCACTTGGCGATGGCATGGGCAAAAAAAATGAAGCTTGGCAAGCAGAACAGCGTACTAAATCATATACTTCAACCCCAGAAAGCCTTGCTTTCGCAACTACTGAAGAATCGCTAGTACCACAAATCAGGCATTGTATAGGGTTATTCATGATGAATATCTAAAAGCTAAATGAACGATGTTTATAACTTGCTAGCACGTTGTCTAAGCAAGTGGTCAGCAAGGGTTAAGGCAAGCATGGCTTCAGCAATGGGAACTGCGCGAATACCAACACATGGGTCATGGCGACCTTTGGTGATGATTTCTGTTTCATTGCCGTGAATATCAATGGTTGGGCGCGGTTTTAAAATGGATGAGGTTGGCTTTAAACCCATGCGTACATGAATGGTATCACCATTGGTAATGCCACCCAATACACCACCTGCATGATTGCTTTGAAAACCGTCTTGACGAATCGCATCACCAAATTCAGAACCATGCGCTTCAACACACGCAAAACCATCGCCCACTTCCACGGCTTTCACCGCTTGGATGCTCATCATAGCCTTGGCTAAATCCGCATCAATGCGGTCAAACACTGGCTCACCCAAACCTGCGGGTACGCCTGTGGCTTCCACGGTAACCGATGCACCGATGGAGTCTCCCCTTTTGCGTAATTTGTCCATGAAATCAGCCATTTCCTTGGCAGCTTTCGCATCAGGACAGAAAAATGGATTGTTATAAATTTCGTCAAAAGAGAAGTTATTTGGATTTATCTTCACAGGACCAATTTGGTCCACCCAACCGCGAATAGAAACTCCTGAACTGGCTAAAAACTTGCGCGCTACCGCACCTGCTGCCACGCGCATAGCTGTTTCTCTTGCAGAGGAGCGACCACCGCCACGGTAGTCTCGAAAACCATACTTGGCATGAAAAGTAAAGTCGGCATGACCAGGGCGAAACTTATCTTTGATGTCGGAATAATCTTTGCTGCGTTGGTCGGTATTGCGAATCAACAAAGCAATCGGGCAACCTGTGGTTTTGCCTTCAAACACACCCGACAAAATTTCTACTTCATCCGCTTCACGGCGTTGTGTGGTATATTTGGATTGCCCTGGTTTGCGCTTGTCCAAGTCTGGTTGAATATCAGCTTCGCATAACGCCACACCAACAGGGCAACCTTCAACAATGGCAACCAGTGCTTTGCCGTGAGATTCACCCGCCGTACTTACGCGAAATATTTGACCTAAACTAGAACCTGACATCTGTTATCCCTAATCTTTTACTCATAAAAAAACATCATAAATAATAATGAATGATCTTGTCTATATAGTACCCTCTAGCGAGACGGAACAAGCAAGCTTACACTTACTATAAGTGCGCGTTTCCAACGCTGCTAGTGAACAATAGATAGGCAAGAGAATCATTATTCGCCTGGATCACCTGCTCCGACGTGGAACCCCGCATCAACGTAGTGAACTTCACCCGATACACCCGATGCCAAGTCAGAAGCTAAATATGCAGTAGTGTTACCTACTTCATCTTGTGTCACGTTGCGCCCAAGCATCGAGCCTCGTGCACTTTTTGCCATCAATTCACGAAAATCGCCCACAGCTGATGCTGCAAGTGTACGAATCGGACCTGATGATACCGCATTGACACGAATACCTCGGCGCTTGCCCAAATCATCTGCCAAATAACGCGTAGATGCTTCTAAGGCAGCTTTCGCTACACCCATCATACCATAACCAGGAATCACACGCTCCGCACCCAAATAAGTCATCGTGACCATACTTCCACCATCATTCATAATCTTTGCCGCCCGTTGCGCGCAAGCCACAAACGAGTATGCAGAAATATCCATTGCCAGTTGAAAGTCTTCGCGTGTACACTGTGAAAAAGGATTGCGCAGCGCATCTTTATTGGCAAAGGCAATGGAGTGAACCATAAAATCCAACTTGCCCCATTTAGCCTCCACTTTAGCAAAAAACGCATCCATTTCAGCGTCTTCACCCACATCCATAGATTCAATCAATGTTGAGCCTACTTTTTCTGCCAACGGGCGCACACGTTTTTCCAATTGTTCGCCTAAGAAGTTAAACCCAAGCTCAGCGCCTTCGCGATGACAAGCTTGCGCTACCCCCCACGCAATGGACTTATTGTTAG
The DNA here is from genome assembly GCA_015663235.1 of Mariprofundaceae bacterium. GTDB lineage: Bacteria > Pseudomonadota > Zetaproteobacteria > Mariprofundales > Mariprofundaceae > Ghiorsea. Next base: position 5,622 of record DQSL01000151.1, read on the forward strand.
CCAAACCCAAAATTAAACCTTTTTTACCTTCAAGAATACCCATGGAATCCCCTTTTAATACATAATAAACTTATATTTTCCGAACTATAACAGAATGAACCCTTTTCGCATCTTACTGCGCTTATGGTTTCCAGTTGATAAACCCTTCCAGTAAATTTAACCCAGCATGTTGACTTTTTTCAGGATGAAACTGCATGCCCAAAATATTATTACGCCCTATCACCGAAGCAAAAGGATAGTCACCATAAGAGCAAGCTGCCAATAAGTCTTCAGGGTTTCGAGGCGCACAATAATAGGAATGCACATAATATACTTGCTCACCCTTTACCCCGCTCAATACTGGATGTGTTTGTCCAGCGGGTAATACCATATCATTCCAACCCATGTGCGGAATTTTAAAGCCGCGTTCAACATGGTCTTCAGGAAAAGCTTTGACTTCACCTTCAATCAAATTCAAACCAGCATGTACACCAAACTCATACGAGCGGGACATCAATACCTGCATACCCAAACAAATACCCAAAAAAGGCGTGCCTTTGTGCACAGTTTCTTTAATAGCATCCGCCATACCCGTTTCTTTAAGCGTATGCATACAATCACGAAACGCACCCACTCCAGGCAACACAATACGCTCATAATTGGCTATATCATCAGCATTTTTAACCCATTCAACTTTGCCACCGACTTTTTCCAAAGCTTTGGCAACCGAATGCAGGTTGCCCATGCCATAATCAATCAATCCAATCATGAATTAAAGTGTACCTTTGGTGCTCGGAACACCACTTTGGCGCGGGTCGGATTCTACAGCCATACGCAAAGCGCGACCAAATGCCTTAAACACAGTCTCAGCAATATGATGATTATTGATACCGCGTAAATTATCAATATGCAGGCTCATCCGGCTATGATTCACCACAGCTTGGAAGAACTCTTTGAACAAATCCACATCAAAACTTCCAATCATTTCTTTAGGAAAATCAACATGATATTCCAAATCTGGGCGACCTGATAAATCAAGCACCACCCGTGACAACGATTCATCCAAAGGCACATAAGCATGTCCGTAACGCACAATGCCTTTTTTATCGCCAATAGCTTCACGAAGCACTTCACCAAGACAGATACCAATATCTTCCACCGTGTGGTGGTCATCAATATCAACATCACCTTTGGCATCAATGTTTAAATCAATCAAGCCATGACGGCTAATTTGTTCCAGCATATGATTAAGGAAAGGAATCGGTGTATTCAGCTCACACTCACCTGTACCATCCAAGTTTATAGACAATTTAATCTGTGTTTCTTTGGTGTTTCTTTCAATACTTGCACTGCGACCCATATTTATTCCCCTTTCTTATCCGCTAACCTTAATTCTAGTGTTAGAGCATGACACTGCAAACCTTCACGGTGCGCTAAATGTGCTGCTTCTGCACCAATCGCTGCTACACCTTGCGGCGTGGAGCGAATAATACTGCTGCGTTTTTGAAAATCATACACACCCAATGGACTAGAGAACCTAGCCGTCCTATTCGTTGGCAAGACATGACTTGGTCCTGCCATGTAGTCACCCAAAGCTTCAGGCACGAAATGACCCATAAAAATCGCACCCGCATGTTTAATTTTGGGCAACATGGCATCAGGGTCATCCAAAGCCAGCTCCAGATGTTCTGGCGCAATGATATTCACAGCTTCTGCGGCTTCATCAAGATTATTTACAATAATAAATGCGCCATGATTTTCTACCGATGTGCCCGCAATATCAGCGCGCTCAAGCACCGCTAAATGCTTCGCTATCTCAACTTCAACTTTATCTGCCAAGCTTTCATCGGCGGTAATAAATATACTTTGTGCTGCTTCATCATGTTCAGCTTGTGATAAAAAGTCGGCTGCCAACCATTCAGGGTGACCACCATCAGCCACCACAGCAATCTCTGATGGCCCTGCAATCATGTCAATACCACATGTACCAAACACTTGGCGTTTGGCGGCTGCCACAAACTTATTACCCGGCCCGACAATTTTATCCACTACTGGAATCGTTGCAGTACCATACGCCATGCCAGCAATGGCTTGCGCACCACCCACTGCAAAACCCCGTTGTACGCCAGACACATAAGCTGCCGCCAAGACCAAATCATTCATTTCACCCGCAGGTGTTGGTACAACCATGATAATTTTTCCAACACCCGCCACCTGTGCAGGCACAGCGCTCATCAACACCGAAGATGGATAAGCAGCCTTTCCGCCAGGCACATAAATACCCACGCTGTCTAAAGGTGTTGAGCGTTGCCCAAGTGTTAAACCCGCAGCATCCGTATAAGACCAATCATCTTGCACTTGTTTTTCATGATAATCACGAATTCTATCCGCAGCCAATTGCAGCGATTGCCTATCCATGTCTGACACAGCGAACCATGCTTTTTCCATTGCATCGCGGTTAATCACCATGTTTTCAGCCGTGCAATCCCAGCCATCAAACTTTGCAGTATATTCACACAAAGCTGCATCACCACGTGTTTTCACGTCCACAAGAATATCAGCAACAAGGTTTTGTACATCCGCACCTGTATCGGTTTCACGTGATAACAAAGCATCCAATTGTGCTCGGTAACCTGCGCTATTTGAATAAATACGACGAACCTTATTCACTTGCATTCTCCCGCTGCTCCACAGCTTCTCGAAGCTTATTGATAACCGCTTGCACTTGTACTTTTTTGGTGACAAAACTTGCAGGGTTGGCAATCAAACGGCTGGACACATCAAACAGAGTCGTTTCTTCCACCAAACCATTGGCTTTGAGCGTATTGCCTGTTTCCACCACGTCCACAATTCTGTCGGCAAGGCCAACCAACGGCGCAAGCTCCATCGAACCATACAAATGAATAATATCTGCATGAACACCCCGTTCACGGTAATACGCTTCAGCAATTTGGTCATATTTTGTTGCCACACGAATCCGCCCACCCGTCACTGATGAATCCCCTGCTTCCACGGCATCTTTAGGCCCACACACACACAAGCGACACTTACCAATCTTCAAATCCAAAGGTTCATAGACATGCGGCTTGTGTTCCAACAACAAATCACGCCCTGAAATACCTAAGTCTGCTGCACCTTTTTCAACATAGGTGCATACATCTGCCGCGCGAATAATCAAAAATCGAATTTTGCTTCCTGCCCAATCATCAGGGCCATCCACCATCAACTTGCGTGTGGTTTGCACATTTTCTTTGGGCATCAAATTGGCAAATTCTAGCAACGGTAATGTTTGCTCTAAAATACGCCCCTTAGACAAGGCAATCGTTAATACTGGTTTATCTGACATACTTTTCATCTACCCTTTTATACATAATGGCGCTCAATATTTGCACCCAAACAGCGCATTTTTTCTTCAATGCGTTCATAACCACGGTCAATATGATATACACGCGAAATAATTGTTTCACCTTCAGCAGCCACACCAGCCAACACCAGCGATGCAGAAGCTCTTAAATCAGTTGCCATCACAGGCGCACCTGAAAGCTTAGCAACACCTTTAACCGCAGCAGTATGTCCATCAAGCTGAATATCAGCACCCATGCGAATCAACTCTTGCACATGCATAAAACGATTCTCAAAAATGGTCTCTGAAATCAAACTCGTACCCTCAGCAACACACATCATTGCCATAAATTGGGCTTGTAAATCTGTGGGAAATCCTGGATGTGGCATCGTATGAATGTTTACTGCTTTGAGACCATTGGGCGCTGCACAGCGGATAAAATCGTCGCCAACCTCAACCTCTGCACCTGCTTCTTTCGCTCGCGCTAAAAATGCATCCAAATAACTGGCATCGGTTTTCGTTACCGTCACATCACCACCTGTAATCAAACCTGCGGCAAGATAAGTTGCCGTCTCAATTCTATCAGCAATGGTATAAATATCCCCGCCCGAAATAGATGAAACACCTTGAATTGTAATGGTATCCGTACCATCACCTTGAATCTTCGCACCCAAATCACGCAACGAATCAGCAAGGTTGACCACTTCAGGCTCACGCGCAGCATTTTCTAATATGGTTTCACCATCAGCAAGTACGGCTGCCATCATGATGTTTTCTGTGCCTGTGACCGTCACTTGATCAAACACAATCTTTGCGCCGTGCAGCCCATTGGCTGCCTTGGCAATCACATCACCATGCTCAACAGTAATTTCAGCACCCATGGCTTCCAACGCCTTGAGATGCAAGTCAATAGGGCGCGCACCAATAGCGCAGCCGCCAGGCAAACTTACTCTCGCTTCGCCAAAACGCACCAACAAAGGCCCAAGCACCAAAGAAGATGCGCGCATGGTTTTCACCAACTCATAAGGTGCTTCAGGTTTATCAGAAGCTCGCGTATCAATGGTTAAGCGGTTTTGGTCATCATAACTTACATCCGCACCCTGCCAAGCCAACAGCTTGGTCATGGTTGAAATATCATTCAAATGTGGAATACGGTGAAAGGTTACAGGTCCATCCGCAAGAATTGCAGCCGCAAGCAGAGGAAGTGCCGCATTCTTTGCCCCACTACTCTCCACGCTACCAACCAGTGGCACGCCACCTTGTATGACAATGTTTTCCATACTCACCACCCATAACTTAATAAGCCGCAGCGTAACCACATAAGGTAAAAGGCTCAATCAATTATCATGCTTGCAACGCGTAAGTTTTAAAATTGTGCAGCAATAACCATAGCCAAGAACAATGCAGAGCCCAAACCAAGCGCTTGGATAGTCAATGTTTTGTATGCCGCTGTTTTCAAACCAATCCACACACCCGTCAGCAAGATAAACGTTACAAAAACAGACATCGCAATGGCAAACATATCAAATAAATCCGAGCCTTTGCCTTTATGCAAACGCATCAAACGATTGTACCAGCTCGGTGTTTTCACCTCAATGACTGCAACCATCTTATCACGCGAAGAAGCCCTAAGGTTTGCACTGTGGTTCTTGCCGCTCCATTTCATTTTGTAGCTGCGACCACTGCGCTTAACCTTCGCCTTTCCCGTCGGTGCATCCAAACCATGTTCACTTAATACTTGGCGCACCACATCTTTCATTTTTTCTTTATTACCATCAAGTGGTGCACTCATGGTCACGCGGTATTCGTTTTTTGATGAACTTGGCTTATATTCAAGCGTATAAAGACCACCAGTAATCACAAACATTAACAACAGCGGAAGGGCAACTGCTGCCATGATTAAGTGTAGTTTTACAAGAATTCTTCTATCCACGACTATATCCTTATTCATTTTATTACTATTCTGATTACGGTGCAGCGTAACCATATAAGTCAAAGCCCACAACTACAAATAATAATACAACATTTACTTCATGCCGTATCCTTCTAGGATTTGGCAAAATCACATTTAAAGGCTAATCAAACAACAGGAGGTTTCAATGAATCACTTACAGCAGGTTATCGACAAAGCATGGGATACGCGCGACACATGGGACATGCACACCGTAGATGCTGAAATTCGCGAGGCGGTAGTGCGCACAATCGACCTTTTGGATGATGGTGGCATTCGTGTTGCTGAAAAAAATGACGCTGGTGAATGGATTACCAATGAATGGATGAAAAAAGCTGTGCTTCTTTTCTTCAAATTGCACGACAATCAAGTCATACACGGTGGCGACACCCAGTACTTCGACAAAGTACCACAAAAATTCGCCAATTGGGGTGAAGACATGTTCCGCAAAGGTGGTATGCGTGTCGTACCCAATGCCACCGTGCGCAAAGGCTCATTTATTGCATCCAAAGTGGTGCTGATGCCGTCTTATGTAAATATCGGCGCATATGTGGATGAAGGCACGATGGTGGACGCATGGTCAACCGTTGGTTCATG
>DQSL01000127.1 GCA_015663235.1 Mariprofundaceae bacterium
TGCCAAAACTAGTGTTTGAATAGCGGGCTCTACACCTGCCAATACCGTACCTAAAATACCACCGTTGGAATGACCAACATAAGATACTGGAAAACCACCTCCTACAATCAAATCAAGCGTTCCATCGCCACCTGCAGCGGGAAGGCCTGTTGTATTATTGACAACATCCATGCCTGTGAGAACTAAATTTTGAAGTTCCAATAAACGTGTAAGATGTATCAAATCAGCAACGGATTGACGGATATTATCTCGTGAAGTAAGCAGCGATGTCAGGTTAAGGTAGTGTTTACCACTGGTATCTGCAATACCATCAGCACCAGCATCACCTGTCGTATTATTGGCAAAATCTATGCCGAAGGTTCTATCTCCATGCAGCACTGCATCTATTGCAATCGTTGCAAAACCTGCTTTTGCTAACGTATTAGCAATACCAAAAACAGTAGACTTATCTACAGTGAAACCATGCTGAAAAATAACAACAGGCCACTTCCCACCCGTGGATGCTGCGGGTGCTGTATTAGGAATAGTCATAAGAAACGGTACAGTTTGTACTGATTTTAATGTTGGTGAACCATAACTATCCACTTGGAAGGTTGATGTAAGCGGTGCGGGGTCATTAGCATTGGCCGCTGCATCTAAATAATAGGGTAATTTCACAGCCCCTACCACCACGCTACCAATTGTATCAAATGATGCTGGGCTTGCTGTATATGCATCAAGCAGGGCTGTATTGCCCCCAGCGGCTAGACCTTGAGCAAAAGGTACGAAAGGAAATGCCCCAAGCTGTGCTGATCCTGAGGTAATAAAGCTATTCGGGTCTGCTGCACTATCTGCTTGAATTTTTGCCAGCACCTTGCCTAATGTTTGTGTTTTGAAGGACCAAGCTACTGCCACATCTGCTGGGGGAATACCAACAGCATTACCTATAGCAAGCATAGCTTGTGTAAGCTGACGCAACCCTTCAAGTTGAGCCGCCGTAGCATCATCACGACCAGGCACTTGGCTTGCACCAGTCGTTGGGTCAACAAGTGGTGAAGTATGTTTTAATAATGTAAAAAGAGCAGAAGGGCGCGCCGCCTCTCCCGAAGTTGATTTTAAAGCGTTGGTTACAATCACCATATAGTTGGTGTTTGATTGTAGGGGTTTAACAGGTTTAATCACCAACACATTGGGATTCGATGGTGAAGGTAATGCCTTGAAATCAACACCGAAGACTAACCCTGCACCAGCACCAGCACCAGCACCAGCCAATCCTGTTGTAGCATAAGCAGCTGGTGGCTGAACAGATGCAGCATAAGGGTCTGCCGAAGTTACAGGAAATACACGCACACTTGTCGCCGTAATCGTGGCTGCATCAATAGGCAAAGCAAATGTAGTTGTAATCGGGGCGACTGTTGAAAAACCATCCAAGGTGTTCATCGCACCTTTGGGGTCTGTTATATCAGTTACCTCAACACCACCTGATGTAATATTTAAGGTTGCATCAGTTGTTCCAGAAAATAAAATATTATTGGGAAAAGGTATAATACCATCTGTTGTGCTGTATTTTGCTTCCATGGGAGCTGTGGTACTGATTGTGGCAGGCCCAGCATCTTCTGTACCGCACGCTGATAACAGCAATAAACTTCCGCCAAGAACTGGCAATAAAAATTGTTTCATCATCCCCTCCAACAAAGATAGATTCACATACATTAAGCTTAAAATAATTAAGCGATTGATTACTTGTACTTAGCAAAACATAATACGGAAAAAATAATTAGCAAGCCAAGCGAGCCGACCATGAATCCAAATGCAAACTATACTCCAGCCCAATCCGCACATGCCAAACAAGCCTTATCCCTTGTCGCTGCCTTACAAAATCGCTTTGTGCAGGGCTTGGAAAGCATGGCAGATGATTTAGACCTTTCTCAATCGTTTAAAGCCGTAAGTTGGCTAAGAGATGAAGGAAAACATGGCGGCGGCACTCGCTATGAAACAGCAGATGGCGCAATGATTGGGCGCGGCTCGGTGAATGTGTCTCAAGTGCATTACGATGACAACCCTGATAAGAAGCTTGGTTCTGCCACTGCCATTTCCACCATTATTCATCCCAACAACCCGCTTTCTCCTTCGGTTCACATTCATATCAGTTGGACAGAAATGAAAAGTGGTGAGGGTTACTGGCGATTGATGGCAGATTTGAATCCATCGAATAACAATATAGAAGACAAGCAGCAATATTTGGATGCATTGCAACAAGCAGCTCCAGCACAATTTAAAAGTGCCGTGCAACAAGGTGATACCTATTTCTATATTCCTGTGTTAAAAAGACATCGTGGCATCGCTCATTTTTACTTGGAAGCATACAACACAGGCAGCTTTGAAGCCGACCTTGCTTTTGCCCAAAAAACTGGTGAAGCAGCCATTGATACTTATGTCACCATTCTCAAAGAAAGCTTAGCGCAAAACATACCAGCAAGCGAAAGTGAAAAAGCCAAACAACTGGCATACCACAGCCTGTATTTCTTCCAAGTGCTCACCCTAGACCGTGGCACGACCACTGGGTTATTGGTACACAATCAAAATGATGTGGGTATTATGGGTTCACTACCCACTTATGTTGACCGCGATTTACTGCAATCATGGGTAAATCAAATGCCAGAACCACAAGATAAACTCTTGCAAGCTTTGGTTGATGTTTTGCCGCAAACATCACCTGCTTTGGTCGATGAAAAGGTGAAACAAAAGTTGGCACAAGTGGTGCGCAATCATTACCAACAACACCCCCAAGCCATTGCCATGCAAGCATCAGGAAACATCATTCCACCCACAGTCAAAAATCACAATTAACATCTTGAACTAGACTTGCGTGGTTTGTCAGCTAAGCTTTCAATATTGATATATAAAAACATATTGGGGAAGCTTACATGTTGCATCATTTTTCAACCTTACAAGTTATTATTCTTGCCGCAGGTAAAGGCACGCGCATGGCTTCAAGTCAACCCAAGGTGTTGCATCGGGTGCTGGGTAAAAGCATGTTGGAGCATGTGTTGCACACTGCGGAAGACTTGCAACCTGAGTCGGTATGTTTGGTGGCTGGACATGGTATTGATGAAGTCAAAGCGCATATTGGTGAGCCTGAAAACTTATTTTGGGCAGAACAAAAAGAACAGTTGGGTACAGGTCATGCCGTATTACAAGTAGAGCCTTTGACATCCATTGCTGACTTGGCATTGATTATTTGTGGTGACACACCCCTTTTGACCAGTAATACATTGGCAAACTTGGTGAAATCACATCAAAAGAGCAAAGCTACTGTTTCCGTGTTGTCTGCTATCGTGGATACCCCCAAAGGTTATGGTCGTATTGTGCGCGATGATAAAGGCAATGTGTCGAGTATTGTTGAAGAAAAAGATGCAACCGAAAAGCAGCGCAACATCCAAGAAGTAAGCAGTGGTATCTTTTGCGTTAATCGCGATGCACTGTTTAAATATTTGCATCAAGTGGGCAACAGCAATGCGCAAGGCGAGTATTATTTGCCTGACATTCTACCCCTTGCCCTTGCCGATAACCAAGTCGTGCAAGCGACCATCATGGACAACAGCGAAGAAATGCTTGGCATAAACGACCGCTGCCAACTGGCGCAAGCTGAAAACATCATGCAAGCAAGAATTCTGCGTGAATGGCAAAATAAAGGTGTGACCATTGAACAAGCTGAAACTGTGCGCATTGAAGCATCCGTCAACATTGGCATGGATTGCACCATCAAAGCAGGCACACAACTCTTGGGTTCAACCCATTTGGGTGATGGCTGCATTGTTGGCCCGTATGCCGTGTTGCAAAACAGTTGGTTGGCAGATGACATTACCGTTGCCCCATTCTCCCACCTTGAAGAAACCAGCATTGGTGACCAAGCAGCTGTTGGGCCTTTCGCAAGGCTTCGCCCAGGTGCGCGCTTGGACGAAAAAGTGAAAATTGGCAACTTTGTTGAAGTTAAACAGTCTGTGCTTGGTAAAGGCAGTAAAGTGAACCATTTGAGTTATATTGGTGATACCATGATGGGTGAGAACTGTAACATTGGCGCAGGCACGATTACCTGCAACTATGATGGCGCAAATAAACATCAAACTATTATTGGTGATGGTGTGTTTGTTGGCTCAGACACCAAACTTGTCGCACCTGTACAAGTCGGTAGCGGCGCAACCATTGGTGCAGGCAGCATCATCACCAAACAAGTGCAACAAGATGGTTTAACATTATCTGCTCGCCCTGAACAACGGCACGTCAAAAACTGGATTCGCCCCAAAAAAGGTTCTCAATAAATGTGCGGCATTATTGGCGCTGTTGCGCATAACAATGTTCAACCCATATTATTACAAGCCCTCAAAACCATGGAATACCGTGGTTATGATAGTGCTGGCATTTGTGTGGTGGAACAAGGCAAGCTGCAAACCACCAAAGCCAAAGGCAAGCTTAACAACCTTGAAACCTTGCTTGAAGAGCAACCGCTTTCAGGTCATTTAGGCATTGGACATACCCGCTGGGCAACCCATGGTGTACCTGAAGTGCGCAATGCACACCCCCACCAAACCCAAGATATTGCTGTGGTACATAATGGCATCATTGAAAACCATCAAGTGCTCAAAGAAACATTAACCGCGCAAGGTGCGAGCTTTGCATCAGATACCGATAGCGAAACCATTCCTTGGCTTTGGCAACACGAGTTAAACAACACCTCGGATGAGGAGCAGGCTTTCTTATCCATGCTCAATCAACTTGAAGGTGCATTTGCCATTGCAGGCGTTAAAGCCAATAAAGGAAAAAGGCTTTGGTTTGCTCGCCGTGGTAGTCCGCTTTTATTGGCAAAAGGTGAGCAAGGTGTGTTTGTGGCATCCGATGCGCTGGCTGTTGGCACTGCTGCTGATGAAGTCGCATACCTTAAAGAAGGTGAATGGGGCTGGGCAAACACCCAAGACATTCAAGTGTTTGACCCTAGCGGAAAACCTGTGGATATACCTTGGGAGCCTATGCCTGAAATAGTTGCAGCAAGCAGCAAGGGTGACTACGACCACTACATGCTTAAAGAAATTCATGAACAACCGCGTGTGTTTTCTGAAATCTTACACGCTTATGCTTCAGATGGTCAAAACATCCATTTTCCACAAGCTTCATTTATTGAAAATGACCCGTTGCCTTCGCGTATTATCATCGTTGCCTGCGGCACATCTTATCATGCTGCACTCACCGCAAGATATTGGTTAGAACGATACTTAAAAATACCTGTGGAAGTTGATGTGGCTTCAGAGTTTCGTTACCGTGACCCTGTAATTGGTGACAACACTTGGTTTATCACCCTATCCCAATCAGGCGAAACTGCCGACACCTTGGAAGCCTTGCGTTTATTCAAACGGCAAACACCACAAAATAAAACATTGGTCTTTTGTAATGTGGCATCATCATCCATGGTGCGCGAGTCTGATGGTGTCATCGAGCTTTATGCAGGTCCTGAAATTGGTGTGGCATCAACCAAAGCATACACAGCGCAACTGCTCGCCTTGGCGCTATTTTCACTCAAACTTGCATCTGATGCAGGTGTTATCCCAGCAAAAGGCACAAAACAGCACATTCAAAAGCTGTTTGATGCCAGCCAAGGTGTGGCAGACTTATTAAACAATACCTCTGCATTTGACACACTTACCCCCCTCTTTTCTCAAGCGCATGGTGCATTGTTCTTAGGTCGTGGCCCTTGTTTTCCCCTTGCTCTTGAAGGCGCATTAAAGCTCAAAGAAATATCTTACCTTCATGCCGAAGGTTATCCCGCTGGTGAAATGAAACATGGGCCTATTGCCTTGATTGATGAAAGTTTACCCGTCATCGTCTTGGCTTTACGTCAATATCATTTAGACAAAGTGATTTCTAACTTGCATGAAGTTCAGGCGCGTGGTGCAAAAGTTATTTTGGTCACCGACATGGAAAAAAATGAGTGCCCTAACAATGTTGATGCTTTGATTCATATCCCCGAAGGCGACTTTTTCAGTGCGCCACTTTTAGCATCTATTCCCCTCCAGTATCTTGCATACAATGTTGCAAAAGCCAAAGGCACAGACGTGGATCAACCGCGAAACCTTGCCAAATCGGTCACTGTGGAGTGATATAAGGCTTATGAAGATACTTCTTCCCCTACTATTACTTGTCGTCATATCCGCTGGCGGCTTGTTTTATATCAGCTCTGACACTGTAAAACAAAGCTCAGATACCGATATGTTACAGTTGGGCAACTTTGCTTTTCAACAACAACGCTACGATGATGCCCTGCAGTGGTATACCAAAGCTGCCCTACAAGGTGAGCGTGAGGCACAGTTCCAACTTGCGCAAATGTATGCGCGTGGGCAAGGCGTTGAGCAAAACGATGAGCTTGCACTCAATTGGATGAGAAAAGCCGCGCATAACCGCCTCAATAAAGCTGAGTTTGCCTATGCCAATATGTTATTTTTTGGTCGCGGCTTGGCACAAAAAGATACGATAAAAGCACTTGTTTGGTATGAAAGGGCAGCAAAACGCGGGCAACCCGAAGCTATGTTAAAGCTTGCATCCTTATATTTTGAAGACACCGAGCAACATAACAATTTATACGCATCATTGGATTGGGTTCTCAAAGCCAAATCATTCCCTGTGACTGCCAACAATGCCAAATTATTACATAGCAAAATTGTTAATATTATCCAACAACAAGCCCAAGCTGGTGAAAAACGTGCGCAATATGAAGCCGCCAAGATGTATAAAAGTGGCATCGGCGTGACCAAAGACCTTAAGAAGGCAAGGAAATGGTTTTACCAATCGGCTAGACAAGGGCACGTTGAAGCACAGTTTCAATTGGGTATGTTTCTTCTTAACAATACATCCAATACGAAAGAAAGTGCGCGTTGGTTATCCAAAGCTGCGAAAAATGGGCATAGTCAAGCAGGTTATATGCTTGCCCCACTACTCACCAACTTTAACATACACAATCGTGCTGAAATAAAGGAATCATGGCGCTGGTTATATCATGGTATGCGCAACGATGAACCTAAAACTTTATACAATTTTGCCGTTATTCTTCATCAAGGCCAACTGTCACTTCCCAAAAGTGATGGTCAATTTCAGTCTTGGCTAACCTATGCTGCCAATATAAACATTCCTTTTGCCCAAAATGATATTGCTGTTTTTCATGTGTTACAAAAAACAGAAACTAAAAAAAGCCTACAATGGTTAGAAAGAGCGGCTAAATCAGGTGATGTTGCTGCTCAGTTTAACCTTGGGCTGTTGTTTGCCCGTGGCGATATTTTTAGCCCCAACGATGAACAAGCATTGTATTGGTGGAAGCTTGCAGAGCAAAATGGAAACAATAAAGCGCAAATGATGTTAGCACTTTTTTATCATTTGGGGCGTGGCGTTGGGCGTAGCGAAGAGAAAGCTATTGATTGGTATGAAAAAGCGGCTACTTCAGGACATCGTGATGCTTTATATAACCTTGCCATGATTTACTACTACGGAAGAGGCGTAGAACAAAACTACAAAAAAGCGGCTGCCTATTTAAACAAGCTTGCCAACAAGGGTGATGCTGAAGCCCAAAATTTATATGCCTCACTCTTTTTGGATGGCAAAGGTGTAACTTACAACCCTCAAACAGCCATCACTTGGTTTTCTCGTGCTGCGAAAGCGGGCAATACTTTTGCGATGTTTAACCTTGCCACCCAATACCGAAGTGGCAATGGTATAGCGCAAGATGATACAAAAGCGATGTTCTGGTATAAAAAAGCTGCTGAAAGAAACTATGCGCCCGCGCAAAACGCGATTGGTTATTTGTATGCCGAAGGGCGAGGTACAAAAAAGAATATTGATAAAGCCGAAGAATGGTTTTACAAAGCAAATGATAATGGGCTTAGGGTAGCTGGAAAAAACCTTTCCTCTTTACACCAACGTGGTTCATTTTCTTTGGTTACACTACAAATCACCACAGATATACGCACTGATGTTTTAACCAATAAAAACCTTGATTTAAGTCAATGGTTGGAAGTGCATCACCAGCCTATTTTTTAACACTTCAAGCTCCATATCAAGAAACACTTACCCTGAAAAACAATAACTAACCCAGTATAATTTTGTGATATTAAACGTATTAACTTCCCCAGCACTTTGACAGTAAATATTACGAACTGTTGCCCTTTATTTTTCTATTGCATCTTCAAGCTCCCTTATAGAGAATAGCTCGCTGCTATTGATGCATCAAATCTACCCTTGGGGAACACATGCCAGCCGAAATCACACAAGCCTTCATTGAAGATAATTTTGACAGCAAGTATCTAGAACAAGGGCGCGATTATTTTAAAAGTGGTCAAGTTGAATCGCTACAATTTGATGCTGAAAAACATACCATTACTGCCCAAGTCATGGGCTCAAATCCGAAGCCACATACTGTCTCAATAAGTTATGATGAGTTTGATATTGATGGCGATTGCGACTGCCCGCTTCAATTCAATTGCCAACATGTTGCTGCAGCTTTGTATGCTGTGCTTACTCAGACATCCAGCCTGCCGCGCAAAAAGCGCAAAAAGAAAGAAGAACCCGTCCCTTTCCACAGTTGGCTTGGTGTTTCAGGACAAACCACCAGCGCATCACTTTCAAGAAATGACTACCCCAGCGATGTTCGCCAACGCCTGTTGTATATCATCCGCTCTGACGGAAAGAATCGTTTGCGCATTCACTTTGAATCCATTCGTTTGCTCAAAGATGGCAAATATGGCAAAGCCACTCCGTATTCATGCAAAAGTATTCTAAGCCGCAATGTGCCGCGCTATATCTTATCTATGGATGAGCGAATCCTTAGAGACACGGCTGCAAGTTTATCCCCGGGTGAAGACTCCTTTTTATTGCAAGGCATTGCAGGGCAAGAAATGCTAGAGCGCGTGCTTAAAACAGGGCGTTGCCACTGGTGGGATAAAGACCGTGATGCGCTCAAATTGGGTAAAAGCCGTGAAGCGGATTGGCTTTGGGATATGGATGCGCAAGGTGTGCAAACATTAAGTTTATCCACCAAACCTGAAGCCATGATTATTCAAGTCACACCACCCTACTATTTGGACATCAGCACCAATGTTTGTGGCACAATAAATCAACCCTGTTCTTTAGAGGAAACCCGTGACCTGTTGAACACACTTCCTTTAAAACCCGAAGATATTACGGGCGATAACGATATTTTATTGCCCAACTTGCCCAACTTTATACCCCAGCCAGAGCGGTTGACGTTGCAGCATGAAATCATCCAGCCTACTGTGATTTTAAGCTTTGACTCGGTAGCCATTCACTCCCCCATTTTTGGCACACACTTTGATGGTTTGGATGTTTGGTTTGAATACAATGAAGAGCGCACCAAACAAGGTGCAACCGATGAACCTGTACGCATCAAACAAGATAATCTTTTGATTGAATATGCCAGAGACACCACCTTTGAAAACAGCGCCATGATTAATTTAATGGCGCATGGCATCAGTGAAACACCTGCCACCACCCGCATCAAATTGAAAAAAGCAGGGCTTTTGCCTCGCTTCACTCTCACCGCCCAAGATTGGATAACCTTTATGGCGGATATTGTTCCTCAGCTCAAAAGTGCTGGTTTTGAAATCGAAATGAGCGAGCGTTTTCGCTACAACTTACTCTCAGCGCAAAGCTGGAACTTGGGTGTTGATGGCGAAGGTTTGATGGGTAAAGCCAATTTCTCCGCCACCCTTGAAGATGGCGAATCTATCGACCTGATTGATGCCATTGCTGCGTGGATTAAAGAGCATCCTGAACGTTTGGGTGATGAGATGCTCAACAACATCAAAACATTAGAACATGTGCCACTGCCCTTACCTGACGGACGTATGTTATCCATTCCTGGCGATATGTTGTTCAGCATTCTCAAACATATGATGGAGTTGTTCGCCACCACAAGTGTTAGCGAAAAAGACATTTCTGGCGTACAAATGCTTGCCATCAAACAAGATTTAGAGAAACACGAAAAAGTTAAAATCAAAGATGATAAAAAGTGGCTAGAGCTGGTGTATTCATTGGTGGACAGTAAAAGCATTGAAGCCGTTGAAGTGCCGAAAGGTTTACAAGCTGAGTTGCGTGATTATCAGCGTGATGGATTGAATTGGCTGCAAATGATGATGCGCACAGGTGTGCATGGCATCTTGGCGGATGATATGGGGCTGGGTAAAACCATCCAATCTCTTGCTTGCATACTCAAAGAAAAAGAAGAAGGTCGCTTAAAGCATCCTGCCCTTGTCATTGCACCAACCAGCTTGATGCACAACTGGCGCATGGAAGCCCAGAAGTTCACCCCTGACTTGCGTGTATTGGTGCTGCATGGTGTGCATCGCGCCCGCTTCTTTGATGATATTGCCCAGTATGACTTGGTCTTGACCACCTATCCTTTGCTGCCGCGAGATGCAGGTTTCTTGATTGATGAGCCTTATCACATGCTGATTCTTGATGAAGCGCAAAACATTAAAAACCCACGTGCCAAAGCCTCGCAACTGGTGCGTGAGTTTAATGCGCGGCATCGCCTATGTTTGACAGGCACACCCATTGAAAATCATTTGGGCGAGCTTTGGGCACAGTTTGATTTCTTGATGCCTGGTTATTTGTATGACCAAAAGAACTTCAGCAATTTATTCCGCAAACCCATTGAACAAGATGGCAGTGAATCACGCCAAGATGCGCTCAATGTTCGCGTGCGTCCGTTTTTATTACGCCGCATGAAAGAAGATGTGGCGAAAGAACTTCCTGCCAAAACCAATATTATTCGCAGTGTTGAGCTTGAAGGCAGCCAGCGCGCTTTGTATGAGAGTGTACGTCTTGCCATGCAGAAAAAAGTGCGTGATTCCGTGGCTGCTATGGGTGTTGCCAAAAGTAAAATCATTGTCTTGGATGCTTTGATGAAGATGCGTCAAGTGTGTTGCGACCCGCGCTTGGTCAAACAAATCGACACCGATGGCATTTCTTCTGCCAAAACGGACATGTTAAAAGAAATGTTGCCTGAAATGGTGGAAGAGGGTCGTAAAATCCTCATTTTCTCACAGTTCGCCGAAATGTTGCGCTTGATTGAAGATTTATGCACCGAATTGGACTTGCCTTATGTGAAACTCACAGGGCAAACCAAAGACCGCGTCACACCAGTTGAAGCCTTCCAAGATGGCGAAGTGCCCATCTTCCTCATTAGCCTTAAAGCAGGCGGCACAGGTTTGAATTTAACCGCCGCAGATTCCGTGATTCACTTCGACCCATGGTGGAACCCTGCCGCCGAAGACCAAGCCACAGACCGCGCACATCGTATCGGACAAGATAAACCCGTGTTCGTCTACAAACTCACCACAATAGGCACAGTGGAAGAGAAAATATTAGAGATGCAAGAGCGCAAACGCGCCTTGGCAAACAGCATTCACGGCAGCGGCAGCAAAGGCAGCGCCCTATGGACAGAAGCTGAGCTGCAATCACTCTTTGAGCCTTTGGCAGATGTGGAAGACGAAGTAAAACCAGCCACTGAATAAATTTTGTAATAAATCACAGCTCAACGCGACTCACTCCGTAATTCATAATAGTACCGGGAGTGTGAAAAGTGGAATGGTTTTTTGTAATTTTTGCAAGCATGTTGTTTTTGGCGTATGCCAATGGTGCCAACGATAACTTTAAAGGTGTCGCCACCCTTTTAGGCAGCCATACCTTAACCCACAAGCAAGCACTAGCCCTTGCCACCGTCGCCACCCTTGCTGGCGCATTAACGGCTGCATTTTTCGCCACAGAACTCGCCAAAACATTCAGTGGTAAAGGTCTTGTTCCGCTGGAATTGATAACCACACCTGAATTTATGTTTGCTGTGATGTTGGGTGCAGCACTTACCGTGTTTGTTGCAGCCAAATTTGGCATTCCAATTTCAACAACTCACAGTTTAATCGGTGGTCTGGTCGGTGCAGGTGTGATGGCTGCGGGAAGTGAGTTAAATATTGATGCGCTGGGCAACAGTTATCTCATTCCTTTGGCTGTTAGCCCATTAATTGCCGTGATTGTGGCTGCCTTACTCTATTTTATAGTTACCAACATCCGTAAGCGTCTTAATATCAACAAACAATCTTGTTTATGCGTGGGCGAAAAGCGATTGGATGTGGTTGTGCCTGAAGGCATTTCGCCGATGACGACTTTCTCAAATCTTGATATTGTGCTTGATGATGTGGACAACTGCAAAGTCAAAGCCATTGATGTGTATGACGGGCATATGTTTGGTTTTCGCATCCAAAAGCTTGTCGATGGCTTGCATATCTTCAGCGGTGCAGCCGTCAGTTTTGCGCGCGGTTTGCACGACACACCCAAAATTGTCGGCGTAGCATTAGCCGCAGGCACAATGGATATTTATTGGGTCACATTCTTGGCAGCCATCGCCATGGCTTTAGGCGGCATTCTTCAATCGCATAAAATTGCCAAAACCATGTCGCAAGACATCACAGAAATCAATCATGGACAAGGCTTAACCGCAAACCTTGTCACCAGTATTATGGTTATCTTTGCATCCAAGTGGGGTGTGCCTGTCTCCACCACGCATGTATCTTGCGGCGCAATCTTTGGCATTGGTTCGGTGAATGGTAAAACCAACTGGTCAATCGTGGGTAGTATCGTGTTCGCATGGGTGCTCACCCTACCTATCGCTGCAAGCATCGCCGCTGCTTCGTATTATTTACTGACTTAGCCCTTCTGTCATGTCGAGCGTAGCCGAGACACCTCCGAGATTCTTCCACTTCCCTCAGGGAATACTCTCTTGCTTCGCAATTCACCTAAACGGTCGGAATGACACCGTCCCTTTGTTAAGCTCAGTTTATGCGCGTCATTCCCATGCAAACGGGAACCCATACTCCCATTGTTAAGCTGACTGATGAATCAAACCTTATCGTTATGCCGTATTTGATACGGTATCCAGTCCACTTCAACCGTATGAATCTGCATCAAAACCTGTCCTCAACTTGATTGGGGGTGCGAAGTCTCAGATCCTCTTTGTTAAGCTGCGCCAGTGCATAAGTATAAAATAAATAATCACCATTAACGAATAAGGGGACGCTACCCTTTTTCTGATCATTTCAGTTTGCTCAATGTAAAGTTCAAGCATGAGAGCAAGATAAGCCCTTCTATTTTTACTGTTCACTGGAGAGAAAATCATGATTCACCACTATCCCATCCCCGTAAGCGAAACGAAAAAAGTAGCCTCCATACTTGCAAGATTATTTAAGGTATGCTTACTGGGTTTGGACCATACAAAGACTCATATATCGTTTGGATGGGTGATGATTTTGGCACAGCAATTGAACTTTACCCCTGCGGTACTGAAATGATACCTGATACAGGCAATGGTCAATCAAATTTTGTGCATAACCCTTCAAACACTGGTTTCACTGCCACACATGCCGCTATATCTATTGAACGCACAAGAGAAGAAATCTATGAAATCGCAAAAGAACATGGATGGCGGGCGTTAGTTGCCTCGCGGTGGTTTTAATGTGATTGAGTTTTGGGTCGAAAACAAAGTTATGATTGAGCTGCTAACACCAGATATGGCTAATAATTATTTGATGTCATCGCCTAAGTTCAAAAGTTAATCACTACTTCGGATAAGTATAAAAAATATAAGACGTGGAATAGTCGGAAAACTCAAAATAGACTTTCTTTTCGCGTTTATCTGCCACCATATTTAAATTCTCATCCAAAATGCCATAACCAAAGCGATATGGGCGCGGGGTATCATCAGTTGTGGATACGGCGGTGCTTAATTTGTCAATTTCTAGGAAGCGCTTGACCAATTTATTGCCTGCATACACTTCCAACACACCATTCACACCTGTCCAATTTTGAACCGCACGGCTAAGCTTATTTTGTGTTTCTTGGGTGCAACCCGCTAAAACGAATGCAAGTACAGCAATCATCAAATATTTAAGCATTGTTTTGCTCCCCCGCTTCTTTTTCAGCGCGAATGATGGCAGCGCGTCTTTCAACTTCTTCCACCAAACTATCAATCATCGTATTGGAACGCACCTTGCCAAACTTCTCACCATCATGGTAAAATGTATGCACAGGATAACCACCTGTAATACCCAAATCCACCTCTTTGGCTTCGCCTGGGCCATTCACCACGCAGCCAATTACTGCCAGCTCTACGCTCTCTTGAATGTGCGCCAAACGACCTTCCAACTCTTGCACAACTTCAATCACATTAAACTTCTGCCTTGCACATGATGGGCAAGCAATGAGGTTGACCCCGCGATGTCTTAAACCAAGGCTTTTCAGGATTTCAAAACCCACTTTAATTTCTTCTTTGGGTTCTGCCGCTAACGACACACGAATCGTGTCACCAATGCCATCTGCAAGAATAAGACCAAGACCTACCGATGATTTGACTGTGCCGCCAAACAATGAACCAGACTCTGTGATACCCAAATGAAAAGGATAGTCCACTTTATCGGCGAGTTTGCGATAAGCCGCCACAGTCATAGGAATATTACTGGCTTTGAGGGATACTTTGATGTCGTGAAAGTCCATATCTTCAAGGATACGAATATGCCCTAAAGCGGACTCCACCATCGCATCTGCACATGGCTCACCATACTTTTCGTTCACTTCTTTTTCCAATGAACCCGCATTCACCCCAATACGAATCGACACACCACGCTCTTGCGCAGCTTTGACCACGCGCTCAACCCTATCTCGGCTACCAATATTGCCAGGGTTTAAGCGCAGCCCATGTACACCTGCATCAAGAGACAATAGAGCCATTTTATAGCTGAAATGAATGTCTGCAATAATCGGCAAGTTGGTTTGTGCTAAAATTTCTGGCATGGCTGCTGCGGAGTCTGCATCAGGCACAGAAACACGCACAATATCAGCACCTGCCTGCTCTAAGGTCATAATTTGGGCAACTGTAGCATCAATATCTGTGGTTAATGTGTTGGTCATGGATTGCACAGCAATCGGTGCATCACCACCCACGGGCACATCACCCACCATAATCTGCCGCGTTTTGCGGCGTGGCATCACAATTGAATCACGCATTATTTTTTATCCTCTGTTTTCAACGCACCCAAACGCTCTTGAATTTGTTTGCCTCGGCGCAAGCTGTCCACATATGTTTGTTCATTGGGTTTTAAATCAACAGCCCGCTGCCAAAACCTAACGGCAGCATCAATCTTCTCCGTGCGAAATGCTAAGTTGCCATCTTGGTATGCTTTTTCAGCCAGACTTGAAATATTCACATCAATATCTTCGAGTAAACCATCCGCTTCATCATGCCCTTGTTTGCGTAGCTTCTGCGCTTTTAACTTCGCTTCAAGCCATGCTCCTTGCTCAATGAGCAGCCGCACATCCGATGCTGAAACTGCTTGTTTCACCACTTTAACTGTTTTGGCTTTTTCCTTCACAGGTTTACTTTTAGGTAGCTTGAAACCTTTGGGCAGAGCCGTTGCCATCGCATTTTTTAGGTCTTGCGCTTTTTTATCACCCGACACCAACCGCAAATATGCATCAGCATACAACCAAGCCAACTCTGGCATGTCCTTTTTTTCATAAACACCTGCCATAGACCAAGTTTTCTCAGCATGCAGCTTTAATTCCTGATTAACACCTTCGTTGGCAAGCCTGAAAGCCTCATCATCACCAAATAAACCTTTGGGTGGTGTGTAAGCATTTTGCCACTTCAACCAAGCTGTATCTTCCTGCTTTTGTTGTGCATAAAGTGTATCAAAGCGTAGTTGGCGAACTTTAAGACTCATGTTCTTTTCATAGGTTAGCAGCGCCTTGGGTTGCCGCGATAGTTCCGCAGCCATGCGATAAGCTTCTTCAGCTTTTGCCCAATTCTTTTTCTTTTCTTCTGCCTTACCTTTTCTAGCATAATAACGAAGTAGCTTTAAGCGCGCTGGGTCAACCTTATCTTTCAGCAAAACTTGTGCTTTTGCATAATCTTCATCTTCTTTGGGAATCGTAAGTAAACGTTGTCTGGCTTCCATCACCAAACCTTGGTGAAATTCTGTTTGTGCTGCATCATAAGCACTCACCAAACCCAGCGAAACGCGCAAATCATTGCCGCTTTTTGCCGCGCACGCTGATAAAAACACGACAAGCATCACATAAAAAAAGTTGCGCAACATTTAATTAATATCCCCAACAATAACACGCACACTTGTGGGTAATGTCATATCAAAAGCCCTTGCAACTGCAAAACTAATATCATTTGCCACTTTTTCACTTTGTACTTTCACAACGCCACATTGCAAAGCTTCACTCACACCTTTGACTGCGATTTTACCCATATCTCCAAAGCTAAACCCTTGACCTGACATATCAAATGTGGCTTTGGGAAGCACCACTTCATCAGCGCCGCCCAAACCGCCCATGCGGGAAGCAACATTCACGGCATCTCCAATCACAGTGTACTCCAAACGCTCCGCAGCCCCAATATTACCCACAATCACATCACCTCGATTCAAACCAATACGAAATGAAACCTTGCTTCCATCTTTACGCAAAATGCCCAAGTGTTTACAGGCTACAGTCATAGCGATACCAGCCATCACAGCGTTTCGCGTGTGCTTCTTATCTTCTTTGGGATGATTAAACACCGCCATCACAGCATCACCAATATATTTATCCACATGACCACCAAAATAGTCAATAATGCTGTGAAAAACTTCAAAGTATTGATTCAACACATCAACCACTTCCTCAGTTTCAGCAGATTCTGAAAATGCTGTGAAGCTCACCATATCGGCGAACAATACTGTCACTTCTTGCTTGCGATTCACCAGCGCACTCGAATGCTCACCATCAAACACATCCGATACAAGTTCAGGGTTGAGATAGCGCCCCAACACTTTTCGCATTTCCTCTTTATGCTGCAACTCATCCATCATGCGATTAAACTGTGTTGCGGCATCTGTGAACTCATCATTGCCACGAATATGCAAGCGATGGTCGTAGTCGCCATCAGCCACAAACTGGGCAGCTTCAGCCAATTCTTCAAGCGGCTTGCTCATACGTCCTGCCAACCAATATACAACAAGGCTTGCCAAAACAATCACAAATAATGCTGCAAAAAACATGCGCTGCAACAATTCGCTTGCCAGCGACTCCCAAGCATCCTCTGAGTATTGAACGGCAACAACACCAACATCTGAGCCTGCATAGGTTACCTTCTTAGCAAACCAAAGTTGTTTGGTGGATAAGTGTAGTGCTACATCAGGTAACGTTGTTTGCGCAATTATATGATAAATATCTTGTGTTGTGCCAACAGACCACTTCTTGCCAGCTTGGTCTTGAAAGTAGACTGCTGTAACATTGGGAATACTTTGGCTAAAGTTTTGGATGATAAAGTCTACTTCAGCAGAACTTCCAGCCAGCATAGGTATTTTAAGCTCATCCCCCAAGCGTTTGACTTGTATTTCCGCTTGAGCCTCTTGACTTTTTAACCAAGCATCACGCTCCATATCCAAAACAATGCCAGCGAGCAATACAACCGCAGCAGCTACTGCCAACCCGACAAACAATGTCCAACGCAAACGAATGGGAAATCTAGGCACCTCATGCTGCGGCACAGCCTGCGGGCTATCAGAAGCGTTATTCTGCATCAAAACTGGAAACACAGATAAATTGGAAGCGGCAAATCATGGGGATACTCTAAAGCAACAGTTTTTTTCAGCCAACCCTTTTTTTAAAAGTTCAATCTTGCTGTTCTAAATGGCTACGAATGACTTTTTGAATATCATTGCGTTTAAGTTCGGGAAGCTTCACATCATTTACCATTTCATCACGTTTAAGCTCAAACACTTGCCGCAACTTTAAGATGTTTTGATTGTATTGTTTGCAAGCTCCGCACATCAAGAAATGAACAAACATAGACACACGCTCACTTAAATTCAGTTTGCGTTCCAATTGCTGAGAAGCCAGTTGTGATATTCTTTCACATGCATGTTTCATTTATTTTTGACCTCCAAACCAGTGTTCGTTCAGGCAATGGCGCAGCCCTAAACGCGCTCTATGCAATAAAACGTGTAGGTTGGTCGATGAAATATCGCAAGCCTTACATATTTCCTCCGAATCCAGACCTTGCAGCTCGCGCATTGCAAAGACCCGCTGTTGTTTGCTCGGAAGGTTTTCCGTACAACCCTGTAATACCTGCATAAACTGCTTGTTTTGACACAATGATGCAGGGTCATCATGCCACTGCTCAGGTTTGTGGTTCCATTTACCACTATCAACATCAAACCAAGCCGTAGGGTCGCCTTCTGCAAGCTGGGCTTGCTCTCTTGTGCGTATTTCTTTGCGCAAGTGATCAATCCACTTATGTTTTAAAATACCAACCAACCAAGTGCGCACCGTTGAGTTACCAGCAAATGAATCTTTACTTTTCCACGCAGAAAGAAGTGTTTCTTGCACCAAGTCTGCTGCAAGCTCACTGTCTTGCGCACGTTGCAAGGCAAAGCGATAGAGCATATCACCATACTCACTCAACCACTGTTCTGGATTCATTTCACGTTTATTCGTCATATTTTCTAATCATTGAGAGACAAAAAAAACCACCCAAAACATTGCTTGGGTGGGTTTAAATCTAAGCCTAAAAAATATTAAACCTTAAAATTCAAAACCAAGCTTAACATTGGTCGAAGTTCTATCACCAATCGTTGCCCTCTCAGCATTGATAATGAAAAATGCCAACTCAAGTTTTGCGCCAATCGCAGTCGTGGTATATGTTTTTTCACTACCTGCCAAAACCACAGGACCAGCAACCAATGCACCTGAAGCTGTTGAAGTTGAAGTCAATGTACCCACTTCAATATATGGCTTAATAATAGGTAAGTTCGCACCAATCATCGCCGCAAACCCAGAGTTTGCAATTTCCATGTCGCCTGCTGTTAACGTGCTTGTATGATAGCGCACATTGGCTTCCAACATCGGAACTGGAATATAATTGCCAAAAGCCATGCGAACTTCATAACCAATCATTTCTAAATCAAGGTCGGCTGCTGAAAGATACATCACACCAACATCCAAACCGAAAGGAACGCCCACAGAAGCACGAAGGCGTGGTAATGGGATAATACTCTCAGTGTAACCAATTTGTGCCCAATGCGAAGCAGTGGGGTCAATATCTACCAGTGCTGTTTCAACTGCAATTTGCACACCAACTGGAATAATACCTGCTGAGTGCGGCTCTGCTGAATTGCTTGGGTTCATCCAAGCTGCAACTGCCAAATCTTCTGCCAAACCATCAAAAGATGCTTGGGCTTGGGCTTGTACCTGACCAAGTAATGCTGCTGGGTCGATTGCAGTCGCCGCATTAGCGTGACCTGCAATAAATAATGTTGATGCTATCATAAGTGGACGGACTAATTTCATAAAAACTCCTTAAAGACTATTGTAAATATAACCCAAGCGTAGACTGCTTTATTAGGCTTGTCACCTTTCGTAAGCTTCATCAAACGTTTACGCAATAAAATGATTGCCGTCACATACACTTCATCACGAAAATTCACCTAAAAACACATCATGGCATTTCTTTTGCTTAGCTATATTCATGCAAACAAGTAGTCCCATCCTTCGTCAAACATCATTAGAAATCCTTAGCACTGTAGAAAGCATGCCTACGCTTCCTGATCGTTTCATAAAAATTCAAGCTATTCTTGACGATACAGACTCCACCCTGCATGCACTCACCAAAATCATTGAAACCGACCATGTCACTGCCGCAACCATCCTAAAGATTGCCAACTCTACATATTATAACCCTCTCGGCGCACCTGTGAGCAACCTTGCTTATGCTATTTCTCGCTTGGGTCGAAAAGAAACAGGCGACATCGCCTTATCAATGTCATTGTTGTATGGCTTTGCCATCCCAGCAGGCATTGCAATGATTCGCAACTTTTGGGCACACGCTTTTGCTGTTGCCCAAATATCCCGATTCATCGCCCAACAACCTAAAAATATTAAAGACATTGACCCAGACACACTGTTTATGGCTGCTTTACTTCATGATATTGGTCGCATCATCATCAGTATGCGCGTTGATATGTCTTATTTTGAGAAAGATTTTTCAACTTTAGGTGAGCTGTTGGTAGTCCAAGGAGAAACACAAGCCTATGGTATTGACCATGCTGAAGCAGGTGCAATCGTCCTCAAACAATGGGGTTTATCACCTGATATTTGTGATATTGTCGCATCGCATCACCAGCAACCACCCATAACAAAAAGTATGAAAATATGTCAGTTTTCCGATGTGTTTGCCGCAGAACACCTTAACATGTCACTGAACATAGAAGATGTGCAAATAGCGTTAAAAGAAGGCTTACTTGAGCAAGCATTAAAATCTTTCGCCGACACACTGTAAAAATAGCGAACTTCTAAAGTAAAAAGTGCTGTAAATGCTTGCATTATGCTTGGGCAACCATTGAATGGGGCAAATGTTATGGTTTAACCAACAGGATTGGGCATTATTCTTTTCTGCCCTCGTTTCTTCCACCCTTTTCCCTGGTGGTTCTGAAGCCCTACTTATTTATCGCCTAAAAGACGAAGCAAGCAGTGTTTACCTGCTCGTGTTCATCGCAACATTGGGCAATGTTTTGGGCAGCATTATCACCTACTACATGGGCAAGTATGGCTTTCAATTCAGCCACCGTTGGTTTCAAACTTCCTCAGCTAAACAACAACAAGCAGAACATTATTTTAAGAAGCTTGGCACACCCGCCCTGCTCTTTGCATGGCTACCCATCATTGGCGACCCATTATGTTTGGTCGCAGGTGCTTTGCGTTATAATATTTATGCGTTTATTGCTTTGATAAGCATAGGCAAACTCACGCGATATACTTTACTCGCTTGGGCTTCTTTATAGCTATTCTTTTTTTAAGCTTCGCAGTAGCAGCAAAACAACAGCTACCGAAATACAAGCATCTGCAACATTAAAAGCGGGCCAATGATAGGCTTGACCATCCCAAACAATATACCAGTCCACAAAATCAACCACATAACCCAAGGTCAATCTATCCCAAATATTGCCAGCAGCACCCACCAAAATGAGCATCAGTAGCCACGAATCAAAACTTTTCTTCGCTTGCTCTTTCCACCACCAAACAGCAACAGCAACAGCAATCAATGAAGTCACAACAAGCAATCCATTGGTGCGCCAAGCATGATCCCAGTCGGCAAACATAGAAAATGCCACGCCATAATTATGCGCTCGCACAAGATTGAAAAAACCATCAATCACACTCATATGAAAAAATGGATACTGTTGCTCAATCCACCATTTACTTAGCTGGTCGGCTGCCAACAGCAGGATAAATGCGATGATTTGTAGTTTACTCTGTTTATGCACGTTGAATCTCCATGATGACCCAAGTCCACCAGTTATAACCTTGTGATTCAATGCTTTATTTGTAAGCTTTCGATTTTTTTAAACACAAAGGGGAAAAGCATTGGCATTATTAATCACTGATGACTGCATCAACTGCGCAATTTGTGAGCCTGAATGCCCCAATGATGCCATTTTTGAAGGCACTGAAATCTTTGAAATTAATCCTGACTTATGCACTGAATGTATTGGTCATTTTGATGAGCCACAATGTGTTGCCATTTGCCCTGTGGATTGTATCCCCAAAGATCCTAGCCGCGTTGAAAGTGAAGATGAATTAAAGACCAAATATGAAGCTTTGACAGGGCAAACGACATGAGCGGCAAACTCTTTATCATTTCAGGACCATCGGGCGCTGGAAAATCCAGCTTATGCGCCAAACTTCTTCAAGCTTGCCCCAACTTACAACTTTCTATTTCTTGCACCACGCGCGCGCCACGACCTGGTGAAAAAAACGGGCATGAGTATCACTTCTTAGACATTTCTGATTTTGAAATCCAAAAACAAAATGATGATTTCCTAGAGTGGGCTTTGGTACATGATAATTATTACGGTACACGCCAAGCCGATGTGGAATATTTACTTCAACAAGGGCGTGATGTGTTGCTCGAAATTGATTGGCAAGGTGCAGCACAAGTTGGTGTAAAAATACCTGATGCTGTACGCATCTTTATCTTGCCACCCTCTATCGAAGCCTTAAAAGAACGGCTTACCCAGCGCGGGCAAGATGATGCAACTACGATTGCAAAACGGGTGGCGGCGGCACAAGCTGAAATGGAACATGCAGATGAAGCACAATATCAAATCATCAACGATGATTTTGAACAAGCATTAAACCAGCTCATTCATATCATCAAAAATCAGTAGCTTTCATCTTGGGGTTTTAAGCGGACACCTTGTGGCCCAGGGCGAACTTCCAATAATCGCGTATCCTCTTCATTACCCAAGCGAATATTGAGTTGCGATAGTGTACCATCCGGTAAAAATAGAATGTAACCGAGTATATCTTCCTTGGCGACTTCATCTTCATCAAGAGCAAAACTATTGGTATAGTTTACAGCCTGTTCTATCGTCAATATATGGATATTTTGCGGCAAAACATAAGCCCTAAACTGCGTATCAGCCAAAGCAAACCATTCGCCATTTTCTTTACCTTGCTGCCAAGCTTCAAAACTGTATTCATCTTTTTTAAGTATGGCTCGAATGGGTGCGCCTGTAAGTTGCGCTTCATCGGCAGCCAATCGCATGATGATTCGCATACGCTCAGCTTCATCGGCAACCGAGCCACCTGATGTCTGAATAGATGGCACAACCATAGCTGCGGTGACTGCCAACATTACAATCACCAGTAAAATCTCAAGTAGGGTAAAACCTGCTTGTTTTGTTTTTTTACATATTTGGTTTATGGTTTATTCGTCCCAATTGCCAATGTCAGCGTCAAAACCAGAACCACCTTGTTTACCATCAGCACCATAAGATAGAATATCAAAATCGCCATGCACACCGGGGGATAGATAGATAAAATCTTTGCCCCAAGCATCTTTGGGCATATTATCCAGATAACGCTTACCATCTTTACCTGCATTCACCAAAGCGCTGATGCCTTCAGATGAGGAAGGGTAACTGCCATTTTGCAAGCGATACAACTTCATAGCTTGGGCAATGGTTTGCATTTGTGCTTTGGTAGAATCCACTTTGGCTTCATCAGCGCGCTCAATAAAACGCGGCGCAACCATGGCAGCCAACACGCCAATAATCACCAACACCACCATGATTTCTAAAAGCGTGAAACCACGTTCATGTTGTTTATTCATACCTAATTCAGTGTTCATGTTCTTTCTCCAACCAAAAGTCATTTCGACTTAATGGGTCATATAATCTTTTTTCACCTTTCCAGTTTACCCAAGGACCAAGATGCACATCATCAATCTCATGGATAAGTCTATCAATCATCAACCATGAGCCAATCAAAGCACCGTGTTTGGCAATAGCCTCTCTCGCATAAGCAGAACATACAGGATAGGCAGGACAAGAACGTCCGTCTAGGTGACCAATCACATGTTGATAAAAAGTAATGCTAAACTTTTGTGGCGTGGTCGGTGGTAAATCAAAGTTTTTCCAAAAAAGGCCCAAAGCTAAGCTTAAAATCACTAAACCCGCATATATCAACAGTAATTTACGCATAAAAAAGGCAGAGCCAAGCTCTACCCCCTTTATATATTGTATCATCTGCATCAAACTTAAGCCTCAGCTCAATCCAAGTGTTCGTTGATGAAATCTACCAATTTACCTTTATTCACCGCACCCACTTTTGTGCCTTGCACATTGCCATCTTTGAAGATGGTTAAGGTTGGGATACCGCGCACACCATATTTACCTGGCGTGTTGGGATTGTCGTCAATATCAATTTTAGCAATAGTGATTTTATCGCCCATTTCTTCTGCAACTTCTTTTAATAAAGGTGCAATTTGTTTGCACGGACCACACCAAGGTGCCCAAAAGTCTACAAGTACTGCGCCCGATGCTTTAAGTACATCATTGTCAAAACTATCATCGGTTACATTTATGATTGCCATCTATTAGCTCTCCTATCATTTGTTTCAAATTCGTTGGGTAACATATCCAGTGAGTCATTCATCGTCAATTGTAATATTCATATTGTGAAGTAACGATTAATTTTATTTGTTTCTAAAGTTGGACCACACAAATGCGATAGAATCAGCATATAAGACTCATAAGCATATAAATTACGCACACGAACATGATGTTCGTTCTACATTATAAATTCTACGGAGAGAATATTATGGCACTATCAGTCCAAACCAACAACGCCGCAATGACTGCCCTAAAACACTTGAATACAAACAGCGCAGCGATGGATAAATCGTTAGAACGTTTGAGCTCAGGTTTTCGTGTAAACAATGCAGCAGATGATGCTTCTGGTTATGCAGCATCATCAAAACTGGACGCGCAAACGCAACGCCTTAAAGCGGCTTCATTGAATGCAACACAGGCACAAGCCATGACAAAAATGGCGGATGCGGGTGTGAATGAAATCCAAA
>DQSL01000156.1 GCA_015663235.1 Mariprofundaceae bacterium
ACTTGGTCTTTGTTGATTTTACCCACCATGAAATAGTGCGATTCAGGGTTGGCGAAATACAAGCCTGAAACTGCTGCTGTGGGCAACATGGCGAAGGATTCGGTGATTTGCATACCTGCATTAGCTTCCACATCCAAAAGCTGCCACAGCGTACCTTTTTCGGTGTGGTCTGGGCAGGCAGGATACCCCGCCGCAGGACGAATACCTTGGTATTTCTCTTTAATCATGTCTTCACTGCTTAATGATTCATCTGCGGCATAACCCCAGAAGTCTGCACGAACTTGTTTATGCAGCATTTCAGCTAAAGCTTCAGCTAATCGGTCTGCCAAGACTTTAATCATAATCGCGGCATAGTCGTCGTGTTCGGCTTCATAGGCTTTGGCTTTTTCTTCTGCACCAAAGATGGACACGGCAAATGCACCGATATGGTCATTGCCTGACTTAGAGATAAAATCACTCAAACATAAATTGGCGCGTTTATCCTTTTTATCCGTTTGTTGGCGTAAGAAGTGGAAGCGGGTCAATTCCTCTACCCTACTTTCATCAGCATACACTTTGACGCTATCATTATCAGTTGCATTGGCGGCAAATAAACCAAACACAGCTTTGGCTGTAAACCAGTCTTCATCAATGATTTTATCCAACCAAACATTGGCTTCATCAAAGAGTTTCTGCGCTTCTTTGCCTTTGTGTGGGTCATTCAAAATGCGCGGATAAGCGCCATTGAGTTCCCACGCACCAAAAAATGGCGACCAATCAATGTATTCGCGAATATCCGCAATAGATAGATTATCCAAGCTTTGCACACCCAATGTTTTGGGTGCGGAAGCTATCGTTTCTTCATTTAAGCGCGTTGGATTCGCACGCGCTACTTCAAGCTTTAACCAATCGGTTTGTTTTTGTCTGCCCAAATAACGCTCACGCACACCGATATACTCTTCGCGGATGTTCTTTACAAAATCAGCACGATTCAATTCAGAAATCAAATTTTGCGCCACACCAACAGCGCGAGAAGCATCTTTCACCCAAACAATCGGCTCATCATATTCTGGGAATATTTTAACAGCCGTATGCGCTTTGGATGTGGTCGCACCACCCAACATAATCGGCAAAGTGAAGTCCAAACGCTTCATTTCTTTGGCAATATGCACCATTTCATCCAAAGATGGAGTAATCAAACCCGAAAGCCCAATAATATCGACATTATGTTTCTTGGCTTCTTCCAAAATCGTTGCCGTAGACACCATCACACCCAAATCAATGACTTCAAAGTTGTTGCATTGCAACACCACGCCCACGATATTTTTACCAATATCATGCACATCGCCTTTCACTGTTGCCATCAGTATTTTACCGTTGGATGCATTCACACCTTCAGCTTTACCCGCTTCAATAAATGGCATCAAATGCGCCACGGCTTTTTTCATTACCCGCGCTGATTTCACCACTTGCGGCAAGAACATTTTACCCTCACCAAACAAGTCACCCACTACATTCATGCCGTCCATCAACGGGCCTTCAATCACTTCAATCGGTGCATCAAATGCTAAACGTGCTTCTTCAGTGTCTTCGGTAACAAACGCATCAATGCCTTTGACCAGCGCATGTTCCAAACGCTTGGCAACAGGAAGCTTGCGCCATTCATCATCCGCTTTTTTGGCAACTACACCATCACCACGGTATTTTTCAGCAATATCCAACAAGTTATCCGTAGCATCGGGATGTTTGTTCAGCACCACATCTTCAACGGCATCTTTAAGCTCAGTAGGAATATCTGCATACACTTCCAACATACCCGCATTCACAATGCCCATATCCATGCCCTGCTTGATGGCATAATACAAAAATACCGAGTGAATCGCTTCGCGCACAGGGTTATTTCCCCTGAATGAGAAGGATACGTTGGACACGCCACCTGAAATCATGGCATGTGGTAGGTTTTTCTTAATCCAACCCGTGGCTTCAATGAAATCCACGGCGTAGTTATTATGTTCTTCAATACCTGTGGCAATGGCGAAGATATTCGGGTCGAAAATGATGTCTTCAGGAGGAAACCCGCACTTTTCAGTCAATACTTTATACGAACGCGCACAAATCTCTGTTTTGCGTTTGTATGTATCGGCTTGCCCATCTTCGTCAAATGCCATGATAATGGCTGCTGCGCCATATTTGCGAATCAATTTGGCTTGGCGGATAAAGTTTTCCTCGCCTTCTTTGAGCGAAATCGAATTGACCACACCCTTGCCCTGCACGCATTGTAAACCTTCTTCAATGATTTCCCATTTGGACGAATCAATCATCACAGGTACTTTGGAAATATCAGGCTCGGATGCAATCAGATTAAGAAAAGTACGCATGGCGACTTTACCATCCAACATGGCTTCATCCATGTTTACATCAATGATTTGCGCCCCGTTTTCCACTTGTTCGCGGCAAATATCCAAAGCCGTGTCATAATCACCTTCCATCACAAGGCGTTTAAACTTGGCAGAACCCGTCACATTGGCGCGCTCGCCTACGTTTACGAACAATGCGTTTTCATCAATAAACAAAGGCTCTAAACCTGATAAACGGCATTGCACAGGCAGGTCAGGTACCACACGTGGGGCAACACCTTCTACCACCTCCGCCATAGCGCGAATATGGTCGGGTGAAGTGCCGCAACAGCCACCAATAATATTTAAAAATCCAGACCTTGCCCACTCGCCAATCTCAGCAGCCATCTCTTCAGGCGTTTCATCATAACCGCCCATGGCATTGGGAAGACCAGCATTGGGATGGGCATTGATATAACATGGCGAAGTATTGGATAACTCCTCAATATATTGGCGCAATTCGCCTGCACCCAGCGCACAGTTTAGCCCAATCGAAATCGGTTCGGCATGTGCCATAGAGTTGTAAAATGCTGTGGCCGTTTGCCCAGACAAAGTGCGCCCAGAGGCATCGGTAATCGTGCCTGAAATGATAATCGGCAATTCTAAACCAATTTCTTCAAAAGCTTCTTTGACCGCATAAATCGCAGCCTTGGCATTCAACACATCAAACACGGTTTCAATGAGAATAATATCCGAACCACCATCCATCAAACCTTTGGTGGCAACCTTATACGTCTCTACAAGCTCCATAAATGTTACATTGCGAAATCCTGGGTCATTCACATCAGGGGAAATCGAAGCAGTGCGCGATGTCGGACCAATCACACCTGCAACAAAGCGTGGTTTAGCATCCGTTGAAGCCGCATCACACGCTTCTCGCGCCAACCTCGCACCTGCCACATTCATTTCATACACCAATTCTTCCATGCCATAATCCGCCATGGATGGTTTGTTGGAGTTAAAAGTATTGGTCTCAAGAATATCTGCACCAGCATCCAAATATGCGGTGTGAATGTCTTTAATAATTTGCGGCTGGGTTAAAGAAAGTAAGTCGTTATTACCTTTAAGTTCACTTGGCCAATCGGCAAAACGCTCTCCCCTATAATCGGCTTCTTCAAGCTTATAGGCTTGAATCATCGTGCCCATCGCACCATCAAGAAGAAGAATGCGTTGTTTTAAATGTATTTGCAGTGTTTTAAATGCGGCATGTTTGTTCATGGGCATAGGATATCAGGACTTTACCTGATTACAAAAGCTTAAGTGTCTAACTTCTTTTGTAAAAGAATCGTGCGGGTCATTTGTTGGGCAAAGGCAACGCTTATATCAGTAAGCCTTTTGCGGACTTGTGGCTGCAAATCCATTAAATCTTTCACATCTTGAAAGCTCATGCATAAAATCTCACAACTAGTTTCTGCTCGGATAGACAGCAAGTCAGCACCTTTATGCATGAGGGCGGGTAGCCCAAGAATATCTCCCCGTCGTAAGCGCCCACAATAAATAGGGTTCTTACTATCATGTTCATCATGCAGCACCGCTACCCCGTCCAAAATAAAGGCAACGTTGGACATGTATTCATTGGCAGGTTTGATAAGCTCTTTAGCCTCATATTTTACAGTCCAACATCGTTTGGCTAATAAAAAACGCAGCCCCATCGGTACACGAGACATGGCTGATAAAGAAGAAAGGAGCTCCACCCTACCTCGAATCAAACACTCTTTGGCAAATTGGATTTCCAAGTCGGGTAACTTGGCGAATGCTCCTCTTAGTTCTTGGGCTGTAAACATCAATGCAATGGTGTCTTTTACAGCAACTGCACTGACATTATGTTTAGTGGATTCACCAAGTGAACAGCGTCCAAAAAGGCATCCATCATGTAAGTAGTTTACAATGGCATGAAGATTATTTTCTTCTGCTGTGATTGCGACTTCACCATCAAGCACAAGATAAAGAAAGTCCGCATCATCATCTTTGGTGAAAAACAGAGCGCCCTTTGGAAGCTTAACACTATGTTTTTTTATCTTCTTTTTAAAAAAGTCAGCTAAGGGAAGGTAAACTTTACTGACAGGAGCAAATTTTTCATCAACCATGATTTCATCACCAAAATGTAAAGCAACTTCCGCCGCCTCCATAGGGTTCTCTTGCTTTAGAATCGCATACGATTTGCGTGCTTCAGCCAGTGCCGCAACCTCCCGCCCCTTTTTCCAAAGCTCATGGGCAAGATGAAGATGTAATGTCGGGTCGC
>DQSL01000041.1 GCA_015663235.1 Mariprofundaceae bacterium
ACTTTCATCTGGGTTGTTCGCTTGTTTTTGCGTTATCTTCAATAGTGTACTTTCCGCATCTTGCCTTGCACAAACATCATCTGATTCTTGTTGTAGAAAGTCATTAATATTCGGCATATTCGTGATGATGCTGTCCAACGCTGGATTACTACCTTGCTCGTAAGCACCCATATGAATCATATCCTCCATGCGCTCGTATAATGCTATATCTTTACGCAAGCTTCGTGCCGCTTTTAGCACAGGCTTCGTGCTAAGTTGGCTTTCGAGTCGGCTAATGCTTCTTAATAAATTAATTGCTGGGTAGTGCCCTCGTTCGGCATATTTTCTATCCAACACAATATGCCCGTCCAACACTGCCATCGCTGATTCGGCTACTGGGTCGGCTGCCAAATCTTCGCCTTCCACAAGCACGGTATAAAATGCGCTGATACTTCCGCCCGCTTCACCTGAACCTGCCCGCTCCAAAAGTTCTGCCATGGCTGTAAAACATGATGGTGTATAACCTTTACTGGCTGGTGGCTCGCCAAGCATCAAACCGATTTCACGTTGGGCTTGGGCAAAGCGAGTTAAGCTATCCATCATGAGTAACACTTGTTTACCCTGTGCGCGAAACACTTCTGCAATCGTGGTGGCTAACAGTGCAGAACGCACACGCAATACAGGCGGCATATCAGAGGTTGCCACAACAACTATTGTTTTTTCTAGTGCGCCCTTACCCAATGAATAATCAATAAACTCACGCACCTCACGATTTCTCTCACCCACCAAAGCAATCACATTAATATCAGCATCCGAATTGCGTGCCAACATACCCATCAACATACTTTTACCAACACCAGGACCAGCAAATAAACCCAAGCGTTGCCCTTTGCCCATGGGTAAACATGTATCCATCAAACGCACACCCAAATCTAAGGGTGTGTCTATCACTGGGCGTTGCAAAGGATTTAACTTCTCACCATAAAGAGGATAAACATCGCCTTTAACGATAAAGTCATGGGTATCCATGGGCTGCCCCAAAGCATCAATAACATGTCCTAGAAGGTGATTACTCACCTGAATCGAAGGCACTTTGCCACACGCAGATATAGCATCACCTGGCGCAATGCCCCGTGTTGAACCAACAGGCATCATCAATGTTTTATCTTCTCGGAAACCAACAATTTCTGCTTGTATCATATGACCTGATGTGGTGTGTATATCGCAAGCTTCACCAATACTACGTTGTAACCCTGTGGCTTCAATCATAGGACCGAGCACTTTAAAAACGCGACCGCGTGATTCGACAAGTTTCATCATTTGAAAATTATCCAGCACCTGCTTTCGACTATCTGCTTGCCACATGTTTTTTTTCATTCTATTTCATACATCTTTAAAAAGTCTTTTTTCAAATATTTGGCTGCTTTATGAATCATAGCTTTGGGGTCTATCAGGGTATCATGGTGTGTGGATAACAGCTTACACGTCCCTTGTTGAATGTTGTCATCAGCGTGCATTCGCAAACCTTCTGGCAAGCCCCCCATACGCTGAAATATCACCATATCTTGCGGGTGCACCACCAGCTTCAACTGCTGCTTACCCTGAATATCAAGCTGAGCAACAATGCGTTGCACAGATTGTTCTAACACAGCAAAAATGCCATTGGGTTTTCCCCCCATGACTTTTTCCGTAATCGTTTCTGCCAACTCAACCACCACATGCACCGAATCATGCTGCAAGTGTTCCAACTCTAATTCGGCATGTTTCAAAATGTTCGCCATACTTTCCAAGTATTGTTCAGCTCGCTTTTCTCCCAAAGCAAGCCCTGCTTTTTCCCCTGCCGCGTAGGCTTTGTCATAAGCTTCTTGCTCAACAATGGCTGTTCGGCTTTGCGCATCACTGAGCATTTTTTCCAGCTCTTGCAAACGTTGTTTCTCACTTTCACCTTGATTGCTTTGACCACCCCACTGCTTTTTCAACATGGGTGTTTGATGTGATTTTACTTCTTGAATCTTTGGATAAGGCAATGTTGAAGTGGAGTGTTGTAGTTGTGATGTTGATGCCGTAGGCAATGGTTTTAAATGACTTGAAGCGTGACTCATACCAAATCATCACTGCTTAATGAAATAGAGCCATCGTCATCAAGCTTACGCACCACTTGTAGAATAGATTGTTGCGCATCCTCAACGTCCACCAGCTTAAGTGGCGGCATCACTTGCATATCTTCGCGCATAATTTCCGCCGCTCTTTGCGACATATTACCAAAGAAACGTTCTGCCAATTCATCTGGCGCGCCTTTGAGTGCTTTCACCAAATCGTCGGATGAAATATGTTTAAGAATCGTTTGAATATCTTTGCCTGATAATGCCAGCAAATCTTCAAACACCAGCAGCAGTTTATCCACTTGTGAAAACAATTCTTCATCATTACTTTCAAGCCGCTCTAAAATCGAAGTTGACACATCTTTATCCAATGTTTTTAAGATTTCAACAAGGCTTACCATGCCATCAAAACTCATGCCTGAACCATTGGTTGCCTCTGCCATTTCGCGCTCTAAAATTTCTTCAATGTCTTGCACCAACTCTGCAGGCACACTTTCAATTTTGGACATGCGCACCAACACAGACATTTGAATATCGTCTGACAACTTGGCAATGACTTGGCTTGCCACACTGGAGTCTATCTTACCCAAAATAAGGGCAATGGTTTGTGGATGTTCAGATTCAATATACGATAAAATCATGGTCGGATTTAAGCGCGATAACTTTTCCCAGATGGTAAACTGTTTGGGTTTTTCTAAATATTCGATAATTTCTTGGGCTTTTTCTTGATCCACAGCGTGTTCTAAGAGGTGCATCACATCTTTTTGCGAGCTATACAGTAGAGGGTCACTGGATTCGTGAACAGCAAGGTAGTCGTCCAACACAGCTTGTAACACCTCGGTATCAATGCGCCCCAAATCTGCCATTTTTTTACTAATTTTTGCCAAAGACTCATCTTCTAAACTTTGGATAATCGGCGTTGCAGCTTCTGGACCTAAGGCATACAACAAAATAGCCGCCTTATCCTCCCCTTTCATCTTGGCTATATCGACAGCTTCACTCATACCGAGCTTACCCATTCATTCACCACACGACTTGCCCTATCAGGATTGCTCAACACAGCCTTCCGTGTTTGATTCATTTTTTGCACATGTTCAGACTCAATATTACCTGATGTAAAACCTTGTAAGTCCATGGGCAAAACATCTTGCTCTTGTGTTTCGATGGTCAACATACGTTTTGCCATCGGACGCATAATAAACCATGCCACCAGCAATAGCGCCAACGCTGCCATACCATAACGGGCAATTTCAAAATAAAAGGCGCTGTCGCCCAGTCCATCCATCAATACATCCGATGAACCTGACAAATCCAACAAGGGCATACTTTGTATTTCAATGGTATCACCTCGGTCTTCATTCAACCCCACAGCACTGACCACCAAACTTTCTAAGGCTTTCAGGTTGTCTGCTGAACGTGGCACATGGCTAACTTCACCTGCATCATTGGTTTGAGCAACATCACCGACAATCACAGCTATCGAAAGCTTTTGTAATGTACCAAAAGGTATGATTTTATGTTCTGTTTTACTGCTGATTTCATAATTCAACACATTTTCATTGCGATTGGCTTGCTCTGATGGCGCTGTTTGGGATGCCACAGAACCATCTGCAGCCACCACGCTGTCTGGGTTGTTTGATGCCATGCCTGGCACACCCATGGGCACTGAGTCTACTGCTTTTCTTTGCTCTTCAATGATTTTTGAGCTTCGCAATACTTGCTCATCAGGGTTGAAAATCTTGGCACTGCTTTCAAGGTGTTCACGATTAATTTGGGCAGTCACCCGAACCACAGCTTGCCCAGCGCCCACCACTTGCTCAAGCATACTGGTTAAGCGCACTTCATAACCTTTTTCCAATTTACTTTGATAATCCATCATACTTTGCCCTTCACCTGATGGCTGATTGCCTTCAGCTGATGAAAGAAGGTTTCCTGATGAGTCCATAACCGTCACCGCATCATTACTCAATTCTGCCACAGCAGAAGCCACTAGGTTTTGAATCGCAACTACGGTTTGTTGCGGCATTTTTTTGTTGCCCATCAATTTAAGCATCACTGCAGCCGATGCTTTGCGTTCTCGCTCGGCAAATGCAGACTCCTTAGGCAGCACCAAATGCACCCGTGCCGCAGAAACCATAGGAATCACTTCAATGGTACGCGACAACTCCACTTGCATCGCACGTTGCAAGTTGATTTTTTGGGTGAAATCACTGATGCCAAACTCATTGCTTCGGTCAAACAGTTCAAAACCTTCACCATTGCTTGGCATCATATCTGCACTCGCCAATTTTAAGCGAACCGCATAGATTTGGTCTTCAGGTACAAGCACTGTACCACCGCCTTGTAATTTATAAGGGATTTTTTCTTTTTCCAAAAGCCCAACAATTTCAGCCGCATCTTTTTCATCCATACCAGAATACACTGTGCGGTACGGTGTTTCCGAAGACCATAACATTAGGCCAACAAAACCAACAAACATCATCGAGGCTGCAAAAAACATTATCATACGCCTGTGTTTGAGCATCATACCTTGAATATTCAACACAGGTGGTGCTGCGCCATCAATCGTACCTGACAACACTTCAGATGACCCTGAGTGTGCCGGTTGATTTTTCAAGCTATTCTGCCCCATTTGTGGTGTTAAACCTTCAGCCATTGCTTTTCCCCTTCACTGTTCTTTTCTTATTTCTTTGATGACTTTTATGTTGTTTAAAAGCTGCTGGACCAAGGCATGAGTTGCCGCTTATAGCAACGCTATTAGCAAAACGAATAACGCGGGAATAAAAGCTTTTAAGCGACATAAACTAAACTTGCATCCGAATGACTTCACGGTACGCATCCATCATCTTATTCCGCGCTGAAAGCATGAGTTGAAAAGATAAGCTGGCTTGCTTCATCGCCAACAATGTTTCCGACATATTGCCTTCACCTGTAATGGCTAATTTTTCCGCATCTTTGGCTGCTGACTTCACATCGTGATTCATATCGGTTGTATATTGTTTCAACACATTCGCAAATTGACCTTTGCTTTCAGTGGTTTCAGTTTGCAGTTTGGGTGTTGAAATTTTTGTAACATGGGGACCATAACTTTGTATTTGCATAATTATCTCCTATCTCAACAATTCTAAAGCTTTGAGAAACATCCGCTTGGAAGCATCCATGGTAGTGATATTGGCTTCAAAGCTTCGCGCCGCCGAATTCATATCCACCATTTCTTCAATGGTGTTCACATTGGGCATATTCACCATGCCAGCCTGATCAGCATCAGGATGTGTTGGATCATATATTTGATTAAAAGGGCTCATATCTTTACTGATTTCGGCAACACGCACTGTTTGTGCGCCCGTTCGATTCAATTGCCCACGAAATACGCTATTAAAATCAGATTTCACACCCACTGCTTCAAAAACGACTTGAGTACGGCGATAGGGACCACCATCTGCTGTTTTTGTGGATTCAGAGTTTGCAATATTTTCTGAAACCACATCCATTCGCGCCCATTGTGCCGCCATACCTGCCGAACTGATGTGCATGGATGTAAAAAGTTCATTTGCCATGGTTTATCTACCTCCTTCTTTAATTGCATTGGTAATGCTACTCAACTTGCCTTGTAATATTTTCATGTTTAATTCATACATCAATTGATTTTCTGCCAAGTTCGACATTTCACGCTCAACATTCACCGTGTTCCCATCCATGCGTTGCGCATCATCAGAACGATTAAAAAGATTCATGGATAAACCTTGTGAAGAAGAACCTTGCAGGTGATTCGCATTGGTTTGTTGGGGTGAAACAGATGATGAAGCAAAAACCCTTTCTTTATAAAAGTCTTCAAAGGTCCGCTTGTCAGCGCGATAGTTGGGTGTATCGGCATTGGCAATATTACTTGAAATCACCGTTTGCATTTGCTCTCTGGCAGCCGCAGCCGCACCAAGCTTCATAAAACTATTAGAAAATAAACCTGACATCGCATTTCTCCCACTTAAACATCATTGAAGTGTTATAAAGGGATAAGCAAAGAGAGTGCCAGTTGCATAAGGCACTTATCGTTTAAAAATTAGGAGAACCCTGTTTGGCTTGGGAATAGATTAATAACATGCATAAAGGGAGAAAATGCAAGCAGCTCAACCAAGCCAAACAGGATGATACTCCATCTATCGCAAGCTTAGCGAGTAACTTTAGAAAAAAGATTTGTGTTAAGTGTCAAAAGACTCTTTGCGCAAAATAAGCACTTCATCTTCAACCGCTTTCAATGCTGTAATACGGCTCATGGCAGCTTGTAGGTTTCCCTCGGTGGTTTCATGCGTCAACATAATGACAGGCACAACTTCACCCGTATCATGTTCCTTCTGTTGCATGGCTTCCAAGCTGATTTGATGGTCTGCCAAAATCGAAGTTACCGAAGCAATCACACCGGGTTTATCTTGCGCCATAATTCTAAGGTAATACTCACTTTGGATGTCTACCATGGACAATGTTTGCAGTGTTTTGCGTTCATTTTCCATATAACCCATGGCAGGTGCCAAAAATTGAACACCATCAGGAAATACACGCGAAATATCCATAATATCAGCCACCACAGCCGATGCTGTTGGTCGCTCGCCTGCCCCGCGCCCGATATAAACTGTATGCTCCACAAAGTCGCCAGACAACATCACAGCATTGTAGGAATCAGATACTTGCGCGATTTGCGCGGACAAAGGCACTAAGGTCGGGTGAACGCGCATCTCAACCTGTTTAACTTCGCCATTTTCACGGTGTGGTTTGGCAATACCCAGCAATTTAATACGATAACCCAACTCATGCACCGCTTCAATATCTGCTGCACTGATATTGCTGATGCCTTCCGTGAAAACTTCATCAAACTTGATATGCGAGCCAAATGCCATGGCAGCAAGGATGGAAAGTTTGTGCGCTGTATCAATGCCTTCCACATCAAATGTGGGGTCGGCTTCAGCATAACCCAACACTTGGGCTTCTTTAAGTACATCGGCGTAATCCGCGCCTTCATTTTCCATTTTGGTCAGGATAAAGTTGCATGTACCATTCAAAATACCAAACACCGATTCAATATTGTTCGCGGCAACACCTTCCCTTAATGCTTTAAGACATGGAATACCGCCTGCCACAGCCGCTTCAAAACCAATGCTTACGCCTTTATCTGCAGCGAGCTTGAATAATTCCTCACCATGTTTGGCAATCAATGCTTTGTTGGCTGTCACCACATGTTTACCA
The DNA here is from genome assembly GCA_015663235.1 of Mariprofundaceae bacterium. Classification (GTDB taxonomy): domain Bacteria; phylum Pseudomonadota; class Zetaproteobacteria; order Mariprofundales; family Mariprofundaceae; genus Ghiorsea. The sequence goes on from DQSL01000041.1 coordinate 7,317, forward strand.
TGTGCAATCGCTGATGCGACAAATGTACGCGCTGGTTCATATCCACCAATCAGTTCCACCACCAAATCTACATCATCGGCTTTCACCAAGTCGGAGGCATCGTCATACAACTTCACATCTGACAAATCCAAGTCAAAATCACGGTTCAAATCTCTATCTGCTGCGGCAACCAATTTGAGCGTCTTACCCAAACGTTTTGCCATCAAAGCTTGCTGCTCAAGCAAAATGCGAGCAACACCCAAACCAACTGTACCTAAACCTAAAATGCCTACGCGAACTTCTTTCATCTTATGCTCCACTTCCTGCGTTTAAGAAACTTTTAATACCACGCAATGCTTGGCGTGTTCTGTGTTCATTTTCAATCAATGCAATACGCACATGACTATCGCCATACTCGCCAAAACCAATGCCAGGGCTTACCGCAACACCTGCTTCAGTGAGCATCTTTTTGGAAAACTCAATCGAACCCATGGCTTTAAATTCATCAGGAATTTCAGCCCAGACAAACATGGTTGCTTTGGGGCTTTCCGCCATCCAGCCCATATTATGCAGCCCTTTAATCAATACATCACGACGCGATTGATACATGTTGCGAATATCTTCTACGCAATCTTGTGGACCATTAAGTGCAGCACATGCTGCAATTTGTAAGGGTTGAAACATACCATAATCCAAATACGATTTAATCTTACCCAATGCGCCTACAATCTCACTATTCCCCACCATAAAACCAATGCGCCAACCAGGCATATTATATGTCTTGGATAGGGAATAAAACTCTACTGCCACATCTTTTGCGCCCGGAACCTGCATAATGGAAGGGCATTGGTAATCATCAAAGGTAATTTCGGCATAGGCAATATCAGAGATGATGATAAGGTCATTTTCTTTGGCAAAATCAACCAATTTTACATAAAAATCCAAGTCCACCACTTGCGCAGTAGGGTTAGACGGAAAATTCACAATGATAATTTTAGGACGTGGCCATGAATCTTTGACTGCCTTTTCAATATCCGCAAAATAATCCCTATCCGCACCCATGGGCACATGGCGAATATCAGCACCTGCAATAATAAAACCGTAAGGATGAATCGGATAAGCAGGATTGGGTGATAAAATCAAATCCCCTGGCGAGGTGATCGCCACAGCCAAATGCGCCAAGCCTTCTTTAGAGCCAATGGTAACAATCGCTTCGGTTTCAGGGTCTAAGTCCACATCAAACTTGCGTTTGTACCAACCGCAGACGGCTTTGCGTAAACCATCAATGCCGCGTGACACCGAATATCTATGGTTGCGCCCGTCTTGGGCTGCTTCACAAAGCTTATCAATGATATGTTGCGGCGTTGCTTGGTCAGGATTGCCCATGCCGAAGTCGATAATATCCTTATCGGCGCGACGAAGCTCCATCTTCAACTGATTCACTTGGGCAAACACATACGGTGGAAGACGTTTAATTTTCTCAAATTCGCGCATAGATGGACAAAACTCCGACAAAAAGATGTAGCGACTTTATAAGCCAAGCCATAAAGGTCAAATTTCAATGTGTTTTACCATTCAAACATCACCTTGCACTTGACTTTTGCCCCCCCCCCGCAACTAAGCTGCCATTTTAGCTTTTTTGATGGAGGGCTTATGGCTATTATTTTGCAGGTTTATCAAAACAAGGTTAAACCGCTTTCAATAAAATTAGCTTTATTGCTGTTGGTCTCTTTTTTTCCAAGTAGTTTGATTGCAGTAACATGTACAGGTGGTAACATACTCAATGGAATCCAACCCAATCTTGGGTTAGTATCCGCATTGCAAAACACTTCGACTTCAGGTGCAGCAATAATTGATGGGAGGACATTATCCATTCCAACCAATACCCCTTGCTCAGGAAGCGACTGCTTCACCATTGATGCAACCGTGACCACCCTTGAACTTAAAAACTTCTTAACATCGCTTGGTTATGGTCAAGATAGATGGAGGTTTAACTCTGCGGGTCCCCCAGGGATGGACTCAGGTGCAACCTTCAAGTCGTGGCAAGCACTGAAAGGGTATGCCGAACCCTTTCTAATAGGTTACTGGGATGTTGGTTGCGGCTCCGATGTTAGTATAATTTCAAGCACTAGGCCTTTAAATGCAACAACAATGATTATTGTACAGGAATTATTTAACCCTAATAGTATTAAACGTTGCGCTTGGGGTGCAATTTATGAAGCTTATCCCTACAGGGATGGCTTCACATCAATGGTTGAAGATTATAATATGGCTGCAGATAAGGTGATGTGGACGAATGCACTATTACAAAAAATAAAGCAATACTATGGTGCAACTGCCAGTGTGATAGCAGGCGGGTTGAATGTGACCATAACGCCTGCGAAATCGGTTGTTGAGCCTAAGCTTCAAGCTCGCTCGGATGTAAAGGTTGCTCAAGCTCAAAGTGCATATTCATCACCAGTTGAAATATATGTGACGAATAGTTCAAGTCAGCCTGTTACTGGCGCAAACATTTCTCTAAGTGTGAAAACGGTTGATCCAACATTTGCAGGGCATGACCACGCTGGAACACTTAACCTTATTAAACCAACTGGTACAGTAAGCCCGTCATCTGGAGCAACCCTTTCAGGGCTTTTAAGTGCCGTTTATACAGCAGGTGAATTTTCCGCAATTGAAAATATTACTGCAACAGCTAGCTATCAGGGGTGTACTGGCACTGCTGTTTCTTCAAATATTACTACGCAGTTATCAGGTCTTGTAAATTTGCCAGTTGCTTCACCTCATGTAAAAATCGGAGGCACTGCTGCACATGAAGGTCCTGATGGTTACAATCGTCCAGTAATGCCTGATAATAATCATTGGGCATCTTCACAGGCACTGCCCAGTATGACTCAGTTATTCACACTTTATGCAGCAAAATATGCTGCGGGATTATACATCAATGATATAAGTCTGCCTAAAGGGGGAAGGTTTGATGAACAAGGTAACTGGTCTGGAGACCACCAAACGCATAGGCGGGGAATTGATATTGATGTGCATATAACAGACTCAGGGTTAATTTATGACTTAGTAGAAGCTAGGTTGAATGAACGAAACGATAAAGCTGGTGGAAAGTTATTTTTTAAAGCCGTTAGAGAAAAATCCCCGAACCATATTCATATCCAATTTCATCCAAATTGACAGGAGATATTATGCGTAAATTTATATTAACTTTAAGCCTTTTGCTTTTTCCTCCTTTTCAAGCAAGCGGGAAAGTATTACCTGGCTTAGTTGACCAGTTTGGTAACCCTGTCCGCTCCGCTGATGAGTTTAACATTATGGTTCAAGCTACAGTTGATGTTGTTCCTCAAGGTTTTCTATATAGCTATAGTTTAACAAATGACCCCGCAAGCAGTCAGGCTATTTGGAATTATAAAATATTTTTTCGAGATATGTATTCATTTATCCCGTCAACTGATTAGGCCCCATTCGCGTGGGGACCAGCAGGGACCCCTTTTAATGGAAGTAGCCCCATTTCAATGTCCTTGCGATGGTCGGTAGTGGGTCATTCTAGTACTCCTGAACTTTTACAACCAAATATGACACTTGCTGGGTTCTCTTTCATATCCCCTTACCCTCCCAGTATCATTAAAGCTTATGCGGAAGGAGTTACAGAAAGCCCTTGGTATGCTAGTGCCCCTGGTGGATATGATGCCTTTGATACAGTAACCCCTTATGGCCCTGGTAAAGTATTTCCTGTTATCGGTCCAATCAAACCCACCACACCCAATGTGACCGATAATTATTCTGTGATTGGTTGCGCAGGTGGGATATGCGATGTGCAGCTTGATATTAC
>DQSL01000074.1 GCA_015663235.1 Mariprofundaceae bacterium
AGTTGTTTGAGCTTAAAAACTTCATCGAGCCAAGTATCAGCTTTCACATCCACATCACCTGCCCAAACCGCTTCAAACACCGCTTTGCAAAACACCTTTCTATCATCACCCGCTAGCACCATCGCAATATACATGGCAGGTCGGCTATCAAATGTGCCTGGGCGAATCATTTTGAAGGGTACATCCAAATACTCAGCCCAGCGTTTCAAATCTCGCAACGAATAAAGTGCTTTATTTTTAATCAATGCAGGCGGTGTATTGCCTGAAAGTTTGATGAGTTTGGGTAAGTTCACTGCCACCCAATTCACTTCTACATCATGCTCTGCTTCAAACTTATCCATCTGCGTCACCGCCAGATAAGTATAGGGGCTGATAAAATCGAAATAAAAATCAATGGTTTTCATAGGGCTGCACCCCAAAGAAGTACACGCTGCGTTGCTTGTCGTTCATTTGAAATCATCAAACTTCTCTCCTCGCGCCTTGATTGAACCTTCTTTGACATAGCAGCGCAGTAGCTTAAACAGAAGCTAACTTACAGGATAAGTATAAACCCGCCAATCACTTTTATTTGTATCCAAGCTATCATACAAAGCTTGAGCTTGCGTATTATCAGGGGCGGTTAACCATTGTAAGCGAGCTGCGCCATGTTTCTTTGCCTATGCTCGGCAATGTTCGATAAGCTTGCGCCCTATGCCTTGTCCGCGATAACCAGGTGCGGTGTATAAGTCATTGAGCACGGCAACCTTTGCGGTAATGCTGGAGACAAACGAGAAATAGACCGTAGCAAATGCAACGGCTTGACCATCTTGGCGATAAAGGAATAGGCAACCTTTATCACTGTCTTCACCAAATTGACTGAAAAAGGCTTTATTGTTCGCATCATCAATGTTTTGCACATGGTAAAATGCCATGTATGCCCGCATCAATGGCAAAAGTTCATCCAAATTCTTTGAAGAAACGGCTTCAATCATTAGAAATCCCCTACATTCTTAAACAAACGTCATACCCAACTTGATTGGGTATCCAAAAAGCCCTTGCACCTTAATGGATTCCGCATCAAGTGCGGAACAACAACAAGGCTCTCAACACCGATGCAGCCAAAAAAGCGTATTATGGAATAGCTTCTTAGATTTGTTCTCGTGTTTTGTGAAATTCTATCTCAGGATGCTGCTCTTCAGTATAGCTTAATTTCCAAGCCGATGGCGCAAGGTATGTGAGGAAGCCATCACCATCTTCTGCCAAGTTGGCATCAAACGTCTTTTTGAAGGCAGCAAGCGTTTTCTCATCATCGCATGTCACCCAACGCGCCACCTGAAAATCAGTGTTTACATAATCGGCATCCACTTTGTATTCAGTTTTGAGGCGAGCCACAGTCACTTCAAACTGAAGCACACCGACTGCACCCAAGATATAATCACCACCCAAGAACGTGCGGAACACTTGCACTGCACCCTCTTCGGATAATTGAATCAAACCTTTGTGCAATTGTTTGCGTTTAAGCGGGTCATTCAAACGAATACGGCGAAACATTTCAGGTGCAAAGTTGGGCACACCAGTGAATTTTAATACTTCTTTGCTGGTAAACGTATCACCAATCCTAATTGTACCGTGGTTATGAATGCCAATGATGTCACCCGCATAGGCTTCTTCCACATGCGCCCTATCTTGTGCCATAAAAATGGTCGCATTGGGGATTTTGATGTCTTTACCCAGCCTATGATGACGCACCGACATACCTTTGCTGTATTTACCTGAACACAAGCGGAAGAACGCGATTCTATCGCGATGCTGTGGATCCATATTGGCTTGAATTTTAAAACAGAATGCAGAAAAGTCTTTTTCGGTAGGTTCAACCACGCGTTCCACAGCGGCTCTGGGTTGTGGGTGCGGTGAGAACTCCACAAAAGCATCCAACAACTCGCGTACACCAAAGTTATTAATCGCCGAACCAAAAAACACAGGGGTTTGGCTTCCCTTTAAAAACTCTTCCAAATCAAAGGGATTAGCCGCACCCTCTAATAACTCAATTTCTTCTCGTAATTCATCGGCTTGGCTACCCAACAATTCATCAAGCTTGGGGTCATCCAAACTATCAATAGCAATAGCATCTGTTATATCGTCCGTGCCTGCTTTAAACAAGTGAAGTTGTTTTTTATACAGGTTATAAACGCCCTTAAACGCTTTACCCATACCAATAGGCCAGGAAAGTGGCGCACATTCAATTTGCAGCTTTTCTTCAATGTCGGCAAGTAAGTCCAAAGGCTCTAGCCCTTCCCTATCAAGCTTATTGATAAAGGTGATGATGGGCGTGTTACGCATGCGACAAACTTCCATCAGCTTGAGTGTTTGCCCTTCCACGCCTTTACCCGAGTCAATCACCATCATGGCGGAATCCACTGCCGTGAGCACACGATAGGTATCTTCTGAGAAGTCTTGGTGACCAGGGGTGTCGAGCAGGTTGATTTCGTAGTCTTGCCCCGCCACAGCATAGTTAAACTTCATCACCGATGAAGCCACGGAAATACCACGCTCTTGTTCGATTTTCATCCAATCGGATGTCGCATGACGGTCAGTCTTGCGTGATTTGACTGCACCCGCCAACTGAATCGCGCCCCCAAAGAGCAATAGCTTTTCAGTCAGCGTGGTTTTACCCGCATCGGGATGCGAAATAATGCCAAATGTACGGCGTTTTAAAACTTCTTTTGCAAAACTCATGGATACCTCATCAATCAAAGAGTCGGAACTATAACAACTCTATTTTTTTCGGCATTCGTTAATGAGAGGTAAAAAGGAGTGTTGCCCGCATATGTTTGAAAGATAAGTTCCCATATTTGTTAACAATGAAGAATAACCATAGCGCAATCACAATATAACAGGTCTCAATTGCCCAAGTTGACCACCAAGGCATGACTTCTAAACCAATTTTTCGGTGTGTAACCAGTTGAATTTGCTCAATCATTGCCAACACCACAATAGCCAATATAAATGAACCGCCCTTGCTCGAGCGTTTCGCCTGTAAAGCAAGAGGGATAGCCAAGAAAAATAAAACAAGAATAGATATGGATGGTATCCAACGCTTTTGCCATTCAGCAAGGCTTTTCACTTGTTTATGCGCTTGCATGTTTTGGTATAATGTTACGGCATCCATATAAGCGAGGCTGGATTCAGCATTCATTTTGCTGAATCCATGCTCAAATACCATCGGAACTTGGATTAAATACTCCTCAAAATACACACTTTTAAGGTTTCCTTTTGTTCCACTGAGTTGATTGCCATCAATAAGCTGAATCAACAAACCCAAATCTGAAGTGTTGATGCTGGCTAACTTGGCAAAGTAAACCACGGGTGCGATTTCATTCTCACGCGCATCAGAAATCATTACCATGCTATACATACCATCAGGTTTTTTGCCCTCAGAGTAAAAAGTAATGCCTTCAACATCAGTAAACTTCAAGGGAGTGAAGCTTGGAGCAGCGCGCAAAGCGGAAAGTTGCGCTGCTGTATTGTATAGTTTCACCTTGCTATCGGGTATCACAAACATATTCATCCATAATATAAGCAGGCTAAGCAACACACCTATCACCAAAATAGGCGCAAAAATATTAAAAAGTGAAAGTCCGCCAGCATACATGGCATCCAATTCCGAATTATTTTGAA
>DQSL01000077.1 GCA_015663235.1 Mariprofundaceae bacterium
ACGATACCATCTGTTTTTTGCGTTAATTCTTCTGTCATATCTAATTACCGCGCAATCGTATTTGTACGTTTAATTTTTTCTTGAAGCTGAATGAAACCATACAGCAAAGCTTCCGCCGTTGGCGGGCAGCCTGGCACATAAATATCCACGGGCACGATGCGGTCGCAACCACGCGTTATCGCATAAGAATAATGATAATAACCACCACCATTGGCACAAGAACCCATAGAAATAACCCAGCGAGGCTCAGCCATTTGGTCATACACCTTACGCAATGCGGGTGCCATTTTATTACACAATGTACCTGCAACAACCATCACATCCGATTGCCTTGGGCTGGGGCGAAACACAATACCAAACCTATCCAAGTCATAACGTGATGCACCAGCGTGCATCATTTCCACCGCGCAACATGCCAAACCAAAAGTCATCGGCATCAATGAACCAGCGCGTGCGCCGTTGATAAGTTTATCCGCCGTGGTGGTGATAAACCCTTTATCCAACAGTCCTTCTATTCCCATTGCAAAGCCCCTTTATTCCAGGCGTAGATATATCCAACCAGTAAGATGAGTAAAAATAACATCATCTCAATAAATCCAAACATACCAATTTGATCGAGCACAACTGCCCAAGGGAAGAGGAATACAGTTTCCAAATCAAAAATCACAAATAAAATGGCGACCAAGTAAAAGCGCACATCAAAGTGCATACGCGCATCTTCAAATGCTTCAAAACCACATTCGTATGCCGAAAGCTTTTCATCATCTGGACGCTGTTCAGCCACAAGCATAGTCAACGCCAATGGCGCGATGCCCATGCCCAAAGCAATAATAATAAAAATAAAAATTGGCACATAATTGCTTGCCAAATAATCAAGCCCCATCATCCCCTCCACTTATTTTTGAAAAATAAGAACCGAAAAACTAGTGAACACATATTTCGGACAGTCGGATTTCTAAAGCAAAGATATCGGGGTGTCAATTTTTGTGAGCTACAACACTGTTTGCTAATATGTTAGCCTCAAACCTGCTTATACCACAAAAAAAAGTAAAAAAAAGGGCTCCTTTCGGAGCCCTTTTATCAATAGCTGTCTGACGCTGAGGAGGGGGAGGGAGGGAGTTAGCGCCAGACCTTGCGAACTGTATACACTTATGATGATTTTAGCATGAAAGTTACGTTAACGTTTGCTCATGCTGCAACCTTCTTTTAGCTGCCTCTTTTTTACTAAACAGTGCTTTAATATCCAAAGCGATTGCCAAGGTCGCTGGGATGGCAAATAGCGTAATAACAGTGGAAAACAATAAACCCCATGATAATGCCAACGCCATCGGCGCAACAAAGGGGTCAAACCCACCCCAACCATAAGCTGTGGGCAATAATCCAACCACCGTTGTAATCGCAGTCAGCATCACAGCCCTAAAGCGGCGTCTGCCACCATACACAATTGCCTCAAACCACGGCTTTCCATCATCAAATTCTCGTTGAATCAATGCAGCCAAAACCAGTGATGAGTTGACCACCACTCCAGTGAGCGCCACAAACCCCATCAATGACATAAACGACAGCGGTTGCCCATGTAAAAACAAACCCACCACAATACCAATCACCCCAAAAGGAATCGCAAACATCACCAAGAATGGGTAAGCCATGCGGTTAAATTGGATCGCTAAAATGACAAAGATACCCAGCAAGGCGAAGATGAAGCTGAAAATCAAACCTCGCATGGACTCATCTGTTTTCTCTTGCTCACCACCCATCACATACTTCACATTCGCAGGCTCTGGCGAGCTTAACCACTCTGCATCCTTACTTTTCACCAAATCATTCAGTGCTTTGGATGTAATTACATCTTCGTCCACTTCCGCTGTTATATTCAACACACGCAAGCCATTTTTATGACGAATACTTGTCAAACCTGGCATTTCCTTAAACGTGGCAACTTTTCCAAGTGGAACCAACCCACCCTGCCTATTTGGAATCAGCAACTCTTTGAGTGTATTGATGTCTTTTTGTGCCACTTCGGGGAATCGGATCGTCACATCCACTTCTTCAATGCCCTGCTTCAATGTGGATACGCGGATACCATCAAAAGCTGCACGAATATGGGTGGCAATGGATGCCAAATCAATGTTCGCATAAACCGCCAGCTTTCTATCCACCTCAACATGAATTTCTGGCGAGCCTTCTTTTAAGCCACTCTCCACAGAGTGCACGCCTTCCAAATCTTCAAGCAATGCAACCAATGCAGTACCAGATGCCAGTCTGTCTGCGTCCGTACCTGTGATTTCCACTTGCAAAGCGCGTCCTGTTGGCGGCCCACCTTTGAGCATCACATAGTTGACTTCAACATCAGGAAACTGCCCTTGCATACCAGCCTGCACATCGTCCATGATTTTGTAAGCAGACACGTCACGGTTGGCAAATGAAATCAAAATGACTTTCAAATAACCAAATCTGTCCCCAATTTGTTTTAATGATTCTTGCTCATTGGCAGCATTGTCACCTGCCACACTCACTGTTGTTTCCAATAGTTCGGCAGGCACATGTTTACGCACCGCTTTATCCATAGCGAGCAATGTTTGCCTTGTTTCGGCTAAAGATGAACCTGCGGGCAACGTCACTTCCAAGTAAAACTGGTCTTCAGCACCAGGCGGAAACAGCTGAAACTTCACCACGCCTGCAAGCACTATCGCTCCAATAAATGCAGCCACGGTCAGTACAACTGTTAAATATCTAAGCTTTAATGCCAATCGCAATGCCTTTTCATAAAAATCTGTCAACCAAATGAGTAATTTCCGCTCTTTGGGGTGTTTGTTGGCATTGGCAAAATCTGCCACATGGTTGGGCAAAATAAAGATTGCTTCCACCCATGAAAAGATTAACAAAATAACCACAACCACAGGGATGGAGTAGACAAATTTACCAATAATACCGTCCATAAACATCATCGGCATAAAAGCAACAATGGTGGTCAAGACCGTGGCAGTTACAGGTCCAAGCAGTTCTTGTGTGCCTTTAATGGCAGCATCAGCAGGCGATAAACCCTTCTCCATATGATAGGTGGCATTCTCCCCGATGATAATGGCATCATCGACCATCAACCCCAGCACGATAATAAAACCAAACATGGTCAGCAGGTTTAGCGTTGTTCCCATGAGAAATAACACCAGCAAACCTGAAAAGAAAATAATCGGCAAGCCCCAAGCTGTGGTAAATGCAACTGCTGGGCGCAAGAATAAGAATAAAGTTAACAACACCAACGCCAGCCCAATCGCACCATTGCTGGTCAACACATTCAACCGAATGCGCGTATTAATTGAGAAGTCCATATAGGCGCGAACTTCAATCGCCTCATCATAATGCTTCGGTATACTTGGCAAATATTCGCGCACTTTATCTACGACTTCAATAATATCTGCATCACCTTTTTTGATGACCGTGAAATTCATCGCAGGTTCACCCATGGCATCCACATAGCGCCTTGGTTTTTCAAGTGTTTGCGTCACATCTGCAATGTCTGACAAATACAATGCTTGCCCAAATTCATTGGCGCGAATCACCAACGTTTCCGCATCTTTTGCTGATGTAAATTCACCATTCACGCGAATGGTTTTCAAGCCTTCACTTGTGCTCAACTGCCCGCCAGGAGCATTCACATTCCATGAACGAATCAGTGAAATCACCTCTTCCGTGGACACATGATGTTGCAACATTTTCTCGGGATTGAGGGTGATGCGAATTTCTTCTTTGCGGTCGCCCTGCACATTCACCTGAGACACGCCGGGCAAAGCAAGCAAGTCATCTTCAATTTGATTGGCAATATGTTTAAGTTCTAGGTCAGGAATGGGTCCAAAAATCGAGAATGAAATCACGGGGGTTTGTTCCGACTTAATTTCCTTCACAAATGGGTCACGCGGTAAGTCTTCAGGCAGAATAGCCCGGTTCACAGCCTGCTCCACATCAGACATAAATCGCGACCTATCCGTATAGTTTGGGTCAACTTGGATTAAAATTTCCATCGTGCCAGGATATGATGTTGAAGTGGTTTTTTTGATGCCATCAATACCTTTAAGTTCGCGCTCAATCGGCATCGCCACCAACTGCTCAAGCTCTTGCGGTGATGCACCAGGATACGCTGCACCAATCACCACCAAATCAAAGTTCACACTCGGAAATGCTTCGCGTTGAATATTCAATGCCGCATAAATGCCACCCAACAACAACATGCCAGACAACATGTTCACCAAAAGCCCACGCCTCACAAAAAATGCAATCATACTGTTCATTGGGCAGCCCCTTGTTGTTGCATTAAAGCATCCAGTTCACCAATCGCCAATGCCAACTGGTAGTTGTTCACACCCAAATTCACCTGCTGAATCACATAACGAAGTTCGGCAGCTCTTAAATCACCTTCAAATTGAATCATCACAGATGTCGGCGCTCTGCCTTTTTTATAACGTGCAACTTGCGCTCGATATTTTTTCTTTTCCGCATTCACCTGCGCCTTAGACGCTTGCAAAGTAAGTTTATTACTGCGCAATGCGTCCACCAACGTGGCTATCTCTGTCTCCAAATCTAAACTCGCTTTTCTGCGCTCAATTTGAATACTTTCCAGTGCCAACAAGCTCTTTTGAATGGCTGCTTTGTTGGCACTTTTGCCAAACACATCGCTAAACTCAAGGCTCACACCAATATATCTGTCATCAATCGGGTTAAAGCCTTGTGCAAATGCTGCCCCACCGCCACCATCCAAAGCGCGCGTGCCAATCTGCCCTACCACATCCAACTGGTAATCACTTCCCGATTGCGCCAAGCTCAACCTTGATTCTGCGGCTTGATATTGCGCATCCAACACTTTGAATACAGGTCGGTTTTGCTCTGCTCTTTCCAGCAAGCTTGCGACCGATTGCAACTGAATATTTGGTGATGCAAAATGCACCGACAACACCGTGTCTGCACCTTGATACATCATACGATTCAAGCCTGTTTGTGCTGCTTGTTTGGCTGCCACAGCTTGTGCCAACTGCAGCCTTCTTGCTGCAAGCAATGCTTCTGTTTGGTAGCGGTCTTCTTTTTCCACCAAACCAAAGCTTTCACGCTTCTTTTGGTCATTGAGCAGTTGTGTGGCTCTAAGCGTTGCATCTTTTGCCAGCTTCACCGACAAGTCATTAAGCACAAATTGTGCATACAAACCAATCGCTTGCGCAGCAATCTGTTCTTTCAATAAAGCCGTACGCAGTTTAGCAGCTTTTTCATCCGCAGTGCTGGCTTCTTTTTGCAACGTATAATTGGGATTCCCCGAACCAGCAGCCAAAGGGTAGCGATAAATCAAATCAATTTGATGTTGATACAACGGGTTGGGGTTGGACTGGAATGCGGGATTCAAAGTGCTCGGATAAATCAATTCTGCACGATTGTATTTAAGTGTACCCGTCAACGTACTGCCATCGGCAAAAGGCTTAACCACTTGCCCTGCAACAAATGCAGCATTGGTTTCAGTGGCTGCAAAGGGGCTGACTGTTGGCGCAGCTTCATTGCTCAGACCAACACTTGCGCCGTAGCGCATGTCCAATGCCCCATCCACTTGCGCACCTTCTGCTCGGCGCATATTCACCTGCAAGGCTGAAGCTTGCAAATCAGGGCTTTTGGCAAAAGCAGCTTCAAGCACATCAGCAAGCTTTAAGGCTTGTGCTTGCGCCTCAATAGATAAAAGCAGCAACACCATGCCAAACACAATTTTTTTCTTCAACACCCTACACCACCTATCCTTTCTCTCATGCGCATCATAAAACATTTTGGATGAGGCGAACATTAAACAAGTAATTGATAGTGTCAACTATTGATTATATCAACTAATACAGCTATGCTTTGGCACATGAAAGGTTTACAAAACTGCGAGAATATCGAAATTGGAACAATCATGCCTTTGATTGGGCAGGTCATGTGTTTTATGCGCCAGCAAATAAGCCAAGCCTACCAAGATTTGGGTTATGACATTGCCCCCGAATCCGCGCAAGCCATGATGATTATTCAACATTTCGACGGTCTGCCGCAATCCAAACTTGCAGATATTTTAGGTAAAGATAAGGCAGCTATTACCCGCTTGCTCAATAGCTTGGTAAAACTCAACCTTGTTGAGCGCATCCAAGATAAAAACGACCGCCGCATTATTCGCGCCCACATTACCCCTGAAGGAAAAGCTGTGTTTGAACAATTTATACCCAAGCTTCAAGCCCTAAGTGATTTGGCATTGGCAGGTGTTTCCAGCGAAGCGTTCTTACAAACTGTAGCGACCATGACGAAGATTACGGGGAATATTCATACTGCCTGTTGCAAAAAAACTAAGGGTTCAACTGGCGGGTTAAAATAACACGCCCAACTTCATCAACCGCAACAAAATCACCATCGCGCATCACTTCACTGCTTCCAGCCAATACCAACACGGGATATGTTTTTTCGCGCGCAACAATCGCTGCATGAGACAATGCACCACCGACCTCGCAAATACAGCCCAAGCTTTGCTGAAAGTAACCCACCAGTTTTGGCTCCAGGTATGGTGAAAGAATAATATCGCCTTTCGCTAAAGGCGCATCAGCCAACTTATTCACATGCCGTATTCTGCCTTGAAAAGCTTGTGCCACAGAGACCATTTTACCTCGTAAACCTTTGTTTCCCCTATCCTTACCAGCCAGTTGCTCAACATCGCCCAACGTTACTTTACTTCCCAGTTGTACTTGGGCAAATGCAACTTCTTCAAGCACACGTTGATGGTGTCTTTCAAGCATGTCCTTTGCTATTAACTCACCCTTAGCCAACGCCTTTATATCCAATATATCCAATTGAAACACATGCTCATCACCTAAACCAAGCATGTTGCCCAACTGCAGCAGGCTCTGTCGCACTGGATACAAACACCGCACGACCTTATCTTTCGCCAACTCCTTATAGAAAAGAAAACCTTCACCTAAAACCTGCTTATCCCAAGCAACATCTGCAAACTGCGATGCATAACGCATGGTATGCGCATCATCTTCACAAAACCGTGGCGCAGACAACTCATAGTCGTGCTCACTGCGCAAACCCCACTTTTCCATAAAATCCTGCATCTCGCCCGTATGATGTAAACGTGATAAATCACTGATAAAATGGCTGGTTAATGAAGCTTGCCCATCATTTTCATCTGCCATTTGCGCCAATATAGTTGCTGCATAAGCAATCGGATAGACATC
>DQSL01000035.1 GCA_015663235.1 Mariprofundaceae bacterium
TATGCAAAATCCAATGGTAGACTCCTTTTAGGAAATGATAACTAAATCCATAAGAATTCGGAACTAAGCACCTAATCTTCATAGACGAATAATAAAGCATGGAGTATGCTCAAGAGTCAAGATTTAATATGCTCAAACCACAATGAGTCAATGAATGTATAAGTTCTTGGTATAACGCGTCAAAGTTTTATCCTAAAACTTTCTCAGTTTATCGTTCTCAGCTAAGCTTTGCCCATGCTAAACAATATCAAGCAACAACCTATGATGATTTTCCTGCATGGCTGGGGGCAATCCGCGCAAATTTGGCATCAGCAAATCAAACACTTCTCACCTATTGCTCACACTTATGCTATCAATTTGCCAGGACATGGTGGAGCAGCAGATGTATTTCAAGGTGTTAAGACGCAAGATGACTGGATGAAACACATCACAGATGAAATCAATCATATTAGCCAAGGCAAACCTGTTTTATTGGTCGGCTGGTCGCTGGGCGGGCAAATCGTCCTAAGTGTTCAACAACACATCAACCACCTTGCAGGACTAGTTTTACTATCCACTACCCCCTGCTTTCGCCAACAAGAAGATTGGTCGCATGGGTGCAATGATGAAGTCTGGCAGGGGTTTAGCCAAACCGCACAAACACAAAACCCCAAGCTCATGCAACGCTTTTTTCAGATGATGTTGTATGGTGACAAACTTACGCGCAAAGCCATGCAAACCATTGCCAAAAAAGCCATCAACAAACAACAACCGCCAACGCAACAGGGTTTACAGTCAGGTCTAAACCTGCTTTCAAGCTTGGATTTACGAAAAAACCTTGCCCGTATCGCCGTGCCAAGCCTTGTTGTTCATGGCGTGCAAGATGTGATTGTGCCTGCCCAAGCTGGCGAATATTTGGCAGCGAACACAAC
Organism: Mariprofundaceae bacterium; assembly: GCA_015663235.1. GTDB lineage: Bacteria > Pseudomonadota > Zetaproteobacteria > Mariprofundales > Mariprofundaceae > Ghiorsea. The sequence continues at coordinate 912 of DQSL01000035.1, forward strand.
AAACTCTGAACTTCATACATTTGAAGACTGTGGACATGCGCCATTTCTCACCCATCATGCCGCTTTCAATCAACAGTTGGAGGCATGGTGGAAGAACTTATCAATGTAAACAAGGTGCGCCGCTCCTTTTCAGGCGCAACCAACAGCTACGATGAACATGCTGAGTTGCAGCGTGAAATTGGTCGCAGGCTATTGGCTCATCTTGAATTCACCAAAATCAATCCATCAAACATCTTAGATATTGGCTGCGGCACAGGTTTTTTCACCCGCTTACTTGCTGATAAATACAAAAAAGCGCATATTTATGCCACAGATATTTCTGAAAACATGATTTGCCATACCAAAGCGCAACATCCCAAACGTCTACCTTGGCAACGCAAATACCATCACAGCGTCAGTGATGCCGTTGCCCTACCTTTTAAAGACGCATCCTTTGACTTGGTCACATCAAACTTAGCCATGCAGTGGGTTCCTGAAGCGCAAGCCATGATGAAAGAAATGCGCCGCGTGCTTAAACCCGGTGGTCTTATGTTATTCTCCACATTTGGGCGCAGAACACTTGTAGAGCTGAAACAAACCCTTGCCCATGTTAATCCTGAACACACAAGCTCGGTATTGCCCTTTGCCGATGTGATGAGCTTGGGCAATAGCCTTGGTGAATGCGCTGTTGAAGACCATGTCACCGATTCGGATTTATTTACTCTCACTTATCCCGACACCATAAGCCTCATGCGCGAACTTAAAGGTTTGGGCGCATCAGCCAAAGCCATCAAGGGGCGCAGTGGCGGCTTGTATGGCAGGGCATTGCTTCGGGATATTGAGAATCATTACGCTAAACATTTCCAACACGACGGTGGGCGCATTCATGCCACATTTGAAGCCTTGTATGCCCAAGCATGGTTTAAAGAGTACAACTATGCAGACCGCGAAGGCATTATTCCCATAAAAGTACACTCAAACTAGAAAGCAGTATGTTTTGGCATTTGAAACAATGGTCACAGAATAAAAAATTGTAGTCTGAAAAAGGTCTGCTAAACTTGGGTGGGTATCGTCAAACACTAGGAGTTTCGATTTATGCAGCCTTTGAAAACCATTTCACGCACATTGGCAACACTACTTTTATGCTTTCCAATCACACTCCAAGCAGCCCCCACATTAGTCGATAGCATTGCTGCTGCTCAGCTTCAAGGTGTTAAGGTTAAGTCCATTTCATCACTACATGCCGAAAGTGGAACACTTTGGATTACAGATTCAAGCAATCAGGTATTTCAATGGAAGCTTGGTGAAATACCAACGCCTGTTATCTCAGGTGGTAAAAAACAAAAATTCTCTTCTGTCTTGCCGATTAGTGGCAATCGTGCTGTTGTTACTGATACGAGCAACCATCAGTTTCTTATTGGTACAGATGGCAACTGGCAAGCCTTCGCTGAGGAAGGTGACCTTGAAGGACAGCTTGACGACCCTGTTGCCGCTGCATGGTCAAATGAGGGTCTTATATATATTGCCGATGCAGGCAACAAGCGCATTTCAGCATTTACGGACACGGGGCTGTTCTTGTTTACATTTGGTGATAGCGCAACAAACGATAGTGAAGATGACAACTTGGCTGAGATTCAAAATATTGCCGTAGACCAACAAGGTCGCGTATATGTTTTGGACAACTTTAAAGGTGGTCGTATTTCCATATATTCAGCATTGGGTGAGCCTGATGTTGTTCTGGGCAAAGGTGAGTTTAACGCATTGACTCCTGATGCGCTAAAAATCATCGCGATGACTGTTCGCCCTGATGGTGTTTTACTTGTTGCTGACAAAAAAAGTGGTCGTATTTATGAAATTGATTGGGACAACATGGAAATCCTTTCGTCTTTTGCAACCATTGGTAAAGGGCGGGGGCAATTGCAACGCGCAGAAAGTTTAAGCCTTGATGCCGATGGAAAATTGTATGTTGCAGACAATGGCAATGGCAAAATTGAAGTCTTCCAACTGGATTGGAAAAAAAGCCCTTGGTTAAACCCCAATGCTGATAAATTTAGCATCCGCGCATCTTCAGTATTGATGACTGGTTGTGATGTTTCATATATTTACACCAATGAATCCATGCTTTGCATTCAAACCAAAGGTAAATCGGTCACACTACGCGCCCACGACGGTACAGTTTCACATACCTTAAATGCAGCATTTAAATCACCCGTTCGTGCGGTGTTCGACAAAAAAGAAATTCTTGTCTTGGATAAAAACAGTGTTCATGTGTTTGATAGTGCTGGTGTTTTCAAGTTTACATTTGGCAGTAAAGGTCGCCGTGATGGTGAGCTTTCACAACCTTCATCCCTTGCCCTATCTCCAACATCTGTATACATATCAGATACGGGTAATGAACGTGTTCAAATTTTTAGCAGAAATGGGTTGTTCAAAAAATCCATCGGTAATGTGAAAGGTTCTTCGATTGTCTTGGAAGAACCATCCGCCATCGCTATTGATAAGCGTGGTACAATTTATGTCGCTGATGATGAATACAATCAAATATTGATTTACAATGCCAAAGGTGAGCTTAAAAACACAATAGGCGAAAAAGAAGACCATCCTCATGCCTTTACAAAAATATATGATCTAATGATTGGAAGTGACAACACACTTTATGCTATCACTTCAATGGAAAACAACCTTGCAAGTGTTTGGATGTATCAAAAGGGTGAATTTGTTTATCGTTTTTCTCCAGTGCAAAAAAAGGCGAAAGCAGGCATTGACACACAATGGAACTCCGCCTTCCATAGCGAGGCACAAAATATCAACGCACTGCAAAAAGAAGCTCGTCAATCATTGTCCAATGTCAGCGACTTAACACTTGACCCAGAAAACCCTATTTTCTCTGAAGAAAGTGATATATTTGATGATGATAGCATTTGGATGTTTGATGACATACCCAGCAATACTGAAGCGTTTGCCCTTGTCGATTTAGAAGGGCACACGCGCCATACATTTAACCTTCTTCGCGCACCCAAAGGCATAGAAAACGTCTTAATATCAGGTAACGAAGATACATTAGAGCTTGTGTGGGAAAAACCTAACCCCTCTTTCACTGGATACTATCGTATTTACAGCCGTGCCAATATTTCAGAGCCTTTTATCGCCAATAATGAAGTGCTTAAACCAAGCCTTTCATTGCCACGTGCGCAAATCACATCCACAGAATATCGTGTGTCTTCCATCAGCCCGCTGGGCAAAGAAAGTCAACTTTCACCAGTGTTTCAAGATGACTATTGGCTGGGTTATCAGCAATACCAAACCGACCAATTTGAGGCAGCACTCGCTCTTTTTGAACATGCCACACAAAACAACCCCAGCCATGCAAGTGCTTGGTTGTATTTGGGTAAAACACAAATAGAGCTGAACCAATTTGACCAAGCTGTAAATACATTCAAACAACTGGGTTCTTTTGCAACATACAAACAACAAAGCCTGCATCTTCAAGCCAATGCCCTAGCCCACAAACACGCTTGGCTTGATATTAAATCTTTGGTCGATAACAGTGAAACAGGAGGCACAGTTGATGCAACACTATACAGCCTTGCAGCCCAAGCTTTGACTGAAATGGATGATATTCCAAGTGCCATTTACTATCTCGACCAAGCCGTCACCTTAGAACCAACATCAGCTATTTGGCATTTGAAACTTGCTGATGCCAACTTTGAACTTGGTGCTGCTGACAATGCCGAAGTTGAGCTTATCAAAGCTGGACAATTGGCGAACCAAGATATTGCGGCATGGTTGGAAGTTGCGCGCACCTACAAAAAACACCAACTGTTTACCCAAGCTATATCCAGCTATGACAGTGCTTTACTTATCGCACCACAAAATCAACAAGCTTTATCGGAGCTTGCAGTTTTACACCTTGAACAAGGTAATCTTGAACAAGCTAAAGGTTTAGCCACCAAGATGGCAAGTGTTGCTGAGCTTAAAGGCACGTCATACTACATCCTAGGGCGTGTTGCACTTGCTGAAGATAAAGCGCCGCAAGCTTTGGCAATGCTTGCTAAAGCAGGACAAACCGACCCAGACAACGCCAATATTTGGGTCTCAATGGCTGATGCTTATGTTAAAATCAATAAACCAGCCCGTGAACATGAATATTTGAAAAAAGCAGTTGCACTTGATAACAATAACTTTGAAGTGCATATGCGACTGGGCAAAGCTTGTGCTGTTAAGAACGATACTGAATGTAGTTTAACCCATTATAAACAAGCAGCCGATATTGAAGATAAAAACATTGATGCCAAATTAGGTTATGCGCAGGCATTGATGAAGTCAGGACAAATGAATGAAGCGGATGTTGTAGCCCAACAAGCGCTTAAGTTGGATCGCAATAACATCGCTGCGCATATCATGCTTGCTGATATTCAAAACTCCAGAGGCATGATTCGCGATAGCATCGCTACCTTGAAAAAAGCCATGGTTATTGATGATAGTAATATGGATGTACACCTTAGCCTTGCCAAGTCATACATCGGTAATCATATGTATGATGAAGCTAGTGCTATCACTGAAAAAGCTTCGCTTTTGGATGTACTTAATGCCGCACCACTCGTATTGACGGGTAGCATTTATTTAGCCCGCCAGTCTTTTGACAAAGCGATTTCCTCCTTCGAAAAGGCAGTGGAGCTTGCGCCAAGCAATGCCAAATATCGCCAACAGCTCAACCTTGCTTATCTGCAAAAGAAACGCTCTGTTGATGCAGGAGGAAGCCTCTTAGGCCCTAAACTGAAACATGTTGCTTTCACCCGTGTATTCTCTGCTGCATACAAACAATACACTGATGTTCCAGTGGGTAAAATTACGCTTAAAAACGAGGCTGGCATTGATTATTCCAATGTGAAAATATCTTTACTGGTCAAGGAATATATGGATTTTCCGACCACATTGGTTGTTGAACGCATTGCTGCTGGCGCAGAAATAGAAATCCCTTTGCTTGCCGCATTTAATAATCGGATTCTTGATATTGATGAAGACACGGGTGTGCAAACCGAAGTTCGGGCTGAATATTACATGGCAGGTAAGCCACATGTAGAAACAATAAACGCACCACTTACGATTTATGGTAAAAATGCCATTGTTTGGAATCAATTGGACATGGTTGGCTCATTTGCAACGCCTAAGGATGACACCTTGGCAGTGTTTACGCGCCAGCTTGTCAATGCGTACAACCCTGATAAAGGCGCAGTGAACCCTCAAGTTGCCAAAGCCATGACCGTGTTCAATGGTTTATCGGCATATGGCATCAAATACTTGCTCGACCCCAACACACCCTACGACCAGCTTGGTTCCACCCAACTCGATACCATCCAGTTTCCTAGGGAAACATTGCGCCAACGCAGTGGTGATTGCGATGACTTATCCATTCTTTTGGTGGCAGCACTTGCCAACCTTGGCATTGAAACAGCCATCTTGGATGTGCCTAACCATCTACTAATGATGTTTAATACTAGGCTTCCTGAAGCGCAAAAAGATTTGATTAGTTCCAATGATGAAGCATTGGCTATCATTGATGGAAAAGTTTGGGTTCCTATTGAAGCAACCCTTATCGCTGCAAGCTTTACTGAAGCGTGGGCAGAAGGTGCGCGCAAGTATCACTTGTATGGCAAACAAGCCAAAATAAAAATTATGCCTTTGGCGCAAGCATGGCAAACGTATCCACCTGTGACGCTGCCACCTGCTGATTTTGTGGTTGATATTCCAAGCAAAGAAGTTTTGGGTGCAAAAATAGAAAAAGAATGGGAAATATTATCAGTGAAAGCATTGGAGCGCCAAGTACGCCCCTACCGTATGATGCTTGCTTTAGACCCAACCAATACCCAAGCAAAAATGCAAATTGCCATTGTTTATGCGCAAAGTGGATTGTATAACCGTGCAGTGACAGAACTCAAAAGTATTCTTGCAGCCGATGATGAAAACCTTGCGATAATCAATAATATTGGGAATATATACTATCTACAACACAAGTATAACGAAGCACTTTCCATGTATGAAAATGCTTTAAATATTGAAACCAATGCAGATATTATGGTCAATATTTCTATGACCTACTACAAGCTTGGTGATGCTCTCAAAGCCAAATCCATGTTTGCACAAGCCACAGAAGCTGATGAACAAGTTGAAACACGTTACCATGCTTTAGCCTTGCTGCTGAAACAATAATAGATTATGCGCCGCATCACAGACAAGCATACGAATAATAGGTACAAGTTTGTACGCTTGATAAAGGGAGAACACCATGAAATTTATTATTATTTTACTGTTTAGCTTTGGTTTACTATCTGGACAAGCCTTAGCAGCAGAGCCACAAAAAACCAAACAAAACACTTACCAAGTTGTTAAATCTGAGCGTTCATTCTTCTCATCCTTATGGAGTCGCATCAAACGCCTTGTGCCTCGTAAACATACGACCCGAAATACAACAACTGCTGTGCTCGGTGTACGTGGCGCAGAAACCACTGAAAGTGCACTGCAACCTTTTTGGGTTGGTGATTTAACTTCAGACCCAGCTTTCCGTAATGATGTGCAACAGTTTGAAGATGGCACAAAACTTTGTGAATCTACAACACCTGAAAAAGGTACGGAAGCCTTTGAGCAACTCCTAAAAACAACAGAAAGTGACATGCTTAAAGCCAATACCATGATTGCGCTTGCATCATGTTATGCAGAACACGGCGATGAAGCCAAAGGTCGCACGCAACTACAAGCATTCTTGGAAAAGTACCCCAAACATCCCATGCACGATGAAATAGAATCTTGGTTATCTGCTAATCGCTAACATCTAAGGAAAACATGAGCATCAAAACAGCCAGTTCTAGCATTGCGCATCAAGCGCGCGCGCACCAAAATAGCCTCACCAAACCTACTGGTTCACTTGGACGTTTGGAAGACATTGCTTGCTGGTTTGCAGCACGGCAAGGCAAGGTTATCCCTGACCTCTTAAACCCTCATATTACTGTTTTTGCAGCAGACCATGGTGTCACAGCAGAAGGTATTTCTGCATTTCCATCCGTAGTTACGGGTGAGATGGTGAAAAATTTTGCGACAGGCGGTGCGGCAATTAATGTATTGGCTAAACAAATCAATGCTTCGCTGCATATTGTTGATGTTGGCGTTTTGGTCGACACTTCTAATATTCAAGGCGTAACACAAGCCAAAACCCAAACAGGTACTGCCAATATTTTGTATGAAGCCGCAATGTCTGATGCGGCATGTCAGCGCGCCATCCAAGCAGGAAAAAAAGAAGCAAGTTTAGCCATCACACAAGGAAAAAATCTTTTAATTGCGGGTGATATGGGCATTGGCAATACCACAGCAAGTGCTGCGCTCATCTGTTTATTCTCTAAGGCAACACCAGAACAAGTTGTGGGCAAAGGCACGGGCATTGATGCTAAAACCCATGCACATAAAATGCATATTGTTCAACAAATCATCCACCGTGTAACAACACAAAATACTCCGCAAGAATATTTCCTCAGGGAAGTCGGTGGCTTTGAAATTGCTGCAATGGCTGGGTTTTATTTAGAAGCAGCAGAGCAAGGTGTGCCCATCATCATTGATGGTTTCATATCTGCTGCTGCTGCCTTGGCAGCACAACTTATTGCGCCTGATGTTCATCAATGGATGTTAGCCAGTCATTTATCTGAAGAAAATGGACATCACCTTGCCCTGCAATATTTATCACTTGAGCCGCTGCTTGATTTCCATATGCGCTTGGGTGAAGGCTCAGGGGCAGCCCTTATCACACCTCTTCTACAATCCGCCATAGCCTTGCACCAAAACATGGCAACCTTTGCCAGCGCAAGCATCAGCGAAAAAACATCGGACACTTAACTCTTGCCTCACTTTTTGACATAAGTGCTCAAAATAACTATGTTTTGTAGATGAAAAACATCAATGGTCAAACACAGGTCTATGGCATTCTTGGCAACCCCATTAGCCACTCATTATCCCCACTCTTTCAAAACCATTTCCTTGAAAAAGCTGATGTGAATGCTTGTTATTTACCTTATTTGGTCAACCCTGAACAACTTGAACAAACATTACATGGTTTACATGCAGCACATGTCCAAGGCTTAAACATCACCATTCCTCATAAAGAAAACATTTTATCTTTGGTTCGTGCTGATAAAGATGCGCAAACCATTGGTGCGGTAAACACGCTCAAAAGAAATAATGACGGCTGGTCTGCCACCAACACAGATTGGCAAGGATTTGCCTCGGTTATTAAAGGTTTACAAGTCGATGTTAGCCAAACACCTGTGTTATTATTCGGCGCAGGCGGCACTTCTCGCGCTATCCTACATGCACTTCACCACCAAGGTGCTAAGGATGTTTTCATCTGCAACCGCAACATCACTCGCGCCCAATCTTTAGCTTCCTCATTGCAAAGCACTTACCCAAACATGAACATCACACCCCTTGCTTGGGACAGTGAAACAGTTGCACCACATATCCAAACATGCCAACTCATCATCAACAGCACCAGCATCGGCTTGGATGAACAAGATGCGTTTCCTTTCCCTCTTACAGGCAATGGTTTTGCCATTGATGCAGTGTATAAACCGCATGGTAACACTGTGTTTTGCAAAGCTGCACATAACTACACAAGCGTTGATGGTCTTCCTATGTTGATTGCACAAGGCATCGCATCTTTTGCCTTTTGGTTTGAAGATGAGTTGCGTATTGCTGCTTTTCACTTGCCGAACAATCAAGTTGCCCTACAATGGGTTGAACAAGAGCTTGGTAGAACAGCTCTAAAGCTTCCTGGCTGGAGGGCATAACATGAAAAAGACTCGATTGGGTGACATTCTTTTACGTAAAAAAGCGATTACCAAAGAGCAGCTTGAAGAAGCACAAAAAAACATGCGCTTAAACAGTGAAAGTCTAACCACCACACTAGTAAAAATGGATATCTTCACTGAAGATGAGCTTGTGAAGTTTATTAGCCAAAGCTTTGGTCGCCCAGCGATTGAGCTTCTTGCCATAGAAATCAATAAAGACCTTACCAATATTTCCGTTGATATTATGCGCAAACACCAAGCCATTCCCATCAAACGCAAAGGAAATAACATCACTCTTGCCGTAGCTGACCCTTATGACATTAATAGTTTGGATGAGTTGTCCTTTATCTCTGGTAGCCAAGTCGATGTTGTCATTGTCCGCGAAAGCGAACTGATGAGTAAACTTGATGAAATCTCAGGTTCGGGGCAAGGACTTGAAGATGTGATGGCTGAAATGGGTGCAACTGATGTTGAGCTTGTTGATACCGAAGAAGCGCAAACTGATGGTGATTTCCTTGCCACAGCCAGTGAAGAAGCACCCGTTGTTAAGCTTGTTAACCTTATTCTCCTAGATGCTATCAAACGCGGCGCATCGGATATTCACATTGAACCTTATGATAAAATATTGCGCGTCCGTTATCGTATTGATGGTGTGCTTCAAGAAATCATGCGTCCACCTATGAATATGCGCGATGCTATTGTTTCTCGTTTGAAAATTCAGTCTAGATTAGATATCACTGAGCGCCGCGTACCCCAAGATGGACGCATGAAGATTCGTCTATCTAAAGCCAAAACTGTTGATTTTCGTGTGTCTATTTTGCCTACACTTTTTGGCGAGAAAGTAGTGATGCGTCTTTTGGATCAATCCAATTTGCAAACAGATTTGACCAAACTTGGTTATGAAGAAAAAGACTTGGCATTATTCAAACATGCAGTGAATTTGCCCTATGGTATGGTTTTAGTTACAGGACCAACAGGCTCTGGTAAAACAGTAAGTTTGTACTCTGCCGTCGCTGAAGTGAATCAACCTGGCATTAATATTTGTACTGCAGAAGACCCCGTGGAATTCAACTTTATGGGTATCAATCAGGTCAACGTCAACCCTGCCATTGGCATGGATTTCCCCGCCGCACTGAAATCATTTTTACGTCAAGACCCTGATGTAATTCTCATCGGTGAGATTCGTGATTATGACACAGCTGCGATTGGCATTAAAGCCGCACTCACAGGACATTTGGTGCTCGCAACCTTACATACCAACGATGCACCTTCAACCATGACACGTATGGTAAACATGGGTATTGAGTCCTTTTTGGTTGGCTCAGCAGTGAACTTGGTGACTGCACAACGCTTGGGTCGCAGAATTTGTTCCGAATGCTCTGAACCTATCAAACTGGATGCTCATGCTTTGGTTGATGCAGGGCTTAAAAAAGAAGATTTGGATACGTTCACACCCATGAAAGGCAAAGGATGTAGTATTTGCAACGGTACTGGCTACAAAGGACGCGTGGGTATCTATCAAGTTATGCCTGTATCAGATAATATTCGTGATGCGGTGTATGCAGGGCGAAACTCGGATGAAATCAATGAAATCGCAGTGGGTGAAGGTGTAAAAACATTGCGTATGTCTGCACTAAACAAAGTGAAAGAAGGTATTTTAACTTTGGAAGAGTGCCTAAGAACAACCGTGGGAGACTAAGATGCCTGAGTTTATTTATACGGCAAAAACAAAGCAAGGCGCTAAGAAGAAAGGGAACATAGAATCCGTCAACAAAGAGGTGGCAACAGCATCCTTACGTCGCCAAGGTCTTATTAATATTAAGGTCAAAAAGAAACCCATTGAGTTCACAATTGGTGGCGACCCCAAAGTTACCGAAAAAGACATCAGTATTTTCTTTAGGCAGCTATCGACCATGATTAACGCAGGTTTGCCCTTGGTTCAGTGTTTTGAGTTGCTAGAAAAAGGGACCGACCATAAAAGTTTACTCAAATTATTTGCCAATATTCGTGAAAAATTAGAAAGCGGCTCTCCTTTTGGGGAGACCCTTCGTGAATTCCCTGATGATTTCGACCGTTTAACGTGTTCTTTGGTCGAAGCAGGAGAAAAAGGCGGTATTTTGGATACCATTTTATTGCGTATTTGCGAATACAAAGAGAAATCTTTGACACTCAAAGCAAAGGTTAAATCTGCCATGGTGTATCCATCATCCATTATGGTGATTGCCTTTATTGTAACATCGATTTTAATGATTTTTGTTGTCCCCATCTTTGCTGAAATGTTCTCAGGATTTGGTGCAGAACTTCCTGCCCCAACAAAAATTGTCATGAATATATCCGATGCTTTTGTTCAATTTTGGTATCTTGTCCTATTTGGTCCAATGGCTTTGGTTTATGCAGTCAAAGCATTTTATAAAACGCCGACAGGCCGATACCAACTGGACAGACTTTTACTCAACCTTCCTGCTATTGGTGATGTTTTGCGCAAAGGTGCGGTTGCACGTTTCACACGCACATTTTCAACGCTAAGTGCTGCAGGCGTACCTATCCTTGAAGCTATGGACACTGTTGCTGAGACTTCAGGTAATGTGATTATTGAACAAGCCGTTATTAACGCCAAAGAGTCTATCAGCCAAGGGCAGTCGTTGAGTCAACCCTTAGAAGAAAGCGGTGTATTCCCAATTATGGTCACGCAAATGATTGGCATTGGCGAAGAAACTGGAGCAATGGAAGAAATGCTGGCAAAAATCGCTGATTTTTATGAAGAAGAAGTTGATACAGCCGTGGATAATATGACTGCATTGATGGAGCCTGCAATCATGGCATTTTTGGGTGTTGTGATTGGCGGTCTAGTGATTGCAATGTATCTACCAATTTTCATGATGGCGTCGGTTGTATAACCGCTTAATGTAGCAGGCTTTATGCCTTACCAAACATTTAATACAAATCATAAAGAAATTGGCTATTTGAAGAAACTCTTCTTTGCTAGAAGTGCTGCATTTGTCATATTACTTTCTATTTTCGCATGGCTTGATGTTTATGCGAGACAGCATACATTAAGCCTAACCCTTACAATTGGTGCTATTTGGCTTCTACTTAGTGCCATTCAGATCATCAGCTTATGGGTTCCAAAGACACTACCCTTTCATGTCTTGCTTCAATTGTGTTCAGATTTAATCCTTTTGGGTTTTATCATTTATGCCAGTGGTGGTTTAAACAGTCCTTTTGTATTTCTTTTGGGTGTTGTCATCATTATTGCAGGTTCACTAGCTCGCGTTACTTTTACATTATTTTTCTCTGTTCTTGCATCAACCACATACCTGACCTCGATTTATGCATTACCTGGTGCTATTGACCCTGAAAACACACTTAAAATTTTATTGCAAACCTCTCTATTCTTTTTAACTGGCGGAATTATGGCGCTCATTGCACGCCGCCATGCGCTACTTCAAGAAAAAGAAACACAAACCTCTAGCGAACACAAACAACTTCAAGAAATTCATGGGCAAGTGCTTCTCGTTATGCGTGAAGGCGTGATTACACTATCTTCTCAATTCAGTATTCAAGCCTTTAATCCCGCTGCCGCAGAGCTGCTTGGTTTAACATCACAGCATACTGACTACCCTATCAAAAGTTTTATTACTATCCCTGATTCACTCTTGGATTTTTCCAGAAATGGGGAAAGCGATATTTTTCAACATGAAATAAGCAAACATAACCTCGACTTGCTCCTCACCTTTACAAAGCTGCACGATGATAGTCAGGCAGCTTGGCTACTCACCATTGTAGATATTACAGAAACAAGAAAGCTAGAAAGACAACTTGGCGAAAAAAATAAGCTTGCATCTATAGGTCAAATGGCAGCCCTACTTGCCCATGAAATTCGCAATCCCATGCAAACCATCTCCCAAGCTGTGGAACTTATGGGTTTACAGCACCAAGACCCCAAGCTGGAACATATTGTTACAGATGAAATATCACGGCTTAATCGATTATTATCTGACATGCTCGATTACGCACACCCTTTAAAGCCGCAACCTAAACTTATTCGCATTCCGCAGCTTATCCAAGCATCCATAGAACATATTGATTTAATGTATGTTCACCAAATTGAAGTAACAGCGCCTGATATTGAATGCGTGATAGACGCTGACCACTTTCGTTTGATGTTGGACAACTTATTACGCAATGCTATCAGAGTTAGCCCGCAAAAAGGCTCTATCCACATCAACTTTTCATTGGACGATACAACATGGCTGCTAACCCTGCGCGACCATGGTGCAGGCATTGAACCATCCATGCGAAACACATTATTTCAACCCTTTCAAACAGGTCACAAAGCTGGTGTCGGCTTGGGTTTAGCCATCGTGTGGCAAGTGTGCCAAGCCAATCACTGGCAAATATCTATTGATGACAACATCACCGATGGTGCATGTTTTATCGTCCAAGGTAGTGTTGGCAACGATTTACAAAACGCTGAGGTAGAATATGGCTGATATACTATTGGTTGAAGATGAAGCCAATGTGCGCAACATTTTGATGCTTTCCATCAACTCTTTTGGTCATGAGGTTGTCGCTTGCGCCAATCCCGAAGAGGCAGAACAAGCCATGGCTTCACAAGCATTTAACCTTATCATCACTGACTTGCGTATGGATGGAAAAGATACAGGGTTGGATGTGTTGCGTATGGCAAAAGAAAAACAACCAAGTGCTAGCACACTACTCTTAACTGCATATGCAAGTTCAGAAACTGCAGTTGAAGCCATGCGTCAAGGTGCGTTCGACTATATTACCAAACCCGTCTCACGTACCGAGTTGGGTGATGTGATTGAACGTGCATTATCTGCAACACACGAAGAACAAGCACATAACCCTTCATCAACAAGCACTGAAGTAAAAAAAGAAACACGCAGTAAACTGATTGGGCAATCATTGGCTATGCAGCATGTTCGTGAGCGCTTGCAACGCGCAGCAAAACGTGATTTCACCGTCTTGATTTCTGGAGAGTCGGGAACTGGCAAAGAACTGGCTGCACGACTGGTGCATGAGTCATCATCACGAACACATCAAGCATTTGTGCCAGTGCATTGTGGTGCTATCCCTGAAAACCTCTTTGAATCCGAGCTGTTCGGCTACATCAAAGGTGCATTTACTGGTGCAGAAAAAAATAAAAAAGGGCTTATCAGTAGTGCCAATGGTGGCACTTTATTCTTGGATGAAATTGGTGAAATGCCACTAAACGTGCAGGTCAAACTCTTGCGCGTTTTGCAAGAAATGAAAGTTCGCCCCGTGGGAAGTACCGAGGAAATTGGAGTGAATATTCGCATTATTGCGGCAACCAACCGTGATTTGGCTGAAGAAGTACAGCAAGGTAACTTTCGCGAAGATTTATTCTATCGGCTCAATGTTATTCCTGTATATATGCCGCCCCTTCGTCAGCGGCGTGAAGATATTCCAGAGATTGTACATGCAATTCTTAAGCGCCTAGGGGCAGCAAACATCGACATCAGCACCTCATGCATGAGCCAAATTTGTTCCTTACCTTTGGCAGGGAATGTGCGCGAATTGGAAAACACTATGCAGCGTATGTTGGCGCTATCCGATGACCATGAACTGGATATTTCATTGCTTCAAGAATACCAAACATCAACGCAGTCATCGGATTTATCGCTAGAAAAAATGTTGCAAAAGGGTATCAGCCTTGATAGCCAACTTGAAGAAGTTGAGAAGACATTGGTTGAACAGGCTTTGCATCAGAGCCAAGGCAATGCAACTAAGGCTGCCAAACTTTTAGGCATTGGCTTTCGCTCTATTCGCTATCGGCTTGAAAAACTCGGACTCAAAGCGCCCAAAGACTAACCAGGCAATATCATTATGGATTTACAGCTTATTTCAACAATTTATATCGGCATCATTGGTTTATTGGTCGGTAGTTTCGCCAATGTTTGTGTGCATCGTATGCCACGCGGTGAGTCCGTGGTATCACCACGCAGTAAATGCCCAAACTGCAACACTGAAATTGTTTGGTATGACAATATTCCAGTGATTTCTTGGCTGATATTGGGTAGGAAGTGTAGGTGCTGTGGCAGCCCCATTGCATGGCGCTACCCTATCTTGGAGCTAACGATGGGTGCAGCTTGGGCAAGTATAGCATGGTTTTACCCCATCACTGAATATTCACCCCTATTTTTAGCCCAAGCCATCATTCTTTTCACACTACTTTGGACACTAACCCTCATAGATTTAGAAACGTTCCTTTTACCCAACGCCCTCACCTTTCCTGGTATTGCCATAGGTCTATTATTTGCTTGGCAATCAGGCTATATAATTGATGCACTCATCGGTGCACTGGCTGGATATGGGATATTTTGGCTGATTGCGTGGTTATTTTTCAAAGCAACAGGTCGAGAAGGTATGGGGCAAGGTGACTTTAAACTTCTTGCAATGCTTGGTGCATTTATGGGCTGGCAAGCCCTACCCTTTATCATCATGCTTTCTTCATTTACTGGTGCAATCATTGGTTCGTTGCTTCTTCTTCTTGCCAAAAAGGGTCTTAAAGCTGAAATACCTTATGGCCCTTACCTTGCAGCATCAGGCATGATTTGGTTCTTCTGGGGTGTGGAAATTCTCATTGGGTATCAAAGTATGGTTGGTATTCGTTGAGTAAAACCAAGTTTTACGGGCTTACAGGTGGCATTGGTGCAGGAAAGTCCACTGTGGCAAAGCTATTTTCAGCTTTAAATGTGCCTGTTTTGGACTTGGATAAAGTCGGGCATCTTCTTTTAAAGGAAGATAAAGAAGTAGAAGACAAACTGCTCCAAACATTTGGGGAATCTATCCTAAATAGTGGTACATCTATTAACCGTAAAGCTTTGGCTAAGGCAGCTTTTTCTTCAGCTACAAACACGCAGAGACTCAATGAAATTCTTCATCCCGCCATTCAAGCGTTTGAAAAAAAATGGCGCGCTAAACAGGTCGCACCATTTTCCATCATTGAAGCATCGGTATTGATTGAATCGGGTGATGCAAAACGTATGGATGCTTTGATTGTTGTGCTTGCTGGCTTAGATACACGGAAACAGCGTGTCTTAGCGCGTGGCAAGCAAGATGAAGTATCATTTAACGCGATTGTAGCGCAACAGTGTGTTGATACAACACGGCGACAACTTGCTGACTTTATTATTGAAAACAATGATAGCTTGAAAGCATTACACACTTTAGTCGCACAGCTATATAAACAACTATAATTCTAAAAATACAGCCGACATGCCATACTTAATACGGCATCCAACGCAATCAAAACATATCCTTTAAACGTATCCCCAATCAAGTTGTGGACAGGCTTTGATAGGGTATCTATTGAACCAATCAGGACAACTAGATTGCCAGTCAAGCCGCAGTGACAGTTTAGAATAAAAATGAGCATAAAAAAAGGGAGCCCGAAGGCTCCCTTTCTCAA
>DQSL01000048.1 GCA_015663235.1 Mariprofundaceae bacterium
GAAAAACTAAGAGAATGCTGGTCGATTCTCCCTAAAATTACAAAACTTGATGCTTACAGCGAAAAGTACGCGCTTGTTCAGAGTTGCCCTAGATTTCGCTACTTCGCTTTGCTGCGTTCGAAATGACAGGTGTGCTCGACAAGACAAAAAATACTGCAAAACCTACGCTAGAGGTGATAAATTAGAGCATCATCTTCACATCGGGATGTGTATTGATTTCATGGTACAAATCATCAAGTTGAGCTTTGCTTTCTGCAGTGAAGGCGATGGTGAGGGCTAGGTATTTTCCTGTTTTGCTGGGTTTGGACGATACTGCACCTTCACCAAGGTTGGCCACATGTTTGCGCACGATGACCACCATATCTTGCTCAAAAGAAGCATTGTTTACGCCCATCACTTTGAGCGGGAAGTGGCAGGGGAATGTCATACCCAGTTCTTCGTTGGTGATATTTTCTTCGCTCATGATTATACCTTTCTTTTCGCTAAGCTGCGTTTGATGTCGTTAATGGCTTTGGTGGGATTCAATGCTTTGGGACATGCTTCCATACAGTTCATAATTTGATGACAACGGTAGAGTTTAAATGAATCTTCTAAATCATCCAATCGTTCGCCCGTGGCATCATCGCGGGAATCTTTGAGCCAGCGGTTGGCTTGCAGCAATGCAGCTGGGCCTAGGAACCTATCACCATTCCACCACCATGATGGGCAGGACGTGGTGCAACAGCCGCAAAGTATACATTCGTAGCTTCCATCGAGTTCTGCGCGTTCGTCGGGGCTTTGCAGGCGTTCATGCTCTGGTTTTGGGGTGCTGGATTGTAGCCACGGTTTGATTTGTTTGTATTGGTCGAAGAAATGCTGCATATCCACCACCAAATCACGCACCACATCCATGCTTGGCAATGGGCGCACTTGAATGGGTTGCTTCAAACCTTCAATCGCTGTGATACATCCCAAACCGTTCACACCATTGATGTTCAAACCATCTGAACCACACACGCCTTCACCGCATGAGCGGCGATAGGTGAGCGAGCCATCGAGATGCCATTTGATATAGTTGAGCGCATCCAAAAGCTTCATGCCAGGCTTTTCCACAGGCACTTCAAAGCTTTGCATATAAGGCTTGTCGTCTTGTTCGGGGTTGTAGCGGTAGATTTCCAGCTTCACTTTTTCACTCATGATGGTAACCCCAACGCGACAGCACATGGATTCCCGCCTTCGCGGGAATGACGGAATATGTTGAATGATGAAAAGACGACGGTGCGCATCAGTACACCCGTTTCTTCGGCGGAAAAGATTCGACTGTCATCGGCGTGGTACGCACAGGCTTGTAGTCCAACACCACTTTATCTTGAAGAATACTGGCAAGGCTATGTTTCATCCATTCTTTATCATCGCGCTCTGGATAATCATCCCTTGCATGTGCGCCACGCGACTCTTTGCGATTTGCAGCCGCTGCGGCGGTGGCTCTGGCTAAGCTCATCAAGTTTTCCAATTCCAATGCTTCAATCAATTCTGTGTTAAATATTCGGTTTTTATCGCTAATTGATGTTTTCACCACTTCATGATGCAAAGATTCAATGGCATTGACCCCTTCATTCATCACATCTTCAGTGCGGTATACGCTAAAGTGGGTTTGCATAATATCCTGCATTTTCTCGCGCACTGACGCGATGTTTGTTGGCTTGTCGGCATCATCTGCAAGCCAGTGTTCCACACGGTTTACGCCCGCTTTCCACGCATCAGGGTCTATGGTTTTATGGTATCGATGTTCACTTAGCCATTTCATCACTCTATGCCCACATGCTCTGCCAAACACCACGATTTCTAATAAAGAATTACCACCCAAACGGTTTGCGCCGTGTACCGATGTACATGCGGCTTCGCCAATGGCAAATAAACCTGCCACTTTTTCTTCTTCGCCCGATGCTGTTTGTTTCACCACTTCGGTATGTCGATTGGTGGGGATGCCGCCCATGGTATAGTGGGCGGTGGGTTGCACGGGGATGGGCTGTTCGGTGCAGTCCACGCCTGCAAATCTTAATGCCAACTCATGGATATTGGGTAGCTTTTCCAAAATTATTTCTTTGCCCAAATGATCAACTTTGAGCAAAACATGATCTTTCTTCGCGCCACAACCGCGACCTTCGCGGATTTCCACGGCAATCGCACGAGAAACCACATCGCGGCTTGCCAAGTCTTTGGCAGTGGGTGCATAACGCTCCATAAAACGTTCGCCTTCGCTGTTAAGCAAATAGCCACCTTCACCGCGTACTGCTTCTGAAATCAATGGCCCGACATCAGCAACACCTGTGGGATGAAATTGGAAGAACTCCATATCTTCAACGGGCAAGCCAACATCAAGGCATAATGCGCCGCCATCGCCTGTGCAGATATGGGCGTTGGTGGTGGTCTTAAATATCCTGCCTGCGCCACCCGTTGCCAAAATTACTGCTTTGGCTTGAAACAAATGGTATGCGCCGCTGGCAATATCCATCGCCATCACGCCATGACATGCGTCATCTTCCATAATCAGGTTTAAGGCAAAGAATTCCTCATAAAAATGCGTACCAGCTTTAAGGTTTTGCTGATACATGGTGTGCAAAATGGCATGACCTGTACGGTCTGCTGCGGCACAAGTGCGCATGGCTTGCCCACCTTCGCCAAACGCTCTGGATTGACCGCCAAATGCACGTTGATAAATCTTGCCATCATGATTGCGCGAGAAGGGCACACCTTGATGTTCAAGCTCTTTCACCAATTGCGGGGCAGCGCGACACATATATTCAATTGCATCTTGGTCGCCCAGATAATCCGAGCCTTTGACCGTGTCATACATATGCCAATGCCAATGGTCGGACGTGATGTTACCCAAAGCCGCATTCATACCACCTTGCGCGGCAACCGTGTGTGAGCGCGTGGGCAACACTTTGGACACAATCGCCACCCGATAACCCGCTTCTGCAAGTTGCAGCGCACAACGCATACCCGCGCCGCCTGCGCCAATGATAATCACATCATGGTGGTGATGTTCAACTTTGTCTGTGGATAAATATGCCATCATCCGCCTCCGCAGGGAATACAGTTAAATGTGTACGCAAGTTCTGCCCAAATATGATAAGTCATATAAAAGGCAAAACCTGCAAGCATCACCAGCAAGACATTGAGTACAAATACCCGCATTGCCGTGGTATGCACATAATCTTCAACAATCACTTTTAGCCCTGTCCATATATGAATAAGCATCGCGAATAAAAAGAGGTTGCATAGTGTTTTACTGATGGGGTGGGTGAGTGCTATGTTTAAAGTTTCAAAGCTGATATTGCCATTATAAGTGAGCAATAAAACGCCCATCAACACGGGAATGCTGAACAATAAAAAGACCGCGCTAATACGCTGCCAATACCAATCGTGGAAGCCTGTGCCCGCCGTGCCTAAATCTTTATTTCTCATATTTTCACCGCCAAAACAAGTGCGAAAATGATTGTGCTAAACACCACGATTTTTGCCGATAGTTTCATGGCTTCGCGCGAATCGGTTTTGCCAATGTCCAACAATAAAAAACGAATGCCGTTTATCAAATGATAAAACAATGCCACACACATCAACCACAAAAGAACCGTGCCTGTGCTGCTTTGTAGCCAGCTTAAACCATAGGCATACATGATTTTTCCATGCGACATGGATAGCAGCAACCAAAAAGCCATTGGCATGGTCAACACAAGAAACACACCACTCATGCGATGGGCAATGCTGGCAAACATGGTCAATCGCCACTTATAGATAGGCAAGTGGGGGCTAAGAGGAGGCTGTTTATTATTCATTTTCATAGAGAAGACACATCATACGCCTTGGTCGAAAAAACAACAAGCTCTCTTACGGAGGGTGCGAAAATACACATATTGGCAAGCTAGTTTATCTAGACAGTTGAAGTTCCGCATAATACTTACTTTCAAACTTCACTGGTGATAGCCCATTATTGTTTCCATGATGCCGTACTGGGTTGTAAAACAACGCAATATAATCAAAAATATCCGAACGTGCTTCACCCCTTGGTTTGTATATCTTTTTCTTGATGTGTTCGAGCTTGCGTAGAGAAAAGCTTTCTGCAACAGTATTGTCATGACAGTTACCTCGACGACTCATGCTGGCTTCTAAGTTGTGGTCTTTGAGGAACTTGCGCCAGTCACTACAAGAATATTGAACACCTTGATCTGAATGTATAAACACTTTTTCTGTTAGCTTCCTGCGCCAAGTAGCCATCATAAAGCATTAATAACCAAGTCTGCCTTGGGCGAACTCTTCATACTCCAGCCTACTTTAGTAGGGTCTTACCCGTTGCCATGTGAAACGAATGCCAGCATAGCATTTAAAATTGAATACTGGAGAGGTACCTAAGTACCAATTATTGATGTTCTATTCGTTTGCAGTATTGCATCAATTCTTCCAAATGCTGAGGGAAGAAATGCCCTGCATCTTCAACTGTGAAAAATTGGATGTTGGCTTGTTTTTTCACCCAAGCTTGAACTTGTTCAAAAGGTACAATTTCATCGATTGTGCCTTGAATAACCGTGACAGGGCGGGTTTCGCCGAACATAAAATCAAATGACCACAGGTTGACCGCAGGGGCAACGGCGAGCATACGCTGGATTCTATCGTCTTTCCTTGCTGCTTGTAGCCCTGCATACGTGCCAAAGGAAAAACCTGCCAAATAAAGTGGGCTGTTTGGGTTCTTTTGTTCAAGCCAATCAATCATGGCGGTGACATCATCCACTTCGCCAATGCCTTCATCCCATTGTCCTTCGCTTTTTTCCACGCCGCGAAAGTTAAAGCGCAACACAGAGTAATCCATCTCCTCAAACGCTCTGCCCATCCAATACACCACTTTATTACGCATCGTGCCGCCATAGACGGGGTGGGGGTGGCAAACCACGATGGCGGGTTTACCAACCTTACCTTGATGATACAACGCTTCAATTTGCCCCGCAGGGCCTTGCAGTATCAACTTTTCAGGGCGATGTTCAGTCATAATTCGGCATATGCCGCTTCATCAAAACCTACGACTATTTTATCACCAACCATCAATACAGGGCGTTTAATCATGGATGGATAGACGCACATCAACTGAATCGCTTTGTCTTGATTGATGCCTTCTTTGTCATCAGGGCTTAGCTTCCGCCACGTTGTGCCGCGTTGATTTAATAAAGTTTTCCAACCCACTTGGCTGCACCACGATTCAAGTGTTTCTGCATCAATGCCATCTTTTTTGTAGTTATGAAATGCAAAGTCTAAACCTTTGGTTGCAAGCGCATCCTTGGCTTTTTTGATGGTGTTACAATTGGGAATGCCATACATTTTTATCATGTTAGTTATCCTTACGAAGTTATTTTTAGGGGTTTATCTTCACAAATCTGGCGTTTATATCTTGTTCATCCAACGAGATGTGAATGTGTTTGGTGTGTTTCGGTAAGAGCTCAGGGGCGCGTTCGCTCCACTCAATCAAGGTGAGCCACGGCGGGCTAAAAAATTCATCCACACCAAGATTTTCCACGTCAAAGCTATCTTCTAAGCGATACCAATCCATATGTGCGATTTTGAGCCCATTATCCGCATCATATTCCTGAATAATAGCGAAAGTAGGGCTAGGCAAGGCTTCATCGGTAACACCCAAAACGCGCATCATGGCGCGTGCTAAAAAGCTTTTGCCTGCGCCTAAATCACCATGTAAGGCAAAACAAGCACCTGCTTGCACATCAGCCGCCAACTGCTTAGCTAAAACAATCATTTCCGCTTCATTTTGAATATATTGGCTCAAAAGAACATGCCCTTATCTAGGTTGTGCATTGCCAACACTTTATCCCAAGCGCGGCGTACAGGGTAGTTTTTGCGATAACTTGAAAACCATGCCTTAAAGTTGTCCGTTTTGCCTGCTTGCTTCATGGCTTGGTTATCATTTTCTATGGGGTACATGGCAAGTGCCAATTCGGACTTGCTCATGTTTGATGAGAGTGTACCAACCGCAACATCAGGTAATGCCGCTTGCATATCCCAAGTGGATGATGCTTGAAGAAAATCGCATAAGTCTTTGTAAACATAATAAGTATTAGCAGATTTTCCATCCAAGGAATGCCCTGCAATATGCGGGGTGGCAATCAACACTTGGGCATGATTGAGTAAATCCAAATGGATATTGGGTTCATCTTCCCAGCAATCTAAAACGGCAAAATGTTCAACATCTTGGTTCAGCCAATCCAGCAATGCCTGATTATCAACACACGCACCGCGCCCTGCATTGATGATGCCTTTGCCTTTAAATTTGGACAATTCCTTTTCACCAATCAAATGATGCGTGGCATGTTTTCCATCATGGGTGAGTGGGGTGTGTAAGGTTAAAATATCAGCAGTTTCCAACACTTCATCAAGGTTTGTATTTAAACCTTTTGGCGGGTCGTTTAATAAGGCTTTAAAGCCCAGCTTATTACATGCTTGATTCAACGTCGAGCCAATGCGACCCACGCCAACAATGCCAACTTTATCTTTTGAAAACGATAGTTTACCTATATTTTCTAAAGTGAAAAACACAGCCAACATATATTCAACAA
>DQSL01000084.1 GCA_015663235.1 Mariprofundaceae bacterium
TGCATAATCCATATCTTTACCATCGCGCGGAAATGATATAGCAATGTAATCAACACCAATGGCGCATGCTGTTTTAATGTCTTCTTTATCTTTATCGGTAAGTGCATCAGCAGATAAGCCGCCACCTGCACGGTTGATACCTTTGTTGTTGGATAACACACCGCCGACAACTACTGTACAATGAATTTCTTGACCAACAACCTTGTCTACATCCATAACCAAAAGACCATCATTAAGCAACAACCGAGCGCCAGGCTCAACATCAGTCACGAGTTCTTTGTAGGTTAAACCAACGCGTTCATCATCCCCTTCATCCAAGTTCATCGCACCATCAAGGATAAACTTTTGACCAATTTTAAGCATGGTCTTATCAGCTTTAAACTTACCACAGCGTATTTTAGGTCCTTGCATATCAGCAAGGATACCCACAACCACACCAAGTTTTTTCGCCGCAGCACGTACATTGTTCGCCCGCATTTGATGGTCTTCAGGTGTACCGTGTGAAAAGTTCAAGCGAACCACATTGACACCAGCTTTAATCATTTTTTCAAGCATCTCTGGTGATTCAGAAGAAGGGCCTAGGGTTGCTACAATTTTTGTTCTACGAATGTGTTCAGTCATTATTTTGAGCGACCCTCTAGCATTTCAACTGCTGGTAATTTTTTTCCTTCTAAAAACTCCAAGAAAGCACCGCCACCTGTGGAGATATAAGATACTTTATCGGAGATATTATATTTATCGACTGCGGCTAATGTATCACCACCACCTGCAATTGAAAATGCAGATGATTCAGCAATCGCCAAGGCAATCGCTTTAGTTCCTTCACCAAATTGGTCAAACTCAAACACACCAACAGGACCGTTCCATACGATAGTGCCTGCATTTTTGATGATTTCAGCAAGCTCCGCTGCTGAATCAGGGCCAATATCAAAAATCATATCATCATCAAGGCATTCATCTGCACCTTTCAACGTTGCTTCTGCTGTTGGTGAAAATTCTTTAGCACACACAATATCAGTCGGCACAGGAATAGAGCCACCATTAGCTTCCGCATCTGCAGTTAATTTTTTACATGTATCAACCAAATCAGCTTCATACAATGATTTACCGACTGGCAAACCAGCGGCTGCGATAAATGTGTTGGCAATGCCACCACCCACAACCAGCTGATCAACAATCTTAGATAATGATTCCAAGACAGTCAGCTTGGTAGAAACTTTTGAGCCGCCCACGATTGCAACCATGGGGCGCGCTGGATTATCCAACGCTTTGCCTAATGCTTCAAGTTCACCTGCAAGCAAAGGACCTGCACATGCAGTGGGTGCAAACTGACCAGCACCGTGTGTTGAAGCTTGGGCGCGATGCGCTGTGCCAAAAGCATCCATCACATACACATCACACAATGCTGCGTATTGTTTGGATAACGCTTCATCATTTTTCTTTTCACCAACATTGAAACGCACATTTTCAAGCAAAACAACTTCACCGTTTGCTACTTCAACATCGCTGCCGATATAATCAGCGACCAACTTAACATCTTGTCCCAAAAGGTTCGACATATGTGCGGCAACTGGTGCTAAAGAAAACTCAGCCGCAGTTTCGCCTTCTGTTGGGCGACCCAAATGCGACATCACCATTACTTTTGCGCCCGCTTTAATGCAATGCTCAATGGTTGGTAAAGATGCGCGAATACGCTTATCTGATGTTACTTTACCATCGGAAATAGGTACATTTAAGTCCTGACGAATTAATACACGTTTACCCGCTAAGTCCAAGTCAGTCATTTTGATTACAGACATGTTTTCTCCTCTTTTTTACTAACAACGTTTGTTTTTATATACTTTTACAAACACAGAAAAACAAACGTAGGACTTTGACTATAAGCCAAAGCCCTACTTTAAGTGTTTACTTCGCTACGTGACGAACCAAGTTCATCATGTTGCAAGTATAACCATATTCATTGTCATACCATGCAACCAATTTTACGAATGTGCTATCCAAAGCAATACCTGCACCCGCATCAAAGATTGATGAGTTTGAGATACCACGGAAATCAGTTGAAACAACTTTTTCATCCGTGTAACCAAGTGTACCTTTCATTTCGCCTTCAGAAGCAGCTTTCATTGCAGCACAAATATCTTCGTAAGAAGTTTCTTTTTCAAGCTCGCAAGTCAAATCCACAACCGATACGTCAGATGTAGGCACACGGAAAGCCATGCCTGTCAATTTGCCGTTCAATTCTGGAAGCACGATGCCCACAGCTTTAGCAGCACCTGTTGAAGATGGGATGATATTTTCAAGAATACCACGACCACCACGCCAGTCTTTCATTGAAGGACCATCAACAGTTTTTTGTGTTGCAGTTGCAGCATGAACAGTAGTCATCAAACCACGTTTAATGCCGAAGTTATCATTGATGACTTTAGCCATAGGAGCCAAGCAGTTGGTCGTACAAGATGCCGCGGATACAATATTTTGACCCGCATATTCATTATGATTCACCCCATAGACAAACATAGGTGTTTCACTGTCTTTCGCTGGAGCTGATTGAATAACTTTCTTAGCACCCGCATCGATATGCGCTTGGCAAGATTCAGTTGTTAAGAAGAAACCCGTGCAATCAACAACGATGTCTGCACCAACATCACCCCAAGCTAAATCAGCAGGGTCACGTTCAGCAGTCAAGCGAATAGTTTTACCATTCACAACCAAGTTACCATCTACAACCGCAACATCGCCATCAAAACGACCGTGTACGGAGTCATATTTCAACATGTATGCCAAATAGTCAGCATCTAAAAGATCGTTAATAGCAACGACTTCCATATCTTTAAAATCTTTTGCAATGGCGCGGAACACCATGCGACCAATGCGGCCAAATCCATTAATACCAATTTTAGTTGTCATTTATTATCTCCTCTCTCTTTATTAATAAAACTTAAGCTACGTCATTTACAGCAGCAATCACTGCTTCAGTCGTGATACCAAACATTTTGAACAACTCGCCAGCAGGCGCTGATTCACCAAATGTGTCAATACCAATCACTTTACCATTTAGACCAACATATTTTGCCCAGAAACCAGTCACGCCAGCTTCAACTGCAACACGTGCCGATACCGATGCTGGCAATACAGATTCTCTATATGCATCATCTTGTTTATCAAATGCATTGGTAGAAGGCATAGATACCACACGAACTTTTTTATCTGTGATGGCAGCAGCAGCTTCCATTGCCAAAGATAGCTCAGAACCTGTACCAATGATGATAACATCAGGTGTGCCTTCACAATCTTTAAGAATATAACCACCACGTTCAATCAATTTGATTTGATCAGCCGTACGCTCTTGATGTGGCAAGTTTTGACGTGAGAAAATCAACGATGTAGGACCCGTATTGTTTTTAATCGCAACTTTCCATGCAACCGCTGATTCAACAGCATCGCAAGGACGCCATACATCCATATTTGGAATCATGCGCAATGTTGCCGTTTGTTCTACGGGTTGATGTGTTGGTCCATCTTCACCCAAACCAATCGAATCATGGGTAAATACTTCAATGTGGCCAATTTTCATCAATGCAGCCATACGTAATGCGTTACGTGCATATTCAGAGAACATCAAGAATGTCGCACCGTAAGGCACGAAACCGCCGTGCAATGAAATACCATTAATCATCGCAGCCATACCGAACTCACGCACGCCATAGTTTACATAGTTACCATCAGCATGATCAATCACTGGTTTTGCACCAGACCACAGTGTTAGGTTTGAACCCGCCAAATCGGCAGAGCCACCCAAAAATTCAGGCGTGATTTTCGCCAATGCTTCAATCGCATTTTGAGAAGCTTTACGTGACGCAATAAATTCACCTTTTGCAGCAACTTCCGCAATAAACGCATCGGCAGCAGCATCCCAATCAGCAGACAATTCATGGTTTACACGACGTGTGAATTCCGCAGCTTCAGTTGGGTATTCAGCAGCATACGCAGCGAATGTTTTGTCCCAATCAGATTCAGCAGCTTGACCTGCTTCTTTATTGTCCCATCCTTTATAAACATCAGCAGGAATTTCAAATGGCGCAGAGTCCCAGTTAAGCTCTTTGCGAACCAAAGCAATTTCTTCATCACCCAAAGCCGCACCATGACAATCATGTGTACCTGCTTTGTTCGGAGAACCAAAACCAATGATTGTACGACAACAAATCATGGTTGGTTTACCTGTTTCAGCGCGCGCTGTATCAATCGCTTGTTTAATTTCATCCGCATCATGGCCATCAACGTCACGAATCACTTGCCAGCCATAAGCTTCAAATCTAGCCGCAGTATCATCGGTGAACCAACCTTCAACTTCACCATCAATAGAAATGCCGTTGTCATCCCAGAATGCAACCAATTTACCCAGACCAAGTGTGCCAGCCAAAGAACATGCTTCGTGAGAAATACCTTCCATCAAACAACCATCACCCAAGAATACATAAGTATTATGGTCAACAATAGTGTGACCTGGTTTGTTAAATTGTGCTGCCAAAGTTTTTTCAGCCAATGCCATACCAACACCGTTGGTAATACCCTGACCCAATGGACCTGTTGTTGTTTCAATGCCTGGTGCATAACCGTATTCAGGATGACCTGGCGTACGCGAATGCAATTGACGGAATTGTTTAATATCTTCGATACCCAAATCGTACCCAGCAAGATGTAACAATGAATAAATCAACATTGAGCCATGACCATTAGAAAGAATAAAACGATCGCGATCAGCCCATTTAGGGTTGGTCGGATTATGTTTCATGTAGTCGTTCCAAAGCACTTCGGCAATATCTGCCATGCCCATAGGCGCGCCAGGGTGACCTGAATTTGCTTTTTGTACTGCATCCATTGCCAACGCACGAACAGCATTAGCCAAGTGTCTACGATTATTACTCATAATTACCTCTTATTTTTTTATTAAAACGATTAAAACGATTAAAACGAAAATTTAGACGTGCAATGTTGTTTGCACACGGCGAATATTACCCACAGAACCCGAAAGTACTACAGTGTCTGTCACCATATATTTGCCATCAACATCCGTGCCAACCTTGACATGATCAACATACTCACCACTGGTTAGCCCTGTTGCAATAAACATACAGTCATCAGAAGTCACCAACTCATCGCGTGTTATATAACGCTCAGTATCAATACCTTCTTTTTTACACAACTCAATCTCAAAATCTTTCTGCGGCGCCATGCGACCAAACATTTCAGCGCCCATCGCGCGCGCTGCACATGCCGTCACAATACCTTCTGGTGTGCCGCCAATACCAAACAAGGCATCAGAACCCAAGTTAAGAATCGCCTGAATCGCACCATTTACATCACCATCTGTTGCAAGACGAACTTTCGCACCGCAAGCATAAATTTCTTGAATCATTTCTTGATGACGAGGTTTATCCAAAACAAAAACAGTGATTTCTTTAATGTTTTTATCCAAAGCTTTTGCCAACTGCGTCAAACGAACTTCAACTGAAGCTGTTGGGTCAATTTTACCACGCGCGGCTTTTGGATACACTTGTTTTTCCATATAAAAACATGAGCCAGGGCGATACATCGCACCAGCAGGTGCTGCAGCCAATGTTACAATAGAACCTGACGCATCACGGGCAAACAAATTCGTTCCTTCAATCGGATCAACTGCAATGTCAACACCAATACCCGAACCAGTGCCTACTTCTTCATCGTCATACAAGGCAGGCGCTTCATCTTTAGCACCTTCCCCAATAACAATCACACCTTTCATGTTTACTTGATTAATGCGCTCACGCATTGCATCAACCGCAAAGCCATCACCTTCATCTTTCTGACCAGAGCCAACAAACGGTGCGCAAGCACGGGCGGCGGCCTCACAAACTTCTACCAAATCAATTTTTAGATCTGCAACAGTGGACATTCGTCCTCCCCTAATAAGTTATGGTTTACAGTGAACTTCCCTCATGAACATTCGCTGAGGGTGCGCAGTATAACCATAAGTCAGAAAAAAATCGACCCTTGAAATATCATGGTATTCTCACAATCATAAAAACCCGCATCAAAACCAGCATCAAACAATCACATCTTTTAACAACTTAAATAGCAGTTTTAATGACTTAGAAGTACCACCTTTTGCAGCCTCTTGTTTTGCATTGCGAATCAATTGGTTTAAGGCTTGCACATTCACCGATGGGTAAAGCCCTAAAAAATCAGCCAAAACTTGCCTATCCCCAGCAACCAGCCTATCCCGCCATTGCTCAACCTTATGAAAAGCCATATTCACATCGGCATGTTGTTTCACTGCATCTTCAACAATATGTTTAGCAATGCTCACATTTTCTTCGCGCAATAGCTTTGCTACGCGTTTCAATTGCCTTTTTTTCGCACCATGCTGTGGTGTATTCTTTAATATCAAAAGCTCTTCAAGCAAGTATGCTGAAAGTCCAAGTGTTACCCACTTGGCTTCATGCAAGTCGACCAAATTTTTAGCCAAATCCAACAAAGCTTGCGACTCACGCTTTAACTGTGATTTATTGGGTCTTTCGTATTCGGGAATATCATCTTCGTTTTGTAAATCAATCATAGCTGAACTTTACTAAAGATAAGGAGTATTGTCTTGTTTATAGATTTTAAAAAGAAAATGAAATAAAAAAAGCCTCTTGGTTTATACCAAGAGGCTTTTAAGAATGGCGGAGCGGACGGGACTCGAACCCGCGACCTCCGGCGTGACAGGCCGGCATTCTAACCAACTGAACTACCGCTCCATGGTGGGCGCTGCAGGACTCGAACCTGCGGCCACCGCCTTGTAAGGGCGGTGCTCTACCAACTGAGCTAAGCGCCCTCTTTCCAAGGGGCTAACCTTACAAAGTGGCGGAAGATTAGCTTCCTCTAGCCACAATGCAAGAGATAATTTAGTTCTTATTTAACAGCGTCTTTTAAGCCTTTGCCAGCTTTAAATTTAGGTGCTTTAGAAGCTGCAACTTGAATAGCTTCACCTGTGCGCGGATTGCGTGCTGTGCGTGCTGCACGGTCGGTTACTGAGAAAGTACCAAACCCTACTAGGCTTACGCTATCGCCACCTGATAATGCGCCAGTAATGCCGCCAATTACTGCATCAACAGCAGCGCCTGCATCAACTTTACTCAAACCTGCTTCAGTAGCAACATGGTTAATTAAATCTACTTTTTTCATACATACCCTCCAGAATATTTTAAAATCTTTTTTAACAAGACAAGGCGAACTAAACCAGCCTCAACCTGCATCGTCAACGGTTATTTATTTACGCACATTTTAATGTGCCGTTGCACCACCTTCATTCAAGTGAATCCCTGAAATCATACTTGGTACGAAATCAACTCTACCCACCATAGCCTCTGGCAACTGTGTTAAAGCGCACTTTAATACATCATCCATGTTTTCTGCATACACCATTTCTATATTATCTTTAATAATTTCAGGCACTTCCTTCATATCTTTACGATTCTCTTCTGGGATGATCGCAACTTTTAATCCGCCCCTGTGCGCTGCAAGAAGCTTCTCTTTAAGCCCGCCGATAGGAAGTGCCTTGCCTCGAAGTGTGATTTCGCCCGTCATGCAAACATCCCGCTTTACAGCGATACCCGTCAAGGCCGAAACAATAGATGTTGCCATACCCAGCCCTGCCGAAGGGCCATCTTTAGGAATTGCGCCTTCAGGCACATGTACATGAATATCCACTTTTTGATGAAAATCAGGTTTCAAGCCCAACACTTCTGCCCGTGAACGAACATAAGTTAATGCTGCTTGAATCGACTCTTGCATCACATCACCCAACTGCCCTGTCACCGTCAGCTTGCCTTTACCAGGTGTTAGTGCCGTTTCAATTTGCAACAGTTCGCCGCCAACTTCAGTCCAAGCAAGTCCTGTTACAACACCAATTTCGTCTTTGGCTTCCGCAAGACCAAAGCGGTATTGTTTCACACCCAACAATGATTCCAAACCTTCTACTGTTAATGTTTCGACTTTAGTCTCTTTGGACATCACAACTTGACGCGTAATCTTGCGACAAATTTTTGCCAAAGCTCTCTCCAGCCCGCGCACCCCAGCTTCACGCGTGTAATAACGAATCACATCCATGATAACTTCATCCGAAAGCTCAACTTGTTCTACTTTCAAACCGTGATTCTTAATTTGTTTAGGTAGAAGGTATTTTTTGGCAATCGCCAACTTTTCTTCCTCGGTGTAACCAGAAATACGAATAATTTCCATTCTATCCAACAATGGCCCTGAAATATTCATACTGTTGGCTGTCGTTACAAACATCACATCCGACAAATCATAATCAACCTCTAAATAGTGATCATTAAATGTGTTGTTTTGTTCAGGGTCTAAGACCTCCAACAATGCAGCCGATGGGTCACCTCTGTGATCCGACCCCATTTTATCAATTTCATCAAGTAGAATCAGCGGATTTTTCGTGCCTGCTTTTTTCATCGATTTAATGACTTTACCTGGCATAGAACCAATATAAGTGCGGCGATGTCCGCGAATTTCTGCTTCATCACGCACTCCACCCAAACTCATGCGTACAAACTCACGGCGCGTTGCACGCGCAATAGATTTTGCCAATGATGTTTTACCCACACCTGGTGGTCCAACAAAACAAAGAATAGGTCCTTTAACTTTCCGTACCAATTGAAGCACTGCCAAATGTTCAAGGATCCGTTCTTTAACTTTATCCAAACCAAAGTGGTCATCATCAAGCACAGCTTCTGCTGCTACCAAGTCGCGGCGCACTCTTGATTTCTTTTTCCACGGCAAATCAACAATCCAATCCAAATAACCGCGCAATACCGTTGCTTCCGAGCTCATAGGCTGCATCATTTTAAGTTTTTTCAACTCTGACACCGCTTTTTCTTTGGCTTCTTTACTTAAACCAATCGTTTCGATTTTTTGCGCAATTTCATCCAAATCAGTATGCACATCTTCTTCACCCAACTCTTTTTGGATCGCTTTCATTTGTTCAGACAAATAATACTCACGCTGACTTTTTTCCATTTGCCGCTTCACACGAGAGCGCACACGTTTATCAACTTGCAACATATCCATCTCTTCATCCATAAAGGCAAAGATTCTTTCCAACCTTTTAACAACGGATGTCATTTCAAGCAACTCTTGTTTTTCATGCACCTTTAAACTGAGGTGCGATGCAATCGTATCTGCCAAACGGTCAGTTGCCTCAACACCAGAAACAGAAACCATCACTTCAGGCGCGATCTTCTTGTTTAATTTAGCATACACTTCAAACTGATTGAGCACTGTGCGCGCAACCTGCTCCTGCTCTTGCTCATCTTCTTCAATCTCTGGCAACACTTCATAACGCGCACGCAAACACACATCTTCGCTTAAATCATGAACGCGCACACGTTCTTGCCCTTCAATCAATACTTTAATCGTGCCGTCAGGAAGCTTAAGAAGCTGTAGAATATTGCCCAATGTGCCAACAGGAAAAAGCCCATCCAACTTTGGCGCATCTTCTTCAGGGTCGCGCTGGGCTAGCAAAATAATCTTTTTACCTGATGCCATCACTTCTTCCAAAGCAGTCACAGATTTTTCACGCCCAACAAATAAAGGGACAATCATGTGAGGAAACATCACGATGTCGCGTAAAGGAAGCACAGGTAAAGTTAAGTTTTCATCACCAGATTCATTAGATTTTGAATTATCGATTTTAGCCAAAAGGCACCTCGCTGAAACTATTCTCGTAAAAGCTATGAATAATACCTTTGTGGCGTATTTTCAAGCCCTAAAATGAAAAAAACCTCGATAAACGAGGCTTTAAAACTAGAACTATTGAATAACTAAGGATAATTAAGCTGCTTCCTCGTCCTTAACTTTATTTTCAAACGAAAACCTTGGTTTTTTCTTACCTTCAACCACATCTTTGGTGATCACGCAGCCTTTAACATCGTCCATCGTTGGCACTTCATACATCACATCCAACATAATGGATTCCATAATTGCTCGCAAACCACGCGCACCTGTTTTACGTAAAATTGCTTTATCTGCAATTTCAGCAAGCGCACCACTTGTAAAGGTAAGGTCAACACTATCATATGCCAACAATGCCGCATATTGTTTGACCAATGCATTTTTAGGCTCAGTCAAAATTTCCAATAACGCATCTCTATCCAACTCGTTAAGGGTTGCCACTGCGGGTAATCTGCCCACAAGCTCAGGAATAAGACCAAACTTAATCAAATCTTCAGGCTCAACACCTTTAAGACGTTCACCAATATCAATGTCATCTTCAATATCAACCGTTGCTCCAAAACCAATCGAACGGGTTTTGCCACGTGCTTCAATGATTTTTTCCAAACCTGAAAATGCACCACCCAAAATAAACAGGATATTGCTGGTATCAACTTGGGTAAACTCTTGTTGCGGATTTTTGCGCCCACCTTGCGGCGACACGGAAGCAATCGTACCTTCAATCAATTTAAGCAATGCTTGTTGCACCCCTTCACCCGATACATCACGTGTAATGGAAGGCGAATCAGATTTGCGCGCAAGTTTGTCCACTTCATCAATATAAATAATGCCGCGCTGTGCTTTTTCCACATCACCATCAGCAGCTTGGAGAAGTTTGACAATGATGTTATCAACATCTTCGCCCACATAACCTGCTTCAGTGAGCGTGGTTGCATCAGCAATAATGAATGGCACATCAAAAATACGCGCCAACGTTTGTGCCAATAGTGTTTTGCCGCAACCCGTTGGCCCTAAAAGAAGCACATTACTTTTGGAAATTTCAACATCACTATTTTCATTGTGTGCCAAACGTTTATAATGATTATAAACAGCAACCGACAACAAACGTTTAGGCATTTCTTGCCCAATCACATAACCATCTAAAAAGTCTTTAATTTCATGTGGTTTTGGCAGCCCAGAATCTTTCTCTGTACTGGTTTGTTTTTCATCTTCAAGCTCTTCAATAATAATATCATTACAAAGCTCAATGCATTCATCACAGATGAACACTGTGGGTCCTGCAATCAACTTCTTCACATCATGTTGGCTTTTTCCACAAAATGAGCAAAATAATGTTGAGTCACCACTTGATGAACCTTTAGAAGAACCGCCTGAAGAAGATGGACTCATTTGACCTCACTCACCGCCGTAGGCACATCTTCCCGAGAAGTTAATACCTTATCTACAATACCATAAGCACATGCTTCGGCAGCATCCAAGAAGTAGTCACGCTCAACATCATGTGCTAATTTTTCTAGAGGTTGGCCCGTGTGACCAGCCATCATTTTATTCAAACTGTCTTTAAGCTTCAAGATTTCTTTGGCATGAATCTCAATATCAGTGGCTTGACCTTGGAAACCACCAAGCGGTTGATGAATCATGATGCGCGCATTGGGCAACGCATAACGTTTACCTTTAGCACCTGCGGCCAAAAGATGCGCACCCATGGATGCGGCTTGACCAACACATAAAGTCGAAACATCACAACGGATATATTGCATGGTATCATAAATTGCCATACCTGCTGTCACCAATCCGCCAGGGCTATTGATATACATAAAAATATCTTTTTCAGGGCCTTCTGATTCCAAAAATAGAAGCTGCGCCGTAATCAAGTTCGCCATATTATCTTCAACTTGACCATTTAAAAATATAATTCGCTCTTTTAATAATCGCGAAAAAATATCGTATGAGCGTTCGCCGCGAGCAGTCTGCTCTATCACCATAGGCACTAAATTCATGTTATTGCTTTATCCTTTTCTTTTTGCCATGCAGCCAATGTTTTACCTACTGTCTTTGTCTTGGCTTGACCCACAACATAATCAATACATTTTTGCTCTAGCATGCTTGCCTTAAGCCCATCCATTTGCTCCTGATTATCACGAATATACTTCGCATAATCATCGCGCATATTTTCAGGGTATGCCAACACCATATCATCAACACCAGCATCAATTTCTTCATCCGTCAATGAAATATCAAAGTCTTTGCGAATGTTTTGCAACAAAACAGATAGTTGAAGCCCGCGAATAGAACGTGTACGCACCTCAGCTTTAAACGCATCATCTTGTAGCATTTCATCGGTCGCATCCATACCTTGCTGCTTCATATTTTGAATCACGCGAGCTGTTGTTGCCTTCATATCTTCAGCAATCAAACCTTCTGGGAAAGTCATCTTGTGGGCTGCAATCAAAGCATCCAATGCTGATTCACGCGTGGTATCTTTACTGGCTTTGCTGGCTTCTTTTTCTAAGCCTTGGCGAATATCTTCCATCATGGCTTTCGCATCATCAAAGTTGAGCATTTTAGCTAAAGTTTCATCATCTTTGGCTTTGGTTGCTTCACCAACACTTTTTACAGTTGTTTCAAAGCGCGCTTCTTTACCAGCTAAGTTTGGAGCGGCATAATCATCAGGAAAAGATACCTTAACCTCACAAGATTCTCCAGCTTTCTTGCCCAGCAATTGGTCTTCAAAACCAGGGATAAAACGCCCTTCGCCCAACACAAGCGCAACATTTTCACCCTTGCCGCCATCAAAAGCTTCATCACCAATAAAACCTTCAAAATCAAGGTGTAGTTGGTCGCCTTTTTCTGCTGCACGATCTTCTTTAACTTCATAACTTACTTGTGACTTGTACAAACGTTCCAACACACTCGCAATATCTTTATCATCCACAGACACTTCTGTCTCATCAAATGAAAGCTTACTCAAATCGGTCAAGCTCACTTCAGGCCATGATGCCACTTTAAGTGTAAATACAAATGCATCATCAGGCTGAACCTTAGGCAGGGAAAGCTCTGGTTGCAGTGCAGGTGTTAACTCTGAAGACTCAATCGCAGCCACATAATGCTGTTGCAATAATTGGGACACGGTATCTTCATGAATTTTAGGACCAAATTGCTTTTCAATCACATGCCCTGGTGTTTTGCCGGGGCGAAAGCCTGGAAGTTTGACCTGGGTCGCCAGCTTTCCTTTTTCCTCTGCATAAACGCGGTCATACTCGGACTTGGGCAGGCGCACCTCAACTTCGTGTTCATTTTCGCCTAGTTTTTTAACTTCAGTTTGGATCATTCAAGCCTCCGCAAGGAATATTATAATATAGCACAAAAAATCAATGCGCCCCGGATAAGGGAGCGCATTGACGTATATGGTACGAGAGGGGGGAGTCGAACCCCCACGCCGTAAGACACTGGAACCTAAATCCAGCGCGTCTACCAGTTCCGCCACCCTCGCATATGTAGTTGTTTAACCAGCACAAAAATGAGCCTGTCAAACAAGATGGCGCACTATGCCATGTGTTTTTTTCAAATCAACGCATAAATTTTTACATGCTTGATTTTTAACCCCCTCCGGGCTTAGGGTTTGCGGGCTGCAAATACTACTGCTTAAACCACAGCACGTATTTATTTAAATAATACATAAATTTGAGAGAGGGATACCTATGTTAATTCAAGAAGTGGTAAGTAATGATGCTGTATCGGTCAGCAAAGATGATACGCTGCGTACAGTTGTTTCAAAAATGGTGCTTAATAATTGTGCTTCAGTCACCGTTGTTGATGGTGAACAAAACCTGATTGGTGTTGTGACCATTCGTGATGTGATGATGCCGCTTTATCCTAAGCAAGGCGATTATGTGCATGATAGTCTTGGCGCACGTGATTTTGAAGGTATGGAAGAAGGTTATGCTAAAGTTTTGGAAAAAACTGCGGGCGACGTGATGACAGCTAATCCAGTTGCTGTATCTACAACCGACCCTGTCTTAAAAGCGTTATCATTCATGGGCTTGCGCAACCTTAGACGCATCCCCGTTGTCGATGGTTCAAAATTGATTGGTGTTGTCACTATAGAAGCCATCAATGGTGCGATGTTTATCCATCACGGTTAATTTTTGACTTCAACACCTGATGATTTAAAAGCCGCTGTATTTATTCATAATACAGCGGCTTTTTTCTTTTAAACATACCGAGGAACATATGATAAAGCTTCACTTTTATACCATTTTACCCATCGCCTTTTTCTTGGCGAGTTGCGCCACAAACCCAGTGACAGGTGAAAATGAACTCAGTCTCATCAATGAGGAAAAAGAACTGGCTATCGGTGCGCAGCAATATCTTCCTGCCCGCCAGTCTCAAGGTGGTGACTTTATCATTGATCAAGATTTAACCGCCTATATCACTGAGGTGGGAAACAAACTTGTCGCTGTTGGCGACCGCGACTTACCTTATGAGTTCAAAGTGTTAAACAATTCCGTACCCAATGCTTGGGCGATGCCTGGCGGCAAGATTTCCATTAATCGAGGTTTACTGATTCATCTCAACAGTGAAGCTGAACTTGCAGCTGTGCTTGGTCATGAAATTGTTCATGCCGCTGCCAAACATGCGGTACGCCAAATGTCGCGAGGTATGTTATTGCAAACCGCAGTTGTTGGCACAGCCATTGCTGCCCAAGGCAGTGAATATGGTGGGTTAGCCCAACTTGGCGCAGGGCTAGGCGCACAACTTTTGAACACCAAGTATGGGCGTGATGCAGAACGAGAATCTGACCACTACGGCATGATTTACATGTCTAGAGCGGGCTACGACCCACAAGGCGCTGTGGATTTACAGCGCACCTTCGTCAAACTTTCAGAAGGCAAACAACAAGATTGGCTAAGTGGTATGTTTGCCAGCCATCCTGCCTCACAAGAGCGTGTTGAAAATAACATCAAACTGCTGGCAACATTACCCAAAGGTGGTGAAAAAGGCGTTGAACGCTACCAAAGTAAGCTTGCGTACCTCAAAAAAGTTCAGCTCGCTTATGATGCTTATGACAAGGGGCGAAAAGCTCTGGCAAAAGGTGAAGTCACAAAAGCAGAGGCGTTGGTAAAACAAGCTTTAAACATTGAACCCAAAGAAGCTGTTTTTTACGGTTTAAAAGGTGATATTTTCTTAAAAAACAAACAATACGAACAAGCCAAACAACAATTTACAACATCCATTGAACTCAACCCAAACTTCTTTTATAGCTACCTACAACGTGGACAAGCCGTGTTTAACTTAAAACAAAACACCCAGGCCAAAGCAGATTTAAACCATAGCTTAAAGCTTTTACGGACAGGCAATGCCTATTATGTGTTGGGAAATATTGCCCAAGCTGAAAATGATTTGGCTAAAGCGAAGGAATACTACGCCAAAGTCGCCAGCAATAAGGGTGAACTGGGCATTGCAGCATACACCGCACTCTTAGAATTAGACCTCAAAGACAATCCCGATAAATATGTGAAGTTACGTTTGGGCAAAACGAATCAAGGAAACATCGTTGCTGAATTGAGCAACCCAACACCAAAAAACCTTGGAAACATCAAACTTTTACTGCAATTTCAGAATCCCGCAGGCAGAAAACAGCAGGTGCAACAGCGGCTCAAAGGCTCAATCGCCGCAGGTAAGAAACAGGCTTTTTCATTAACTTTACCTGCATTAACTGAACAACAACTGCAATCATTACAAGGCAAAGTCATTGCCGCACAAATTATCAATTAAGTTTGTAGCGTATAAAAAGCGACATAAAAACGAACAGCA
>DQSL01000043.1 GCA_015663235.1 Mariprofundaceae bacterium
AGTTGGCAAACTTCTTCAATGCCTCAACAGAACTTATGCAAGTGATGACGCGAGCATGCGGACATCATCATTTTAATCAGTTGACACAAAATGATCTGGCAACATGGCATCGTGAGATGGCATTATTATCTGGGATTAAATATTCAGGGGTCAAAGGATTATAGCTGGGTTTAATTAAAAAAACATAGTATGTGATGACAGGACTCAGCACCAATTAATTATTTGTAGACTATTTCATAATGGTGATTAGTATCACCTTTATACTGATAGGTAATTAATAAAAGTATGCCAAAATTGGTAAGAGGCAACCTATGTTGGACGCGTTTCAGGTGAACACAACTGTTGAGGGCAAGTCCGTAAAAATTAAACGAATTGTGCCTGCACGAAAACGAAATAACAAAACACCTTTTCTGCGCATTGAGCACTTCAATGCCCAAGATGGTGGTTTTCCGAATCAGGTTCATCATGGTTTTGAAGGATTGTTCTACTTGTTTTCAGGGAAGGTGCATCATGAAGATAGTATCGGCAGTAAAGTTGATATTGAATCTGGCGGGGTTGAGTTATTTACAACTGGTGCAGGGCTTCTTCACGCAGAGCTTGTTGAGCATAAAGCACATGGGATAAGAATTTGGATTGATTTACCCGATGACAAGAAACACATGCCACCTTCATATCAGCGATTTGAGGTGGGTGCGCTTCCCGAAGAAAGCAATAGTAGTATTTCTGTCCGTACGATTGTTGGCAAAGGCTCACCAGTAAAACCACAACTTAATGTAGATATTTTTGATATTACACTAAGTGGAAAGAGTGCTTATAAGTATAACATCCCTGAAAAATTTAATGGTTTTCTTTATGTCGTTGTGGGTTCTATTAAAATTAAAGGTAAAGTTATCAATGCTTCAGAGACCGTATATTTTGAGAACGAACGCGATATAGCTATGTTGAGTAACACGGGTGCTCGGGTACTTATCTGCTTTGGAGAGCCTCATGGTGGCGAGGTGGAGTTCGCACAAGCTTATGTAGTGATATAATTATCCATTGTAAATAGTACCTGATTGCTGCTGGTAATCCTTCAGCACTTGTGCGGCTTTATCGCGTAGGATTTCAGGGGTGACGTTGATGCCACGCTTTTTCAATTCGGCTATCCAATCAGGGTGTTTAGCACCTTCATCAAAACCAATGCTTTCTGCATCAGTGGATGTGGCGGCATAGGCTAAATGTTTGATTCCCGACCACGGGACTGCACCAAAACACATGGCACACGGTTCGCAACTAGTGAGCAATTCAAAATCACCGTGTTCGGCAAGATTGAAGGTTTGCAGTGATGCTTGGGCGAGAATAATGGCTGTCATTTCGGCATGATTGGTTGAGTTATGGCTGGGCACAACGATGTTAACCCCCACCGCTAACAATTGATGGTTTTTAAGGTCAAAAATAGCTGCGCCAAAAGGCCCGCCTGTTTGTTGTTTGATGTTTTGTTGTGCCAACTTGATGGTGAAACCCATACGCGCTTCAAGTGTGCTAAAGTCACCATGAATGCGCAAACAAGTGCTAACCCAATCCTTGACCCATGTGGGTAGATTGAAGCCAGTACTTGCTGTTTGAATGGTATAAGTTGGAATGGTCTAAACCTTAATGTCTAAAGTGGCGAATGCCCGTGTAAACCATGGTTAGACCATGTTCGTCAGCGGCTTTGGCCACTTCTTCATCACGAATCGAACCACCCGGTTGAATCACAGCCGTCGCCCCTGCATCTGCGAGTGCATCTACACCATCGCGGAATGGGAAAAACGCATCGGAAGCCACCGCAGAACCTTGGATAGCTTCACCACCATGCTGGACGGCAATACGTGTGGAGTTTACGCGGTTCATTTGCCCAGCACCCACGCCTAAAGTCACGCCGCCTTTGGCAAACACAATGGCATTGGATTTCACATGTTTGGCAACAGACCACGCAAACATCATATCTGCCCATTCTTCTTCAGTGGGTTGACGTTTGCTGACGACCTTGCACATATCGCGGGTTAAAATATGGTCATCACGCTCTTGTACCAATAAACCACCGCTTACGCGTTTAAACTCCAAGCCACCTTGAACAGGGTCTATGGATGGCGCAAGCAAAACGCGCAGGTTTTTCTTAGCACTTAATGTTTGTAATGCTTCATCAGCAAAACTTGGTGCAATCACTACTTCCATAAAGGTTTGGGCAATCAATGATGCGGTTTCATTGTCCAAAGGTTGATTAAATGCCGCAATGCCGCCAAAGGCAGAAGTGCTGTCTGCTGAACGCGCGCGTTCATAGGCTTCGGCTTGTGTGCCACTCACGGCAACGCCACAAGGGTTGGCATGTTTGACAATCACGGCGGCATTTTCAGAGAAATCACGCACACAGGCAAAGGCTGCATCGGCATCGGCGATGTTGTTATAAGATAATGCTTTGCCTTGCAAAACTTCGCAATCAGCAAGTGAACTTACAGGATCTTCCACATCAGCATAGAATGCACCTGCTTGATGCGGGTTTTCCCCGTAGCGTAATTCATCGGCAGTTTTGATAAATTGGCGGGTAAAAATATCAGGGAATTGGCGTTTGCTGCCATCAGTGTTTAATGCTGAGAAATGGTTGGCAATCGCGCCATCATAAGCGGCGGTATGGGCATAAGCTTTGACCGCAAGGCCACGACGTTTGTTTACATCCAATGAACCATCTTTCATCGAATCAATCACCATGTCATAGTCGGAAGGGTCAACCACGATGCTAACAAATTCATGGTTTTTAGCAGCAGCGCGCACCATGCAAGGGCCACCAATATCAATGTTTTCAATCGCATCCGTGATGGTGCAGCCTTCTTTGGCAACCGCTTCACGGAATGGATATAAATTCACACACACCACATCAATGCGCTCGATACCGTGTTCTTTCATCGAAGCCAAATCACCTTCATTGTTGCGCCTAGCCAAAATGCCGCCATGCACTTTTGGGTTTAGTGTTTTCACACGACCATCCATCATTTCAGGAAAACCTGTGTAGTCGGACACATCGCGCACTTCAATGCCCGCTTCACGCAACAGTTTGGCAGTGCCGCCCGTGGATAAAAGGCTGAAACCTTGTTCAATCAATTGGCTGGCAAAGTTTTGAATGCCTGCTTTGTTGGAGACGCTTAAAAGTGCGTATTTGATGGGGGATGATGATGTCATGTTTAAAAAACCTCAAATAAAAAGTTGGCGTAAGCTACGTATCAGCATGAACAAGCGCAATGAATACAAATATGTGTCAATTCAAGGACTTAATTGGATTTTTACGAAATATGTGTCTATGATGTGCAACATGGCTTTAAATGAAGAAGAGTTAGCGTATGCATACCACGGGCTTTTGCACGCATTTCCTGAGGATTTACATATTGCGCGCCCGATGATTCAAATGCTGCAAGATAGGGGTGATAATAAAGCGGCGCGCGAGCTTGCGATGGAGATGGCAAGGCGCATGTTGGCTTTGGGCTATTCCACCTACGCACTCGCATTTATCACGATTTGTGAACAGCTTAAACACCCTAACAAAGATGAAATTAACTCTATTCGCACGATGGCGGAGCTTACCTTAACTGCAACACATCAAGATGATGATGTAAAAATGTTTGAGCTGATTGAAACCTTATCTGATGCAGAAGCCAAAGACTTTTTAAAGCAAGGTACTTTACTGACTGTGCAAGCTGGGGAAAGTATTGTTAAACAAGGCGAAGTTAGTCGTAACTTTTACCTGATTCTTGATGGAACAATGCGCGTGCATGTTGAAACCAGAAGTGGGCAAGATATAGATTTGACAGAACTTAAAAAAGGCGAGTTTTTTGGCGAATTTGCTAGCGTTTACCACCTGCCAAGAACGGCAACGGTGACAGCTTCAACAGAAGTCACAGTGTTGGAGTTTGAAGATACTGTGATTACAGAGTTATTGGATGTTTCCCCTGAGGCAGGTGATAGTTTGATTGGTATTGTGCAACGGCGTATGGTTGTCTCAGTTTCGCATTCTCACCCCTTATTCGCTAATATAGAAGATGCAGACAGAGTTTGGTTGGGTGAAGAAGCTCTGCTCAAAGAATTTGAGCCAGGGCAATCATTGCTTGAAGAAGGTCACCTAAATTATTTTTATATCATTGCTTTTGGTCGCGCGATTGCAAGCCGAGATGTAGGTGGTAAAAATCTGAGCTGTGAGATGGGTGTTCACGCTCTGTTTGGCAATGAATCTGCGTTGCTTGCTTTGCCAGAAGGTACGACATTGGTTGCTTCAGAGCGTTGCTTGGTGTGTAAAGTTCCGCTGGCTATTTTCGAGGCTTTTTCTAAAGCTTATGGTGGCTTTGAACATTGGACTGAGAAACACGTGTCAGCACGCAATCAAACACTCGGCGGCGAATAACTTTTAGGTCTGTTTTACAGCCGTGTTTTGCAAGTCACCCCAGCGTTTTACCCCCTACGGTCTGTCAGTTCTTTCAACTTCATGAATTCATCCCAAGGCAAAGGTTTATCTTAGGATTGGTGGCATGTGCTACTTTCCTTGTTCAAGCCAAGCTTGCATGTTACCGCCCGTATATTTCCGCCCATCTTCTGAAAAGATGGTTGGTGTGCCGCGCACATTTAATTTTTGTGCAAGCTCCAGGTTGGCATCAATGGGTGTGTCGCAAGTTGCTGCGGGTAATTTTTTCTTATCTAACATCACATCAAGCATGGCCTGATGCTGGTCTTCGGCGCACCAAATAGACTTAGACTTTTCATAAGCGTCTGGATGTAATTGGATGAGCGGGAATAAAAAGGTATACACGCGGATGCCTGTTTCTTTTTTCAAGTTCTTTTCAAGGCGAACACAGTAGGGGCAATCAGGGTCGGTGAACACTGCCATTTTCAAACCATCTTCTGGACCACTAACAATGGCGTTTTCAAGCGGCAACTCTGTCCAGCTAATGCGGTTGACTTCGGCAAGACGAATGGCTGTTAAGTTTTGTTTTGTTTTGGTATCAAACATTTGTCCATTTAAAAGATATTGACCTGTGCTGTTGGTATAAAAAATCTGGTCGCCAGCTTGAACTTCATACAAACCTTTGAAGGGTGTTTTTTGAATGGTTTTGATGTCCATATTGGACAATGTTTGGCGAATATCTTTGTCCACACCTGCGGGTGCAATTTTTGTTTCATTGGCAGCGCATGACATGGGGAATAAGAGTGTGACAAGAACGAGTAAGGTTTTCA
Organism: Mariprofundaceae bacterium; assembly: GCA_015663235.1. Lineage (GTDB taxonomy): Bacteria > Pseudomonadota > Zetaproteobacteria > Mariprofundales > Mariprofundaceae > Ghiorsea. The sequence continues at coordinate 5,236 of DQSL01000043.1, forward strand.
TAAGCTCTCCGTATAAGAATGATGAGGCGTAAGCTAATTGTATTTTTTGCAGTTGTCTCGGAATAAAGTTATGTTTGCCCAAAGGAGTATGTTTAAAGATGGAGTGGGTTAAAGTTTTTCATATTATGATGTTTACCTCTTGGTTTGCGGGTTTGTTTTACTTACCACGGTTGTTTGTAAACCATGCTATGGCTGAAAGTGGGGCAGTGCAGCAGCAGTTGGCTGTTATGGAGCGCAAGCTTTACCGCTTTGTGACCCCTATGATGTGGCTAACTGTTCTTTCGGGTGCAGTGATGGCATATGATATGTGGGCATACTTTGGTCATGTGCTGTGGTTTTGGTTAAAGGTTGGCGTGGTTGTGTTGTTGGTTGCTTACCATTTTTATTGCGGGCATCTGGTTCAGGTGTTTGCCCACAGTCAGAATGCACGCAGCCATGTGTTTTATCGTTTCTTTAATGAAATTCCTGTCTTTGGTTTGGTTGCAGTTGTGATTTTTGTGATTGTCCGCCCTTTTTTGTAATCACCGCTTGAATATTTGATATATTCAACTACTTTACTTGTATGGGGCGCTTTTTATCTTTAAGCGCATAGGGAGTTTCTTTTGTTGCATCTGATGACAAAATTGATTGAAAAGTATTCAAAATGGCTGGGCATACCGCTTATTGTAGTGATGGCGATGCTGGCATTTGCTTTGGCGATTGTGAAGCCAGCAGAGATTGCGCAATTTGAATTAAAATCATTGGATTTTCGTTTTTTGGCACGAGGAGAGATTACACCTAACCCTAGGGTAGCCATTATCGCGGTGGATGATGATGCGCTAGCTGAAATTGGTCGTTGGCCTTGGTCGCGAGATAAAATTGCTGAAGTGGTTGATAAAGTGTTGGGTAAATATCAGGCAAAAGCGCTTGGTTTTGATATGGTGTTTTCCGAAGAGCAAGCCAATGTGGTGGATGAGGCTGTTCGTTTGCTTAATAATAATGTCACGGATATTTATGGTGATAATACCCAAACCCACATGTTGTGGTTGAAATCGCAACGAACATTTGGTGACGTGGATGCGGTGCTTGAAGGAATATTGAAGAAACACAAAGATAAACTTGTACCCGGCTACTTCTTTTACCCTGAAGGGGCAGATGTGCCAGCATTGGTGAAAAGCAAGTTAGAAGAAGAAGCAGCCTTGATTCGTTCGCTTGCCATGACCTCATCTTTTTCCAAAGAAGCTTTGCATAGTTTGCCGCATATTGCTGCTATTGAAGGTAATATTCCAAGTGTCACCCAAGCTGTTGACGCCATTGGTTTTTTCAACTTCTTCCCAGACCCTGACGGCACAGTACGCCGTATTCCTTTGATGGTAGAAATGGATGGCTTTGTTTATCCGAGCATGGCAATGCAAACCTTGCGTATGTTTTTGGATTGGCCTGAGATGAGTGTGGTGGTTGGTGAGGTTGGTGTGGAAGAAGTACGCCTTGGCCCATTAAATATTCAAGCCGATGCATCGGGCAGTATGCTTCTCAACCATTATGGTCCAGGCAAAACATTCGCACATTATTCAGCAGCAGATATTTTAAATGACAGACTTGAAGGCGATGAGCTTAAAGATAAAGTGGTCATTTTCGGTGTAACTGCCGTAGCAGTTCTCGATATTCGGGCAACACCTTTTGACCCTGTGTTCCCTGGGGTTGAAGCTCATGCTGTGGCAATCTCCAATATATTGAATGGAGAAGAGCTAAAGCGACCACCTTCTGTTGAAGTTATTGAGCTATTGTTGGTATTCTTTTTAAGCCTGTTTGCGGGTTATTTGGTGCATGGCAGACCGCCTGTGATTCAAGGTTTAATTATTGTTGGTTTGCCGCTCACCATCGTGGGTATTTCACAATGGTTGTTCACAACACATAACTTATGGATTGAGGAAACATTCCTGATTCTTGGTGTATTGCTCACCACTATACCCACAGCACTACTGGGGTATATTGCGGAATCAAGGAAGCGGGCATTTATTCATGATGCTTTTTCGCATTACCTTGCGCCTTCTGTGGTGGAAAACTTAGCAAAAAACCCAGATGCTTTGAAGCTGGGCGGCGAAGAAAAGTATATCACAGCATTTTTCTCAGATATTGCATCATTTTCCACATTTTCGGAAAAGTTAACCCCATCAGAACTTGTCACTTTCCTTAATCGTTATCTCACTGCCATGAGTGATATTATATTGGAGGAGAAGGGTACGATTGATAAATATGAGGGCGACGCAATCATTTCATTCTTTGGTGCGCCCGTGGATATGGATGATCATGCTTTGCGCTGTGTGGTCTCGGCGCTTCGTCAACAAACAAGGCTAGCAGCGTTGCGCGAGGAATGGAAAGCTGAAGGTCTGCCCGAAGTGCATATACGCATTGGTATCAATAGTGGGCCTATGGTTGTGGGTAATATGGGCACAAATACCAGCATGAACTATACCATGATGGGCGACCATGTGAACTTGGCAGCGCGGCTTGAAGGTGTGTGTAAGGCGTATCGCGTACCTATCCTGATGAGTAAAGATACTTATTCTGAAGTGCGTGATCATGTTGCCGCACGTTTTGTGGATAGGGTGCGTGTGGTGGGTCGCTCGCAGCCCGTTGATTTGTATCAACCTATGGCATTGCGCATTGACTTAAGCGATGAGCAGCAGCAAGAGTTTAGAGCATATGAAAAGGCTTGGAGCATGATGCTGCACGGTGACTATAAAGAGTCTTTGCAACTGATGGCGAAGTTGTATGCCATGAGCCCACATGATGGTCTCTATGAAGTGATGATGGCGCGACTTAAAACCTATATTCATTCCCCGCCACCCGATGATTGGACGGGTGTTTTTAACCTCAAAAATAAATAGCTTCATTTCTCAAGTTGAAAGTAGGCATCAATCTTGCTTTCCATGTTTTTATATGATGCTGCACTTGAATCCATCATTCATAAAGAAGGCAGTTCCACATCTGTGTTGGTGGTTGATGAACCTTATATTCAAGAGATGGCAGCCATGATGTTAAACGAAATCGGTATTGATGATGTGTTAACGGCTGCTGATGGGATAGAGGCTTTAGAAATTTATCAGCGAGAAATGAAGCATATTCGGCTTGTGCTACTGGACTTAACCATGCCTAGGATGGATGGCGAGGAGACCTTTAGGCAGCTCCGCAGAATGAATCCAGATGTGAAAGTGGTGCTTTCATCGGGTTATAGTAAAAGTGATGTGGTAGATAGGTTTGCAGGCAAAGGTTTGCATGGCTTCATACAAAAGCCTTACACGAGTGAAGTGCTGCAAAGCTTGGTGCGAGCAGTATTTGATTAATGCTGGTTAAACGGTTGTAAAGTGCTTGCCTTGTTGAACCGACTTCATACAATGCGCATCCCTGCTTTGATGCAGGTTTGATTTAGGCTCGTAGCTCAGGGGTAGAGCACCACCTTGACATGGTGGGGGTCGGCGGTTCGAAACCGCCCGAGCCTACCATTTTTATAAACACACACCTCAAGGAGTAGAGCTTTTTTATGAATATCCAACTGCCAGACGGCTCTACACGTACCTTAAATGATAACGCAAATGCTTTTGATTTAGCCATGGATATTGGCGAAGGTTTGGCGCGGGCAGTGATTGCCGCCAAAGTGAATGGTGATGTGGTTGATTTATCACATGTGTTGTCTGATGGTGATGATGTTGCGCTGATTACTGAAAAATCTGATGAAGCTTTAGAGATTATTCGTCATTCTGCGGCGCATTTGCTGGCTATGGCAGTGCAAGAAGTGTTCCCAACTTCGCAGGTGACCATTGGCCCCGTGATTGAAGATGGCTTTTATTATGATTTTGCCTTTGAACGTGCTTTTACACCTGATGATTTGAAAGTGATTGAAAAGAAAATGAAAGAAATTGCCAAACGTAAACTTCCGATTGTTCGTGAAGTTTGGGCGCGTGATGATGCGATTAAACATTTTGAAGGTATTGGTGAGAAATACAAGGCACTATTGATTGGGCGTATTCCTGCGGGTGAAGAAGTTAGCCTTTATAAACAAGGCGAGTGGTCTGACCTTTGCCGTGGTCCACATGTGCCCAATACATCCAAGCTTAAACACTTTAAGTTAATGAAAGTGTCAGGGGCTTATTGGGAAGGCAATGCGGACAATGAACAGCTTCACCGTATTTATGGTACGGCTTGGACATCAAAAGACGATTTAAAAGCATACTTGCATAGATTGGAAGAGGCGGACAAACGTGACCACCGTAAACTTGCGAAAACTTTAGACTTGTTTCACCTTCAAGAAGAAGCGCCAGGCATGATTTTTTGGCATCCCAAAGGTTGGAATATTTGGCAAGTGGTGGAAAATGAAATCCGCAATGTTATGCGCGATAACGGCTACCAAGAAATCAAAACACCGCAAGTTGTAGACAGAAAGCTTTGGGAAAAATCTGGGCATTGGGAAAAGTTCCGTGAGGACATGTTTACCACCAGCACGGAAAATCGAGAATATGCGATTAAACCCATGAACTGCCCATGTCATATCCAGGTGTTTAACCAAAAATTACACTCATACCGAGATTTACCATTGCGTTTGGCTGAGTTTGGCTCATGTCATCGCAATGAACCATCGGGTACATTGCACGGTTTGATGCGCTTGCGTAACTTTGTACAAGATGATGCGCATATTTTTTGCGCCGAAGAGCAAATTCAAGATGAGGTTGGCGCATTTATCGACCTCGTGTATGAGACATATAAAAAGTTTGGCTTTGAAGAAGTGATTATCTTCTTGTCTGACCGCCCTGAACAACGCGTGGGTACAGATGAGCAATGGGATAAAGCTGAGTCTTCATTGCATGAAGCTTTGAAGTCTAAAGACATTGCATACGGATTAAACCCTGGCGAAGGCGCGTTTTATGGTCCAAAAATTGAGTTCTCTTTGAAAGATTGTTTGGGTCGTGTTTGGCAATGTGGCACGATTCAAGTGGACTTTTCCATGCCAGGTCGCCTTGATGCGGAATACATTGGCAAAGATGATAAAAAACATACACCTGTGATGTTGCATCGGGCTATTTTAGGTTCTTTAGAGAGGTTTATTGGCATTTTGATTGAAGAACATGCAGGTAAGTTCCCATTTTGGCTTGCGCCAACACAAGTTGCGGTGTGTAATATCTCAGAAAGTCAGTCGGATTATGTTCAAGAAATCACTGGAAAAATGAAGGCCGCTGGTTTCAGAGTAGAATCGGACTTGCGTAATGAGAAAGTCGGCTATAAGGTGCGCGCCCACACTTTGCAGCGTGTACCCTTCATTATCGTGGTGGGTGAGCGTGAAAAAGAGGAAAATACTGTGTCTGTGCGTAATCGAGCTGGCGACAACTTGGGTACGAAAACAGTGGATGAATGGATTGTTGAGATGCAAAACATGACCAAACAGTACCTTTGAGTGGGACGATATAAAATGTACAAAGCAACATTGGAAGGAGTTACTTATCGCTAAGAAAGAATTGGCAGTAAACCATGATATTGAAGCCGTAGAGGTTCGTGTCATTGGTCATGATGGAGAGCAAATTGGTGTGTTAAAGCGCCGTGAAGCGATTGCAAAAGCACAAGAAGTTGGATTGGACTTGATTATGATGTCACCCAATGCCAAACCGCCTGTTTGTAAAATCATGGATTACGGTAAGTACAAGTACGACCAAAGTAAAAAAGCCAATGAAGCGAAAAAGAAACAGCATGTGATTCAAGTCAAAGAAGTGAAGGTTAGGGCAACAACCGACCAACACGATTTGGATGTGAAGCTTAGAAATGTACGCAAATTTTTGTCAGAAGGTAACAAAGTTAAAGTGTCCTTGCGCTTTCGTGGTCGTGAAATGGCGTACACAGGTCAAGGGCGTGAGCAATTGGAACGTATTGCTGAAGAAGTAAAGGAATTGGGCAAACCTGAAAAGATGCCTAATATGGAAGGACGGCAAATGATTATGATCATTAATCCGTTGAAGAAATAGAGGTTGGTAAAGTTATGCCTAAAATGAAAACACATAGTGGTGCTGCAAAGCGTTTCTCAAAAACTGGAAGCGGTAAGTGGAAGCGTAATAAAGCAAACGCTCAACACATTTTGACCAAGAAATCGCCTAAACGTATTCGCGGATTTCGTGGTACAACGCTAGTTGCAGATTCCGATGTTAAAGCCTTGAATCGTTTGATTCCTGGCGCGTAATAGATTTAGAGATAGGAGAAAGATATGCCTCGCGTAAAATCAGGTGTACAGGCACATGCCCGTCATAAGAAAGTTATTAAAGCTGCAAAAGGTTACTACGGTCGTCGTAAGAGCTGTTTCCGTGTAGCAACCCAAGCGGTAGATAAAGCGCGTCAATATGCGTACCGTGACCGTAAAGTTAAAAAACGTGATTTCCGCAGCTTGTGGATTGTTCGCATCAATGCGGCAGCACGTTTGAATGGTTTAAGCTATTCACGTTTTATGTTCGGCTTAACACAAGCTGGCATTGAACTGGATCGTAAAGTTCTTGCTGACATTGCTGTTTGTGATGCAGAAGCGTTTACGCAGCTTGCAGAAACGGCTAAAGCAAACATTCAATAAATTAATTACCGACTTGTTCGGTGTTTCAATTGGAAAATGGCAGGGCTGTAATGGCTCTGCCATTTTTGTTTGTGTAAAACTTATTTGAACCGCAGAGTATGCGAAGTTACGCAGAGGGTTATTCATGAAAGAAGTTGATGAATTAAAAGCACAGTTACAAGATTTGCAAAATAAGGCGTTGGCACTGTTTGCAGAAGCTGAGAGCTTGAAAGTCTTGCAAGAATTGCGTGTGGCTTATTTGGGTAAAAAAGGTGAGTTGACCAGTGTGTTAAAAGGTGTGGGTAAATTGCCACCTGAAGATAGACCTGTGATTGGTCAGTTTGTTAATGCGACGAAAACTACATTAGCCGAAGCTTTGGATAAAGCTGAAGTCTTATTATCTGACAAAGAGAAACAGGCGCGTATTCAAGCTGAGCGTATTGATATTACACTTGCAGGACGTACAACTTCGCGGGGCGTAGTTCATCCTGTTCAGCAAGGTTTGAATGAAATGACGGCTATTTTTTCTCAGATGGGCTTTGAGATGGCAGAAGGCCCAGAAATTGAAGATGAATTTCATAATTTTGATGCTTTAAATATTCCCGCAGAACATCCAGCACGTGCCATGCATGATACATTCTTTTTTAATGCTGAAGGTGATGCCGATGCCAAATTGTTGAGAACGCATACGTCTCCCGTACAAATTCGAGCCATGCAAGCTTGTGTGGACGCAGGTGGTGAGCCGCCGTTAGCTGTGGTTGCGGCAGGTCGGGTTTATCGTTGTGACTATGATGTCACGCATTCGCCAATGTTCCATCAAGTTGAAGTGTTCAAAGTAGATAAAGATGTGTCACTTGCGCACCTCAAAGGTGTTTTGCAACATTTTTTAACGGCTTATTTTGAAAAAGATGTGCCGATTCGTTTGCGCCCGCATTATTTTCCGTTTACTGAACCTTCTGCGGAAGTGGATATTGGCTGTGTGTTTTGCAATCACAAAGGTTGCCGCATTTGTAAAGGTAGCGGCTGGATTGAAGTGCTGGGAAGCGGCATGATTCATCCGAATGTGCTTAAAGCTGTGGGTATTGATAGCAGTGTATATTCTGGGTTTGCCTTTGGTTTGGGCGTGGAGCGTTTGGTGATGCTAAAACATGGTATTCCTGATTTAAGATTATTTTTTGAAAACGATGTTCGATTCTTACGCAGAATGGGGGCTAAGTAGATGAAGATTCCATTTTCTTGGTTAAAAGAACACTGTCCAATTGAAAAATCACCCCAAGACGTTGCTGATGATTTGGTGCGTTTGGGTCATGAAGTTGAAGGCATAGAAACACCGCGTGCTGGTGTAAAAGGTGTGCGTGTTGGGCATATTGTGGAAATGAAACCGCATCCTGATGCGGATAAGTTGAAATTGCTCAAGATTGATTTGGGTGATGTTGACCACCTTGCCATTGTTTGCGGTGCAACCAATATGGTCGAAGGCGATAAAGTGCCTGTGGCGACAGTGGGTACATGTCTACCCAATGGTTTAAAGATTAAAAAAGGTAAAATTAGAGGTGAAGTGAGCTTTGGCATGTGTTGCTCCGAAGCTGAGCTTGGTTTGGCAGAAGATGCCGATGGTTTATTGATTTTACCTCAAGATGCACCAGTGGGCGAAGAAGTTGGCGAATATTTAGGACTTGAAGAAGCCGTGTTTGATTTGGACATCACGCCCAACCGTGGTGATTGCATGAGTTTGCGTGGTATCGCTAGAGATTTGGCTGCAGATTATGGGCTGCCATTGATTGAGCCTGGTGATGAAGTGGTGGCAACGGATGATAGTGTGACTACGCCGACAGTTGGTGTTGTTGCCAGTGAAGATTGTCTACTTTATAGGGCATGTCGCATTGAAGGTGTAAAAGTCTCGGCTTCTCCAGATTGGTTGCAAGCGCGATTGATTGCTGCTGGTTTGCGTCCGATTAATGGCGTGGTGGATGTTATCAACTATACCATGTTGGACTTGGGGCAACCCATGCACGCTTTTGATGCGGATACATTACACGGTGATATTACTGTGCGCACAGCCAAAGAAGGTGAAACTTTCACCTCTTTAGAAGGTAAAGAAGTCAGCCTTCACGCTGAAGATTTGGTGATTGCTGATGATAATAGTGTAATTGCTTTGGCAGGTATTATGGGCTCAGAACCTACGGGCGTGACTGAAAAAACAACGAATATCGTTCTTGAATCGGCAGCATTTAGGCCTGCGCGTATTAGCATTACCCGCCGCACTTGTGGCTTAGTATCGGATTCATCCATGCGTTTTGAGCGCGGTGTTGACCCTGGCATGATTGCGCTGGCTATGGATCAAGTGGCGCACATGATTGTGGGTTTATTTGGCGGCAAAGTTAGTGCAACCACAACCGTAGGTGATGCAGATAGTTTAATCAAAGATACGCAAATCCAAGTGAATATGCAGCGTATTGCATCCCGTTTGGGTATTGAAGTACCTAAAACTGCGGATGCTGTGCTTGAGCGCATGGGTTTTGGCATTGAACATCAAGGCGACACTTTAAACTTTAGCGTACCCAGCCATCGACCTGATGTGCGTTTGGCAGAAGATATTTCCGAAGAATATGCGCGGGTGATTGGTTTTGACAATATCCCTGTCGTGATGCCACCGTTGACCAATATTCAACCAAGCAAGGTGGATACAGGTATAACTGATGCTGTACGCTTGGGTTTTGTGCAGGTGATTAACTATGCCTTTATCTCACCCCAAGAGCAGCGTTTATTTGTGGCAGAAGATGCCCCTCAAGATGATAAAGACTTGGTATTGCCCAATCCGATTTCAGAAGCCATGAGTGTGATGCGCCGCTCAATGTTTCCAAGTTTGCTGAACACGGCAAAATATAATATGAACCGTCAGCAAACAGGTGTGGCATTGGTTGAGCAAGGTCGGGTGTATGCAGGTAATATGATCGAGCATACGGAAACCAATATGTTGGCTTGGTTGATGACGGGTGATGTGCAGCAAGATACTTGGTATGCCAAAACGCGCAAAGCCGATTTCTTTGACCTAAAAGGCGCGGTGGAATCATGGCTACAAGGGCGTGGTTTAACGGCGCGTTTTATGGCAGATGATGATGTGCAAGGTTTACAAGCTGGGCAAACGGCGAAGATTTTTATTGGTAAATCCGTAGCAGGTTATATTGGGAAAGTGGATGGTGATTTGGCGGATGGTTTTGATTTGTCCGATGATGTGTTTGTGGCATCCATCAATTTGGATGTATTACACGCGGGTAAAAAAGCCAAGTTTCAACCCATTCCAGAGTTTCCGTCTATTGAACGCGATTTGGTGTTCTTGTTTGATAAGGGTGCAACTTCGGATGCGATTTTACAAACTGTGCGCAAAGCTTGCGGGCAGCATCTTGTAAATGCCTCAATTTTTGACTTATATGATGGTGAAGGTGTACCTGAAGGTAAGGTAAGTTTGGGTATTCGGTTTGTATTACAAGATGGTAAGCGTACACTGACCCAAGAAGATTCAGGTAAAGCCATGCAAGCAGTGATTGATATGATGGTGAACAAGTTTGAAGCAGAGCTTCGAGGATAAAATTTTGAGTAAGAAAAAAACAGTATACGGTAGTCGCAAGCCCCGAGTAAGTTCGGATGATAAACGTTCGCATCAGAGCAAACCAGAAACCAAAACAATAAGTGGGTTTTCATGGCCATCTGAGCCACCTGAGCGAAAAAAGAAGTTTAAAGATGATGGTGCAGCCAAAGGCAAAGGTCGCGATGGTGGAAGCTTGCGTGGTGTGTATGGCAAGCGAAAAGAAGATAAACGCGGCAAACCCAGTGATAAAACTTGGATAGGCACAGTCTCTGCCCACCCTGATGGTTTTGGTTTTGTGAATGTTGAAGGGCGTGATGAAGATGTGTTTTTATCTGTGGATGAAATGCGTGATGTCATGCATGGCGACAAGGTTGAAGTGCGTACATTTATGCGCCGTGGTCGTGAAGCAGGTGCGATGGTGCGCATGATTGAACATGCACCAAGTACGATTACAGGGCAGTTTAAAATGGAGCATGGTCTTGGTTTTGTTTATCCGCGATCCAAACGTATGCAGCAAGCTATTTTAATTCAACGTGATGAAGCAGGTGGTGCGCATCATGGTGATTGGGTGCGTGTAGAAATTCAGCGCGGAACCAACCCTTTGCACGGTAAGATTATTGAAGTGATGGGTGATGACTTAACACCAACCAAGCTGGTGGATTTGATTGTTGCAGAGCAAGGTTTATCTGCAACATTTCCGCCTGATGTTGAAGCCGAAAGTGTTGCTATTCCAAGCAGGGTTCGCGCTAAAGATAAAAAAGATAGATTGGATTTAACACATTTACCTTTTGCCACGATTGATGGTGAAGATGCACGTGATTTTGATGATGCGATTTGTGTGCAAAAGCGCGGTGATGGTTACGAAGCTTGGGTGGCGATTGCGGATGTGGCACATTATGTGCATGAAGGTTCTGCCTTGGATGCTGAAGCCTTGTCACGCGGCAATTCTTTTTATTTCCCAGACCGTGTGATTCCAATGTTGCCTGAAAAGCTATCGAATGGTTTATGCTCGCTGAATCCTCATGTGGATAGGTTGGCGATGGTGGTGCGTATGCGCTTTGATGCAGGTGGTAAACGCCGCACGGCGCGTGTGTATAATGCGGTGATTTATTCTTATGAGCGATTAACCTACGAGCAAGCCACGGCGTGGATAGACCATCAAGATAATAAGGCTGTGGCTGAGCCTAAAGTGCGCGAGATGTTGGATACTGCCATGGGTTTGTATCAAGTCTTGGAGCGCAATCGCAACAAGCGTGGTGCATTGGAAATTGATGCACCAGAAGTTCGGGCTGTGATTGATGGTGATAGTATTTCGCATATCGAAGCGCGAGATAGGTATGTGTCGCACAAATTGATTGAAGAGATGATGTTGGCTGCCAATACTGCTGTTGCAGAATATTTAGAAAGTAAAAAAATAGAGCAGTTGTACCGTGTTCATCCTGCACCTGAGCGTGAAGCAATTGAAAAACTTAATGCTTTCTTGGGGGTATTTGGGCTTAAAATTAGGCATCATAAAACCGAAGATGTGCGTCCCAAAGATGTGCAACAAGCTTTGGCAGCAGCCGAGGGTAAACCCTTCTCTCAAGTGCTGCATAAGTTGGTGCTTCGATCCATGCAGCAAGCCAAATATACTACGCATAATGTGGGTCACTTTGGTCTTGCTTATGAGAGTTACGGACATTTTACCAGTCCGATTCGGCGTTATGCAGACTTAACTACACATCGTAGGCTTAAAGCAGTGCTTGCGGGCGAAAAAGCATCCAAGCTGGACTTGGAAGCAGTTGGCGCGCATATTTCAACCCAAGAGCGCATTCAACAGCGCGCAGAGTGGGATACACAAGCGATGCTTGCTGCGTTGTATCACCACAAAGATATAGGTAAAACAATGGAAGCCGTGGTTTCTGGTGTGACCAAACGGAAAGTTTTCCTTTCTTTTAAGGAAACATTGGCAGAAGCAGCGATGGATGTAGATGATCTGCAAGGAAGCTTTGAGTTGGATGATGTGCATCACAGGCTTACAGCCAAGCGTGGTGGTTTTTCTATTGGTTTGGGTGATACTATGCATGTTGAAATTGAATCTACGGATGCGGTGCGCGGGCAAATTTCGGTGAGATTAGTTGCCGATTAAAATCGCACTTTTAGTTACAGTACACGCGGCTTCAAAATAGGGGGGAAGTATATGCCAGTACCAGAAACTGTTCAGCAACTCCGCGCTGCTCGTGCTTTGCATAAAGCATGGTTTGTACGTGCGGAAGCGTTGGTGAATGGCTTACCCGTGACTCAGGAACAAACACCTGTTCGTGCCATGGAATGTGAGTTCGGGAGATGGTTGAAGAGTGCCGAAGGTCGTTTGCGAGATTTTTCTGTGCTTCGTGATATTAAATTGACGCATGATTCGTTACATCAGGTTTATGCGGATATTTTTAATCTTCTTTTTCCCCAACCTACAGGTATGGGTAAGTTGTTTGGGCAAAGCAAAAAAACAAAAGCTTCCAATCACCTAGAAGCTGAAATATTGCTAACACGATTGCAAGGTCAATATGATACGCTGACGAATCTTTTAGCAGCACTTGAGAAAGATTATTTGGCATTAAAAGATAGGCCTAAGCCTCCAATGGAAGATTTACAAATCCAGTCATTCCGTGATGTGGCGAAAATGATGGAAGAGCTTGAGAAAGATGTGGATGCTTGGTTGAAGTAAACACTCTTTTTGCTTTTACTAGACCTTTCCAAATAGCCCCATACAATTCTAGAACAGTGACAATGCTAAAATAATGTGGGTATAGTTCGCCTAAGTTAAAACAGGAGCACATATGTTTCATGGTGTGATGACAGCGTTGGTAACGCCTTTTAAGAACAATCAAGTTGATGAAGAAGCATTTCGCGCCCATATTGAGCGCCAAGTTGAAGGTGGCGTGGATGGTATTGTGCCTGCTGGTTCGACAGGTGAAGCTGCAACATTAAGTGTGGTTGAACATAAACGAGTGATTCAAATTGCAGTTGAGCAAGTCGCAGGGCGTATTCCTGTGATTGCGGGAACAGGAAGCAACAATACAGCCGAATCCATTGAGCTTACCAAAGCCGCCAAATCCTTGGGTGCAGATGCATCATTGTTGATCTCCCCGTATTATGTGAAACCCATGCAAGAAGGCATTTATCAGCACTACAAAGCCATTGCTGATGCCGTGCATATCCCCCAGATTTTATACAACGTGCCGGGGCGTACAGCTTCCAATATGGAGCCTGAAACCGTGGCGCGTTTATCGCATGTTTCAAACATCATCGCCATTAAAGATGCCACAGCAGATATGGCGCAACTTACACGCACCATGATGGCATGTGATAATCGTATTCTGTTTTATTCGGGTGATGATGCCAGCGTACTTCCCTTCATGACGATTGGTGGTGCAGGTGTGATTTCCGTGGTGTCCAATATTGCACCCAAAACCATGAAAGCTTTGGTAGATGCTGTAGTCACCAAAGATTTTGAGACTGCCAAAGCCATGCACTTTGCATTGCAACATTTAACCGATGCGATGTTTGTGGCAAGCAATCCCATCCCTGTGAAAAAAGCATGTGAATTATTGGGTTGGATGAGAGGAGACTTGCGCTTGCCGCTGACTGAACAATCGGCTGAAAACACAACAGGTCTTCAACAAGTGATGGCTGACTTTAAGTCTGATGTGGAAACATTAAGAGGCTAAAGACATAACCTCTCGTGGGTTGTTTATTGATTTAAAAATTTGGTGAGGCTTATTGCACCGCGCACCTGACCTAGGTTATATCCAGTGGCAAGGTCATTTGGAAAGTGTTTGTTCAATGCTTTTCGCACGTTAGGTTTGATGTTACTGCCATGACAAGTAAGGCAAATCGGTTGCACACCTTGGGCTTTCATGAATCTGAAGGTGTTTCCTTTCAAACTGTATGTCATCATTTTGCCCACTTTCTTGCCGTCTGCCTGTTGTTGGTCAAATGATTTTAGCACCTCTTTTTCCCAATCATCAGGTGTGGCAGCATTTGCGTTGCGTGTTTTAAGGCTGACGCGTTTGACTTCCCAGCCTGTTTTGGTGCTCAGTTTTTGGGCAATTTTAGGTGCTTGTGTGGCGCAAACATCAATGGCATGAACTGGGCCGCCTTGTTTCATCGCGTGAACAAGTTGTGGTTTTAATGCACCACCGAATTGTTTTACTATGCTTAAAGCTTCTGTTTTTAGTGCCTGTTCGTCAGCAGCGATAGCCTGTTGGGATAGGGTTAAGCTAACCATCAAAATGAGTGCGTTTGAGAATGTTGAAATAGACATACTGACCTCCAATATATTAGTAATTGCGTATTTTATAAACAATGGTGATAGCTGTCCACTAAAATGATATAGAAAGTTGGCATTGGCTTTGCTTTTATGGCTTATGAACCCTGATTTAGTGATTAATTACGGCAAAGAAGCCCTTGAAATGATATTGATATTATCCATGCCGATGTTGGTGGTGGCGTTGGTGGTGGGGGTGGCGATTTCATTGTTTCAAGCCGTCACCCAGATTCAAGAAATGACACTAACTTTTGTGCCGAAAATTATTGCTGTCTTTGTGGCTATGGTTGTTGCAGCGCCTTGGATGGTGGAGACTTTGGTGAGTTACACGCGCCGCCTATTTGAATCCATTCCCATGCTTTTAAGCTAATGTTTCCATTCCCATCTGAACAAGACATTCTGGTTGGCACACTCATCTTTTTGCGCATAAGTTTGCTAATGATGTTGCTGCCTGTATTGGGGCATAAAATGATTCCTGCACCAGTCAAAGCAGGGTTTGTCGGATTATTGACGCTTTTGTTATTTCCTGTGGTGTCCAAACATGTGCCAGCGATTGAAGCTGATGTTGTTCGTTTTGCATTGTTGGCTATTCAAGAAATGTTGCTGGCAGCGGCTTTGGGGCTACTTGCACAACTCATTTTCACAGCCGCTCAGTTTGCAGGGCAGGTGATGAGCTTACAAATGGGTATGGCGATGGCGAGTATTTTTGACCCCGCAACATCATCACAATCAGCTATCGTAGCCCAGTTTGTCGGAGTTTTGGCGATATTGATGTGGTTGGCAAGTGGCGCACATCATATGTTTATCATGACTTTGATTGAATCATTTTCCATATTGCCTCCAGGTTCTTCTTGGTCTTTCCATGGCTGGCAGGCGATAACCGATGCTGCAGCCGCGATGTTTGTGCTTGCTGTGAAGCTGATGGCTCCCGTGTTATTGCTGTTGTTTTTTGTATATGTAGCACTTGGTTTGATTGCGCGAGCTGTGCCGCAGGTGCAAGTGTTTTTTGTAAGCTTCCCGCTTTCTGTGGGTTTGGGTTTGTTAATTCTTGGTTTATCGCTCCCTGCTTTTATGTCGCTGATGCATGATGGTTTTGTTGGGTTGGGGCAAGATTTACCCATGTTTTTAAAACAGCTTTCAGGGCAGTAAATGTCTGGCGAACAGGATAAGTCGCAGCAAACCGAAGATGCCAGTGAGAAGCGGCTGGAGGATGCGCGAAAGAAAGGTCAAGTTGCCACCAGTCGAGAGCCGTCTACTGCGATTTCGTTTCTTATTCTTGCATCTTTATCGGCAACAGGGCTTGGCGCTTGGATAGCTTCACGCAACGAACAGCTCATGAAACAATATCTTTCAGGACAAGTTAAAGTGGATATGACCCCTGAAGGTATGCAAACATTATTAATTGATTTGTCTATTGAAATTGCACTGATGGTATTGCCCATTGCGATTCCCATGGTGCTGGTAGGCATGTTGGTTATTTATTTGGTGACAGGTCCTGTGTTCACCTTTGAAACATTAAAACCAAAAATGGAAAAGGTCAGTCCCATCAAAGGTTTAGGACGGTTGTTTTCAAGCAAATCATTGGCTGAATTTGTCAAATCAGTCACCAAACTAAGTATGATAAGTTTTATTTGTTGGTATGTGGTTTCAGACTTGTTCTTACCTGCTATTCATAGCTCAAGAAAAAGCGTGGATGACATTGTGATGCTGATGGTGGATGGCAGTTTGGCCATTGTAGGGTTGGTTGCGGCTTTTTTCTTCGTTATTGCCTTGGCAGATGTGATTTACCAACGTTGGGAACATGCCAAGTCGATGAAGATGTCGATGAAAGAAGTGCGCGATGAACACAAAGAGTCAGAAGGCGACCCCCAGCTCAAAGCCAAAATTCGTCAAATTCAAATGGAACAAGCGCAAAACCGCATGATGGCCGATGTGCCGAAAGCCGACGTGGTGATTACCAATCCAACGCACTTTGCCGTGGCACTAAAATATGACGCTTTGGGCGGTGGTGCGCCCACGGTTGTGGCGAAAGGTAAGAATGAAATTGCTCAAAAAATCAAGGCATTAGCCAAGGAAAGTGGTGTGCCTATCCGAGAGAATAAACTTTTGGCGCGTTCCTTGTTTAAGGATGTACAGATTGGTCATGAAATCCCTGAGCAGCTCTTTGCGGCTGTGGCGGTTATTTTGGCAGAGGTCTTTAAAGTGAAATAAGGGGCAGATACAATATGTTAGCAGGCGCAACTTTAACATTGCAACGTATGATCAAACATACTGATGTAATGTTGGCTGTGGGCGTGTTGGCGGTCATCATGATTATGATGGTGCCATTGCCCACTTGGATTATGGATGCATTGCTTGCGATAAACATTGCGGCAGGCATTCTTATTTTATTGACTGCTTTGTTTGTGCTCAAACCCTTAGAATTTTCAATTTTTCCGTCTTTATTATTGCTCACCACGTTGTTTCGTCTTTCTTTGAATGTCGCAACCACCCGTTTGATTTTATTGCATGGCCAAGACGGTACTGCCGCCGCAGGTCAAGTCATTGAAGGATTTGGTCAATTCGTGGTTGGTGGTAATACAGTTGTTGGGCTGATTATTTTTATTGTGTTGGTATTGATTAACTTTGTGGTGATTACCAAAGGTTCAACACGTATTGCCGAAGTGGCAGCAAGGTTCACCTTGGATGCTATGCCTGGTAAACAAATGGCGATTGATGCCGATTTGAACGCAGGCATGATTAATGAGGAACAAGCCAGACAACGGCGCGAGGACGTGGCACGCGAAGCTGAGTTTTATGGCTCTATGGATGGCGCGGCGAAATTTGTGCGTGGTGATGCGGTGGCAGGTTTGATTATCACAGCCATCAACTTGATTGCAGGTGTCATCATTGGCACAGCCCAACAAGGCATGTCTATGGGTGATGCCATGAATGTGTACAGTATTTTGACGGTAGGTGATGGTTTGGTGTCCCAAATTCCTGCCCTGATTATCTCTACCGCAGCAGGTATTGTGATTACCCGTGCTGGCAGTGGCGCAACCATGTCGACTGAAATTACAAATCAATTTACAGCACACCCCAAAGTGCATTGGATTGCAGGTGGGGCAATGTTGTTCCTTGGTTTGGTGCCTGGGCTGCCTTTTATTCCATTTATGTTGCTCGCTATGGGTTTGGCATTTACAGGTTGGTATTTGCAAACCGCAGAAGATGAGAGCCAAGTCAACCCAGAGTTGGAGGCAGAAGTGATTGCATCTTCGGAATCCGTGGAAGAGCAACCCATGAGTGATTTGTTGGTGGTGGACCCGATTCGTTTGGAAGTGGGTTATGGCTTGATAGACTTGGTGGAAGGTTCTGCCGATGGCAACTTGTTGGAGCGGCTGCAAACAGTTCGCCGCCAGATTGCCCAAGAGATTGGTTTTGTGCTGCCTCCAGTACATATCAAAGACAACTTACAACTGGGTGTGGGAGATTATCGGGTGTTGGTGCGCGGTGCTGAGGTTGGGCGCAGTGAGATTCGTCCACGCAACCTCATGGCTTTGGAAGGTCAGGTTGCAGGTGCGCCTGTGGAAGGTATTGCCACGCAAGAGCCAGCCTTTGGTTTACCTGCGTTGTGGATTACCCAAGAGAAGCGGCAACAAGCTGAACTTGCAGGGTATACCGTGGTTGAACCAGTCACAGTAGTAGTCACACATATTACAGAAATATTGCGTTCTCACGCTTCGGAAATGTTGGACAGGGCGCAAACCAGAGAATTGGTTGAGATGTTAAGCGAGCGTTATCCCAAAGTGGTGGATGATATTGTGCCAGCACAAGTCTCCTATGGTTTATTGCAAAATGTATTGCAGCGTTTGTTGGCTGAGTGGGTTCCTATTCGTGATTTATTACTGATTATTGAAACCATTTCTGATGGTTTGCAAGAGCAGTTGGATACACAAGCTATGGTAGAAAAAGTGCGGCAAAAGCTTGGGCGAAGTATTGTGCAAAACCATTTGGATGCACAGCATGGATTAGCTGTGTTTACGGTTGACGCTACGCTTGAACAAAGCATGACAGAGCGTTTGCAGCAATCACCAACAAACACATTACCCCTACCTTTAGAGTTTCAACAATGGCAACGCTTGTTAAGCCGCTTTACCGATATTGTGGCGACACAACAAGTGGATACGCCAGTGCTTCTAACCACACCATTATTGCGCTCGCACCTTGCTTTGGCGCTGGGTAAAGTGATGCCTCGGGTTGCCGTGTTGTCGGTGGCTGAAATTCCATCCCGTGTGCATATTCAAACATTAGCAAAACTAGGTCTACACGATGCAAATTAAATCATTTTCAGCACCCAAACTTCATGAAGCATTGGCACTGGTTCGCCAAACACTTGGCCCTGATGCTGTGATTCTCGACCGTACTGAGTCCAAACTTGTTTCGGGGCAATCGGTATGGAATGTTCATGCAGCTTTGGACTATGAAGCAAGCCCACAAGCCAAACAGCCACCCTCACATCAAGCCAATGAAGCTGCTTTAAGCTTAGAGGCATCCATGCAACGCTTAGAAAAGATTGCGACAAGCTTAAGCTACCGCGATACCGAAGAATATCGCCAAGCATTGGTTGGCATGGGTGTTCGTGATGCTTATGACCATTTATTGTCTATGGGCGTGTCTGCGATGAATGCGTTTGTCTTGGCTGAAGATTATGCCAAACAAGCACCTATTCAGATGCCGACATTACGTTGGTCTACACCCATCAACCCCAAGAGAAAGAAAGCCGTGTTACTTTTTTCAGGTGCAAGTGGTGCGGGTAAATCGTTGCTTATTGCCAAGCTTGCCACCTATTACAGCCTCAAAGGCGTTGCCGTGGCATTGTTGAGTACAGACAGTAATCGCATAGGTGGAAGTGCCGTGCTGTCGTCATATGCCGATGTGTTGGGCATTCCTTTTTCAGTGCTGCGCTCAGCAGAAGATGTGGGTCACGCACAAGCAGAAACAAAATCGGCACAGCTTGTGCTTATAGATAGCGAAGGCTGGAACAATCGCCACGCTTCAGCCCTTCGCCAACAAATGGATATATGGCAACAACTGGCTTGCACACATAAGATTTTATTGATGTCTGCGAGCATGGATGAAGTTGATGGTTTGGCGATGTTGGAAAGAGCCAACGGTTCGGGTTTCACGGATATTGCATTCAGTAAATTGGATGAAACATCTAAGCCTGGGAAAATCATCAATTGGGCTGAGGCATCACGGATGCCGATGTCGTATTGCAGCTTTGGTCCGGAAGTGCCTGCACAAATGGGTTGGCTAACGCCCAAGGCATTAACGGCGATATTAATAAAACAGTACCGCCAACATTTGGAAAGCCAAGAGCAGGATGCCCAAGCACATGGCAGTTTAGTTGGGCAAGCGTTGAGCACAGTAAAGGAGAAAATTGCATGAGTGTAGAAAAAGAAATGCCGCGTGTGATTGCCATGAGCAGTGGTAAAGGTGGCGTAGGCAAAACATTTTTCTCTGTGCACTTGGCAGCGTATGCTGCATCTCAAGGTAAACGTGTTTTGTTGATGGATGCAGATTTAGGGCTTGCCAATGTGGATGTGATGTTGGGTGTGTCCGCACAAGGTTCAGTGCTTGAAATGGTGCGCGGTGAAAAAGCATTGCAGCAATTGATTTTGCCCACACGAGAAGGCTTTGATGTGTTGCCAGGAGGTAGTGGATTATATGAATTAACAGCGCTTGATGCAGGGCAGCAGCAGGTGATGATGGATGAAATGCGCAGCGTGTCGAGTAAGTATGATTTAATCTTGATTGATGTGGCAGCGGGCATTGGTGACAATGTTTTATACTTTGTTTCCGCAGCCGAATCAGCATTGGTGGTGCTCACACCCGAACCCACATCACTCACAGATGCGTATGCACTGATTAAAGTGTTGTCGCGCCAACGTGGGGTGAAGCGATTTATGGTGGTGGTCAATCAAGCCGAAGCCTTTGATGCGCAGGTGACGTTCCGTAGGTTGGTATCCGTTGCAGACCGTTATTTGGATGTACACTTGGATTATGTTGGGCATTTACCCTATGCGCCAGAAGTGCGCCAAGCCATTCAAAAACAATCACTGTTAAAAGAGCAAGGTTCCCCATTAACACGGCAAGCATTGGATACCGTGTTGGATAGTATTTTAGCGCGACCAAGGGATGTGCATCGCAGTGGCGGTTTGCAATTCTTTTGGGAGCATAGTTTAAATGAAGGTTTGTCGGTTCAAGCTGAGTAAAAAAGGAGCATATGATGAATTTATTCCATTCTACAATCGCAGGTGCAGTCACGGGCGCATGTTTGGCATTTGCCTTGTGTATTATCAAAGATTTGAGCATGGCGGACACTTTATACCGCATGTTTATTGTCAGCATTGGAGGGGCATGGATTGGCTTTTTATTATCTTGGCTAAATATGATGTTGCCCCAAGCTGATACACACAATAAGCAGAGGGAACGCCACATATGAGCTTAGCCCAATATGATGCACATGCATCATTGCAAGACCCTGAAGCACTGCTTGAGGAGTATTTACCGATGATAAAATACCATGCCGACCAACTGATGCGGCGCACCCCAGCATCCATTGAGTTGGATGATATGATTGATGCAGGGGTATTGGGTTTACTTGATGGTGCGCAACGATTTGATACCAGTAAGAATGTATTGTTTAAAACATTTGCCGCCTACCGCGTGCGTGGTGCAATGATTGATTATTTAAGAGCGTTTGACTGGATGCCAAGAGGGCTACGAGACACATCCAAAGCATTACAAGGCGCATTTGAAGCGTTGGAGCAGCGTTATGGTCGCCCAGCCGAAGAAAAGGAAATTGCTGGTTTCTTGGACTTGGATTTGGCGAGTTATCGGCAGAAGCTTGACCAAGTTCGCTCGATGTCTGTGGTGTATTTTGATGATTTGCCCACCGTGTCTAGCGGTGGCGAAGATGAGTTGCATGTGTTGGATATTATTGCGGGCGATGCAACCTTGATGCCAGAGCATCAAACAGAAGTTGCGCAGTTTGTGGATAAATTGGCGGGTGCGATTGAAGGTTTGCCACAGAAAGAAGCGGTATTGTTGAGTTTATATTACTACGAAGAGTTGACCATGAAAGAAGTTGCATTGGTTTTGGGCTTAACTGAATCCCGTGTTTCACAGGTGCATAGTCAAATGGTGATGCGCTTGCGCAGCCATTTGCATTTATCAGCAGATGGCAAATCAAGCGTGCGTCAAAGGAGAGTATGATGATATTTGGAATCACAGAAGGTGTCTTAAATTTGGTGTTTAATGGTGTATTGGTTTTGGCAATATTGGGTTTGTGGGGTTTGTGGTTTCATCAAGCGGGGCAACGCAAAAAAGTAGAAAGATTATTGCATCAAGCAGCCTCAGACTTGCAACAAGCGACCACTTTACTTGACCAAGTGATGAAACAAATGCAAGCGCAGAAGCAAGTTGAAACCAAGCGTATTGCAACACCAAATTCAGAGAATAATACATTGTCTGCACGTGAGCAGGCAATGATTGCACGAAATATTCATAAGTTGCAAACACCATTGCCAAGCAAAAAGAAAGCCACATCAGCCAAACAAGAAGTGAATATCGCCGCAAAAGTGATGCGTTTAAAACGCGAAGGTTTGGATATGCCAGCCATTGCGAAAGCATTGCGATTGCCGATTGCTCAAGTGCGTTTGATGTTACTGTTACAAACTGCAAAAGCTTGATATGACCAGCTTCTTGAACGCAAGCTTGCCTGTATTGATGCAAGTGAACCGTTCAGAGGGAGGCACACTACTTCCTTGGCCCAATGGCAGCCTACTTTCAGGTAAAATCATGCCCATGCCAGACGCAGCAGGCGCATTGTTGATGTTAGGAAGTTATCGGGTTCGCGTGGAAGTGCCGCCCAATACACCCATGGGCAAGGTTTGGTTAGAGCTTTTACAGCGCGAAAAACCGGGGCAGTTTCGTTTGTTAACCGATAAACAAGCCATCAGCTTTATCAGCGATATGTTGCAGAAATATGCCACCAAACAACCGTTGGAAATGCAGCATAAACTGGATAGCCATATGCAGTGGTCAAAGCAGATGATAGATAGTTTGCCTTTTTTTGCTGAGCAAGTAGGGGGGCGATTGTTATTGTTTGAGCAGGAAGGCAGGCAGGCGCAAGGTTTTGTACAGGAGCTTGAGCAGAAGCAGGGGTTTATGCTGAATGGACGGCTGGATTTGGCGCAGCTTGGTACGATTTTATTTTCTTTGCGCGGCGATGAACAACAACCGTGGCAGATTCAAATTCACATGTTGGATAAACAAAAGCAATATGTTTTAACGCAGCCATTTGCTGATTGGTTGGCTGAGCGCAATCGAAAAAACACTTCTCAAATTGAGGGTCTTTTTAGTGATGGAATATTGCGTGGTTCGTATTAAGTGTAAGCATCAAGGGCTTGCTCAAAGATAAGGCTTAATTTCTTCCCACATGCGGTCAAGCACTTGCCCTTGCTGCTGCATAAATAAAGTGGCTTGCGCGTTAAGTTGCTGGAGTTCATCAGGTTTTTCTAAAAGCCGTGTGATGGCAAGTTCGAGTTCTTTTTTGTCTTGTACAATAATTGCCGCGCCTTGATGCTGCATATCAGCAAACACGGCTTTAAAGTTTTGAATGTGTTTTCCCGCCACCACACCACGTCCGCAAATAGCAGGTTCAAGCGGGTTATGTCCGCCAATATCGACAAGGCTGCCACCAATAAATACTACATCGGCAATGGTGTATAATCCAGTAAGCACACCCATGGCATCAACCAACACAACCTGCTCTTGTCCTGTGCGCTCTTGCACATAATGGGTATAGCTTATGCCATGTTTTTCGAGCAGTTGTGCCACTTTTTGAAAGCGTTCGGGGTGTCGTGGTACGATAAGCGTTAATAAATCGGGCTGAATACGTCGCCATGTTTGTAATAATGACAATACTTGTGCTTCTTCATTATCATGGGTGCTAGCGACAATCAAAATTGGGCGTTTGCTGCTGGGGTCAATCATTTGTCGCACTTGTTTGGCTTCCACATCAGGCGCTTGCACGGCAAACTTTAAGTTGCCCACAGTTTTGATGCGCTCTTTGTTTATACCAATTTGAAATAGGCGTTCTGCATCCGTGTTGCTTTGGGCAAGAAAAAAAGTAATAGGCGAAAGCCAGCGTCGCCATAGTTTGCGTGTTTTATAGTATTTAGGAAATGAGCGGTCAGAAATTCGGGTGTTTACGCCAATAACTGGTGCGCCTTGTTTTTTGCAAGCTTTGAGCATTCCAGGCCAAAATTCCGTTTCATTCAAGAGTAATAGCGAAGGTTTGAGGTGTTTCACAAAGCGAGACATCAAGAAGGGTAAGTCCCAAGGCAGCCAGCTCAAGGTGATGCGTTCGCCAAACAAGCGTTGTGCCTGAGCGAAGCCTGTGCGCGTCACTACGGTGAGGTGAACTTGTTTATTTGCATCCAATAACCGCTGAATCAAGCCCGAGACAGAGGCAACTTCTCCCATAGAACAGGCATGAACCCACACTGCGCCACGGGGTGCTTTTGGGCGTTGAAATGTCATATGTTGTAGCCACTTGGATGCTTGCATACTATATGTTGTGTTCCTCTCGATTATCGTGTTGTTAGCCAAGCATGATGATTGTTGAAAATAAGCGCAAGTAAAATCCCCACACATTTGAAGTGACAAAACATTGACACCCGTTTTATTCAGGTGAATTCTAAAGTTGTGGTACGCCACGACAATAAAGGGAAAAGGGGCTTAAAATGCAATTACAAACAAACTTAAAACAACAGCGGAGTATTGAAGAAGAATTTACCTCATTAGAGGTGGTTTATGAAGAAGAGCATGCATTGGCTTGGTATTATATGAATGGAGGTTCTCGGCCATGTTTCACACCTGATGTTTTGCATAATATTCTTAAATGGTATGACGCTGTAAAAAATGGTCAAAAAAAAGATGTGGGGTATATTGTAGCTGCATCTAGATTTGAGGGTTCATTCAACTTAGGTGGCGATCTTGCTTTGTTTTCTTCGCTTATTCGGAATCAAGATAGAGATGGTCTGTTAAAGTATGCAATAGCATGTATTGATGTCCTTTATAACACTTACACATCACTTGATGGCAAAGTCACAACGATTTCATTGGTTCAAGGTGACGCGCTTGGTGGTGGGTTTGAAGGTGCGATGTCTAGTGATGTTCTCATAGCCGAGAAAGGCGTAAAAATGGGTTTCCCAGAAATACTTTTTAATTTGTTTCCAGGCATGGGCGCTTTTAGCTTACTTGCAAGAAAAATCGGGGCAACAGAGGCTGAGACAATGATTTTAAGTGGTAAATTGTATTCTGCTGAAGAACTATATGATAAGGGAATTGTACATGTCTTGGTTAATAAAGGAGAGGGAAAAAGAGCTGTTTATGACTATATTAAAAAAGAGAACCGCTCAAAAAATGGTATTACCGCATTTAGAAAAGCAAAACATTGTTATGACCCAATCTCATATGAGGAATTGGAGAAGATTACCACAATTTGGGTGGATGCAGCATTAAACTTAAATCATAGGGATTTAAGGATGATGGAGCGCCTTGTGAAAAGGCAAACAGTGAAATAGTTAGTTTAAATAACGCGAAAACTCTGATTTTGTCCCTTCAATTATAGTTATTAGCTTGGAAACCCTTTGTTTCATGGCGGGTTGGGTTAGTTGGTTTTGTTGTGATTCAATGTTGGCAAAAAGCTGACTGATTGCCACAGCACCAATAATACCTGACCCACCTTTGAGACCGTGGCCGATGCTGATAAAGGTTTGCACATCTTGTTCGGCGGCTGCTTGTTCAAGGTCAAGCAGCTTTTGCTCAGTATTGGTGATAAATTTCGTGATAACCTCTTGAAGGAAACCTTCTTTTCGGCTCATGTTATTCAATGTGTCTAAAATGTTTACATCAATATACTGCCAGTTGTTTGAAGCCGTTGCTTTTGGAAATGCTTGAATCACAGCGTTGTTTTTTGGTGCGGATGCACCAATGAGTGTGTCAATGGTGGAAAGCAACTTGGTTTGCTCTATGGGTTTGGTTAAATAACCATCTGCACCTGCATCAAGGCACTCTTGCACATGATTAGACAACGCATCTGCGGAAAGCATAATGATGGGTAGGCGTGTGTTCACTTCTAAAAATCGGTATGCTTTCAACACGTCTAATCCCGACATGTGCGGCATGTTCACATCAAGAATTGCCATGTCAAAAGTTGCATCAGAGGCTGTGAGTATATCAAGTGCTTGGTCGCCATCTTCTGCAATTTGTGTTTGATAACCAGCGATTTTTAATATTTCTGTAATCACAATTTGGTTAATTTCATTATCTTCAGCCACAAGAATACAATGCTTCTGTTGTGCATCTTTGGTTTTGTGTTTGTCTGCCACAGCAATGATATTGCTTTGCGCGTATGCTTGTGGAATGGTGCATGTTTCGTGCAGAGCATTGAACAATATAGACTCATTGAGTGGCAAGCTAAGCACCGCAGAATAGCCGCATTGAAGCAAAATATCGTGCTGTTGCTGGCTGGTGGTTGCAATGAGGATTACTGCGCAATCAGACATGTTTTTTTCTTCATAAAAAGATTGCAAAAAAGCTTGTGCAGGGCTGCCCAACATATGTTCATCCAAGATGAGTACACAATGATAGGCACTTTCTTTACGCGCTTTGATGATGGAGGGAAGCAGTGCTTCTTCAGCTTGTAAGCTGGTGATAGAGGGCCCCCAGTGTTGCAAGTGTTTTGCCACTTTATGTTGTACGTGCTCTTGAAGCAGGGTAATCACATGCATATCTGCAAAGGACTTTTCAGTAGGAGGCTGACTCTGCTTGTCTGTTTGTCGTTGCAGGGGGAGGGTAAAACAAAACTCTGAACCTTTCCCTTTTTCGCTGGTGATGGAAAGTGTGCCTCCCATTACTTCAATCAATGCCTTGGAAATGGTTGTGCCAAGCCCTGTGCCACCGAACTCACGGGTGATGGATGCATCGGCTTGGGTGAAGCTGTCAAATATTTTGGCTTGTTCTTCTTCATCCATGCCAATGCCTGAATCAACAATACGAAAGCGGACGATGCAGGCATCATGCACTTGGTCTGCCAATTCACAATACAAATCCACATGCCCTTGGGAGGTAAATTTGGTGGCATTGCTCAAAAAGTTCATCAACACTTGCCTTAAATGCAATTCATCACCAAGCAACTGAAAAGGGATATGTGGGTCAACATGGGTTGAAAGTTTGAGCCCTTTCTTTTGCACGTGTGGCAAGAAAGTTTGTTCGATGGACGCAATCAGCTCATGAAGGTCGAAAGCGGAGGTTTCAGAAGTGAGTTTACCTGCTTCAATTTTGGAAATATCCAACACATCTTCAATCAATGACAGCAAGGATTTTCCTGAAGCTTGAATCATTTTTACATATTTAATTTGGCTTTTACGCAGAGAGGTCATGCTCAATAAATCGCTTGCACCAATAATGCCCCCCAATGGGGTGCGAAGCTCATGGCTCATATTGGCAAGAAATTGGGATTTGGCTTGATTGGCTCTTTTCGCTTCACTTATGGCAGCTTGAAGCCGCTGAAGTAACTTGTTCATGTATAAAGGAATAGCTGTAATCGTAAGCAATAAAACAAAGTAAACCCAAGGGTATTCTGACCAATATGAACCCAATGACAAGGCTGTAATCGCCCCAACGAGCGATAGAAGGGTTGCGATAATTAAATATACAGACCCATAGCGAAACCCATTGCCTGTAATCACCCATAGGTATACAAAAAGAGATAAAATACCAGCCTCTTCTGCTAGGTATAAAACGGATGAAGTCATAAACACATCACCGATAATGCACAAAACTTTTCTGTAGTGAGAATGTAAAGGATTGATTAGAATCCAAATAAAAATAAGTGTGGAAAATATGAGGTATGCACTGGTTAATATACGAATGATTTGGTCATCAAAATAGATAGCTAAGAATATGCTGGTTAAAACAACTCTTACGACTACTTGCTCAAACTCTGTATCGGTTTGTTTACGTAAGCTGTCTCTGAAAACAGCTAAGGGCTTGGATAGAAGCGATAAGTATGAAGGTTTCTTTTGGGTCATTCGGCGAACCTAGCACAAGATGTGCAGACCTTCATATGAGAAGTATTTGTTTTTTTCACATGTATTATGGTAGCAGCAAGGTTTGTTTCAGTGTCAACATACCAAGCTTACAAGCAAGAAAGCTGCCAGCTAAGTGGATGGTTTTCTAAAACATCCCCAGCTCAAGTTTGGCTTCATCGCTCATCATGTTTCTGTCCCATGGTGGTTCAAAAACCAAATCAACATGCACATCGGTAACGTTTTCTACAGCCAAGGTTTTGGCGCGCACATCATCGACAATCACAGGGCCCATGCCGCAACCTGGTGCGGTTAAAGTCATGGTAATATCCACATGATTGCCACCTTCATCGGTGTCCACCACATGCACATCATACACCAAACCAAGGTTTACAATATCGACTGGAATTTCAGGGTCGTATACTTTTTTCATGGCAGCCCAAATCGCTGATTCATCCACAGGGCCATCGGCTGTTTTTGGCGCTTCTTCAACCGCATCTTTCTCAGTGTCACCAAAACCAAGGGCATCACCATCTTTGCCTTCCACGCGTGCTAGGTTGCCATTTACACTCACCGTATATGAGCCACCAAGCTCCTGAGTGATCGCGACTTGTGCACCTTCTGGGATAATCACGGGTGTGCCAAGCGGAATTAAAATCGCATCAATATCGCGGGTGGTGGTAATCATTTTTCCTGTTGCCATGCCTTACTCCGTCTTCGCTGGTTGACCAGCATCGTCAATTGCAGATTTGACTGTATGCCAACATAAAGTGGCGCATTTGATGCGCGATGGAAACTCTTTCACACCTGCCAACACAGCAAGTTTACCCAATACAT
>DQSL01000123.1 GCA_015663235.1 Mariprofundaceae bacterium
AAAGCTGTTATCGCTGGTCTATAAGAGTGAAACACCTGAACAAAAGAAACTTGCCAAGCAAGCCATGGATGGGCTGCGTGAAATTGTAAAACAAAGCCCTGTCCACAGCCACCAACACACAGCACCGCTGCTCGCGTGGCGCACCGAATGCCAACAACGCGCTTTGGAACATCAAGCGCAATTGCAATGGCATCAAGCGCATATCACAGATTCATACAAGCTACCCGAAAAGGTCAATTTGCAGCTATCTATGGTGTTGCGCGAAGCTTTGAGCAATGCTTTAAAACATGGTGATGGCAACAATATTCGCATCCGTATCCAGCTTAGATTCGGGTATTTACTGATGTCCGTTTACAATCAAGGTAGCGTATTCATACCCAACCATAATAGTGGCAGTGGTAAACGTAATATGAAACAACGCATACAAAATATCGGTGGCATTATCCGTTGGAAAGCAAACAAACACGGGGGATGCCGCGTGATTTGGTCTGTGCCTGTACAAACTGGAGAGTCCGCATGATACACAATATTTTATTGCTCGAAGACCATCCCGATGCGCAAACGTGGTTAAGCGAGGCACTCCATCTTGCTTTTGGCTCAAATATTCATATTGATGTCGCAGGCAACGTCAGTGAAGGCAAGGCTTTCGAGTCTAAAAACACATATGATTTAATCGTGGCTGACCTGCATTTACCTGATGGTTCTGGCATTGAACTGGTGCTACAAGCCAAAAGCAGTCAGCCCCAATGCCCATGCGTTGTTGCCACGATTTTTTCAGACAACCAACACCTGTTCCCTGCCCTACAAGCAGGCGCAGATGGTTATTTGCTTAAAGATGAAAGCAAGGGTGATATTGCACAAATGCTGGCTGGCATTTTAGAAGGAAAACCACCCATTTCAGCATCGGTTGCCCAACAAATGTTGCAACATTTCCATTTCAACCCTGACGACACCTCCGATTTGGATAAGCTATCCAAGCGTGAGCGTGAAGTCCTTATTTACCTATCCAAGGGTATGAGCACCAAAGATTGCGCTGATTTGATGGATATTAGTTATCACACTGCATCCGACCATATCCGTAAGGTTTATAGAAAGCTCGGTGTTCACTCAAGGGCTGAAGCAACTTTGGAAGCAGTACGTTTGGGCATCACCTAACACAAATTATAAAGAGCCTAACCAAGTGCGTCTTGATTAGGTCTTTAATAAAGCCACAACTTATAAAGTATCCACAAACCCTTGATTTGCCTTCT
This sequence comes from Mariprofundaceae bacterium, assembly GCA_015663235.1. Lineage (GTDB taxonomy): Bacteria > Pseudomonadota > Zetaproteobacteria > Mariprofundales > Mariprofundaceae > Ghiorsea. The sequence goes on from DQSL01000123.1 coordinate 1,251, forward strand.
TTAATGCATCTAAGGTCGCTTCAAAAAATTTAATTCCATCCACAGTTAAGGTATAATCTTCAATATCCAAAGTACTACCACTACCCATCAAGAACCCAAGTGCTGCCACAGCTGCCGTTGCTGTTTTTGTCCCAGCCGATGTTGCGTTTTCTAAATGACCAAATGCAATATCAGAATATGCAACCTGACCCATATCCAGCCTAGTATTATGATCATCGGTAAATGCTTGGAAATAACCTGTAACATTGGTAACTGGTGCCAAGCTAATCTCTGCACTTGCTCTTGTTCCCCCATCCTGAGAGCTATCAACCACGTTTACATAGTTTACTTGATACGCTACCGACACAGCCGCAGCACCCAAATCACTAATGATAGCAGTGGGAGGCATGGATAGAGAGCCATCTGGTCGTAATCCTGCCAACCAACCTGTTGGGTATGCGGTGTCAGTGGCAAGGTATGTTGACACGTCATCATCAATTTCAGGGAAATCTTTCTTAGCATCTTTTAACTCACCTAAAAAAGATTTTGATTTTTCTTTGGCCTCACCTCTTGTCATCACAGTTATACCTTTTTTAGCTAACCTTGCTGCTAAATCTTCATATGCAAGATCTGTAATTTTTTGAAACACTTCTTCATTAAAACCTTTAATTTCAACATTAACTACTATTTTAGCACGACTGATTGATGTTAAGGAACTAGCTTCCCCTGTCCCTGACTCATGTACCTCCTTGTTAAAGTTTACTTTAAAATAAGGAATAAACACCTTTTGACCACCCTTTAATGCTGAAATATCACCCGATAATGCAGGGATTTCTTCAGGGTCGCTAAACATGCCACCTTCCGTCATGTTTTTTACTGGTGGACTAATTGCATCCAACTCAAGAGCTTGTGCAAAGGTCGGCAAGCACAATATACCTAATACTAGTAATATTTTCTTCATAATAACTTCTCCCTATTTTTCTATATTTGCCTTAATGACAATACAGATAGGCGAAATATATAAGGGTCGTTTATTCTTTTATATCCCACGTTCATGGGATGGCAGGTCATTTTCTATTCAACTACGATTCGCTTCGCATGACTAAAAATATATTAAAAAAGGATCAAACAATGAAAAATACTTTAAAATCAATCATCACCATAAGCTTTGCATCCATGCTTTTATTTGGCTGTGGTGGTGGAACATCAACAGGTTCTGGCGGCGGTGGTTCTGGCGGCGGTGGTTCTGTCACATTCTCTGGGACAGGTGCGGCGGATATTATTGAAGGAACAGCATTCAACCCAGGGCCAGGAAGCATTGTAGAAGGCCCCCACCCTGTGTTTTCAAACGCCACAACTTATGCAGCGGCATGGGCTATTCCAGGTGCAGGCTCAGGGGATACAACATCCATAACCTACACTGAAACCATTGCTGCGGCAGGCACAAGTTATGTCGTCAGTGTAAGTTCAGGCGTGCATACCCCTGTGTTTAAGTTTAACAATTGGACAGGTTTTAATGATGC
>DQSL01000135.1 GCA_015663235.1 Mariprofundaceae bacterium
ACACGGCTTTCATCCAGTGCCAAGCGGTCTTTCAAGGCTGCTTCAAGATTATTCTCTTCGGCTGCTTGCATATCTTTGGCATTGGCTGCCAAAATATCGGTCATTTCATCACGAAAACGTTGCGCCGCCAGCGTTAACGCAGTATTTTTTTTGTTGGTGTCTGCCATACGTAAACTTGCCGCTGATACACGTGCATTTTTACCCAAAGTTTGCATCATATCTACTACTGAAGTCATTATATCACCCTTTTCCAAACCAAATTAATACATTAAATTTCTATTGTGTTGTAAGTATGCTTTATGTTCTTTAAATAAGTCCATTAACTCGGCTTCCATTTTAAGCGCTTTCTGAACAACAGCATCATGGCTTAGTGTCGAATTTTCTGCCAAATAACCAACCATATCTCCACCTTCTTGGTGTTTCAGCTTACTAGAAATCGGTTGCCCAGTTTTATAATTTTTTAAGCTCGGGTAAAACAAACTAATCAAGTCACCACGATTTGCTCTCGCAGCCATATCCTTCCGCTGCATATTTACATTATCAACTAAAACAGGTTTTACTGTATGTTCAAAGTTTTCAAGCAACTTTTCCAAGTCTTGTTTAAAGCCTATAAAAGGTTGATCATCATCCAACCTTTCTAACTCACGCACAAACTTGCGCACGACCTTTTCTCGCTGATGAGCAGGCAAGTTGCTAAGTTTACTTTGTGCATGCATATCATCCAATTGAACAGCACTTTTCTTTATTTTTTGCTTCGCAAACCTTACACCATCCATATATTCCATGTGCATACGTAATAGTGCCGTCAACTCAACATCCATCTGCAATGCTTCTTTAACCCATGATTCTTCTTTAAGCTCAGGGAAATTGACCAATAAACCTGCAGGCACGAGGTTTTTACTAAATAAGCTATCAGAAATATCTTGCTGATAAGAAAAAACACCCGCAATCGGTCGTTTAGTTTTATGGTTGTAGCTGGTTTTAAACATGAGTTTGGATAAATCCGTCCGATTAATTTTCGCCCCTTTGTCTCTTCGCTTCAATTTGATGTTATTCAACAAAATCGGACGAACTTGATGTTTATAGGTGTTTGTTAATGCTTCAATTTCCTGTTTAACTACCTTTAAATCCTTAGTGTTCTTTTCACCCTCTACATCACCCAAATCTTTATCATCAAATTTAGAAAGTTTTTTCACCAAGTACTTTACAGTCCTGTCTCGTTCGTATTCATCAGTTATTACAGGTCTGTCCTGCTTACTTTCAGCGTATAAATGCTGCATGGTTGTATAAACATCATATTCAGCAGCCGCCCAAAGCCATGTAGGGCTCACCAACAACATCAATAAACTAAAATAACGCAATATATTCTCCTTTAACGCTTGTTAACCATGACCAAATTATCTTGATGTACCATACTTTTAAAATCTACATAGCCCAAAACAGCTTCAATATCCTTGGTATGTCTACCCAATAACTTATACATGTCCTCACTGTTGTAATTGGTTAATCCACGCGCCATCAATACACCTTCATGCCAAATCTCAACACACTCACCTTTATCAAACTGACCCTCAAAGCTTTGCATATGTTCAAGCATGACGCTATCAGTATTAGGCACGCCTTCTTTCAACACCAACTTACCAGACACTGAAAGTAAATTTGTAATCCAATGCTCATGCCATGAGTGCCTATCACTGCCGCAAGTGAACAATGTGCCTACATCTTCACCAGCAAGAAGTTTGGTTAGCTCACCTTCTTTTTCACCATGAATAATAGCAGTCATTACACCACTTTGGGTTGATATTTTGGCTGCATCCAACTTACTTTTCATGCCACCCGTACCAAAGTTTGAACCTACATCACCCGCCATATTCATCACGTCCGAGGTTAATGTGTTCACCACTGAAACACGTTTCGCAGCAGCATCTTCATAAGGGTTGGTTTCAAACAAACCATCAACATCTGTCATCATCACCATCAAATCAGCTTCAACAACCGTGCTTACGAGCGCGCCCAAAGAGTCGTTGTCGCCAAACTTAATCTCTTCAACCACCACAGTATCATTCTCATTCACAATAGGAATCACTTGAGCTGAAAACAAGGTTTTACTGGTATTGCTGGCATTAATATACCGCCGACGGTGTCTTAAATCATCTTTGGTGAGTAACATCTGCGCCACCACCAAACCAAGCTCGGAAAAAGCCTTTTGATAAGCGTGCATCAACAAAGGTTGCCCAATGGCGGCGGCAGCTTGTTTTTCATGCACATTCAACTTTTTATCCAACCAACCAAGCTGTACACGCCCCAATGCCACCGCACCTGAAGATACCAAACACACTTGAATATCTTTCTCATGCAATGCTTTAATATCAGCTGCCAAACGCTGCACCATGGATGTATTGATGCCATGTTTGGCATCAGCGAGTAGCGAGCTACCCACTTTCAACACAATGCGTTTTACATGTTTAAGGCTGTCGCGTTGCTTCATCATCATAAATTGTTGGTTCTACCACCTGTTCTGGCACAGCTAACCTTGTGGTTACTGGCTTTTCTTTTTCATCTTCATGTTCCAATTCATACGCACGGATTTTGACGACCGCATCATAAATATCGCGCAATAATTGGGTGACACCTTCACCACTCACCGCTGAAATAGGGTAAATAGCCAAGTCATATTGTTCTGCTTCTTTTAAAACTTCTGCGCGTAATGTCTCATCCAAAGCATCCATTTTGGTCAACAATAAAAAGCGTTTTTTCTTGGCAATGCTTTCGCCATAACCCACCAGTTCACCTTCAATTTCAGTGATTTGGTCATGAATACTGATGCCTTCAGGATGTGCCACATCCACAAGATGTAAAAGTAAACGCGTACGCTCCACATGGCGTAAAAACCGATGCCCTAAACCTTTACCTTCGTGTGCACCTTCAATCAAACCAGGAATATCAGCAATCACAAAACCATCACCATCATCCATAAACACTTGCCCCAAAGAAGGTGCTAATGTGGTGAAAGGATAGTCCGCAATTTTCGGACGAGCATTGGACACTCTTGAAATAAATGTCGATTTTCCAGCGTTGGGCAAACCCACAAGCCCCACATCTGCCATCATTTTGAGTTCCAAATGACAAATGCCTGCTTCACCAGGCAAACCAGGTTGACAATACCTTGGCGCTTGGTTGGTTGGGGTGGCAAATCTTGCGTTGCCTTGCCCGCCAATACCGCCTTTGGCAATCACCGCTGATGCACCGTCTTCTGCTAAGTCCGCAAGTAAATCACCTTCTTCATTGCGAATCACCGTGCCCACAGGCACAAACATTTCAATGTCTTTGCCCATACGTCCATGTTTGTTTTTGCCTTTCCCTTTCGTACCATTTTCAGCAATAATACGTTTGCGAAGGTAAAGCTCTTGTAGGGTGTTTTTATCGCGCGTGGCAGTGAAGATAACATGCGCACCACGCCCACCATCTCCACCGTCAGGGCCACCTTTAGGGATATACTTTTCACGGCGAAATGAAGACGCGCCACCACCACCGTTACCCGCTCGAACTTCAACTCTTACTTCATCAATAAACCGCATAATTCCTAAATCCTATAGCTCTCTGCAAACGTATCATACCGTCTGCGTTAAACAAAAAAAAGGGGCGCTTTTCAGCACCCCTTAAAACATCTCAATATTTGTAGCGATTAGCTTACAACACGAACCGTAGTACGACCAGCGCGTTTGAAGTATTCAATGTTTCCATCAGTGAGTGCGAACAATGTAAAGTCTTTACCAAGACCTACGTTGTCACCCGGACGAATTTTTTTGCCGCGTTGACGAACAATAATGTTGCCAGCAACAACAACTTCGCCACCATATTTCTTCACGCCAAGGCGTTTGGAGTTTGAGTCGCGTCCGTTATTCGTGGAGCCGCCTGCTTTCTTATGTGCCATGAGTTATCTCCTTAACCAATCTTTGCGATACGAACCGCAGTAAAAGACTGACGATGACCTTTGGTCAAACGGTAGTTTTTACGACGACGTTTCTTAAAGATTACAACTTTCTGACCACGACCAGCCTCAGTGATCACACCTGTCACAGTCGCTTTCGCAGTATCTTTACCAGCTTTGATTTTAGCACCTTCGCCAACCATCAAAACTTCATCAAATGTTACTTCACTTCCAATATCTGCGTTCAGCTTTTCAATGCGAACAACATCACCTTCAGCAACGCGGTATTGTTTACCGCCTGTTTTAATTACAGCATACATATTTCTGGCTCTCCGGCTTGGGGCTTAAGCAGCTTTCGCAGGCTTCTTGCCATATTTTTTGTAGAAGCGCTCAACGCGACCTTCCGTATCTACAATCTTCTGTTTACCAGTGTAGAATGGATGACATGCGGAGCAAATTTCCACTCGTAAATCGCCCTTGGTAGAGCGTGTCTCAAAAGCGTTGCCACATGAACAAGTCACTTTAGAAACATGGTATTCTGGGTGAATTTCTGCTTTCACTTTAAACTCCTTATTAAATGACCTTTTTCAAAGCCAACCCTTACAAAGGGCGGCGATTTATAGCGCCGCAACCCGAGAAACACAAGGAAAATATTATTTACACCATGGCAACATATAATTTTTCAATTAATTAACTTTAAAATCAAGTGCTTATGCAATAATAAATATTAGGCAACCTTTAGAAAAAAAAACAATTGCGTCATCAAAAGACATGTAAATCAAACTCACTTCACTTAAACTCAAAAAACCTCAGAATTGATAACTTAAATTAATACCTACTTCATTATCGAACACGCTGGGTAAAATCATCATTGATTCTCCTTTTTCTTGAAGCACATGATCGGTAACAACATCACCGATGAGCGTACCGATCACAGCGCCTGCAACCATATCTGAAACCCAGTGTTTATGTCCTTTAATATTTGTTGTTAAAGCATAAGCCAGTAAAGAATAAGGGATTAAATAATTATCATACATTTTTTGATAAACCTTAGCCACAGAAAAGAATGATGTATAATGCAAGGAGGGCAATGCTGTTCCATACTGTTTGCCACTCTGAAGACTTGGAGTATGATAATAACCAAAGGCAAAAGGGCTTGTAGTATAATCCCTCGTCTCACCCTCGCCAGAGCTTAAATTGGGTACAGGTCGTTTTCTAGCAAAAATCGTTTTAAGCGTAAGGTGAGATATTAGTATTGAGTAAGCAGAAGCTTTACCTGCTAGCATTGCGGCTTGCTGCATTTTCCCATCGTTCATAGCCACACCCAACAAATACGAGCTAGTCGCCCCTAGGGTGATATAACCCTCCGCAGCCCTGTCGGGCCAAGCTCTTGCCCACTTAGGCCACGGCAACCTCCTGCCTTCAAACCTCGACTCAACTTTATCCTGATAATAAGCTGTTATTTGTTTATCAAATAGAATAAGTGTGCCAAGCCCAGTAAGAAAATACCAAGACTTTTCACTATGCTCATAAGGATATTTAACGATTTCCTTAAGGTCATCATAACGGAACATTGTATCCTTAATTAAACGTGTAGATTTATCCCAGCGCCCTTCTTCGGTAACATTAGAATCTTTAGCATCTGGCACATCTTAACTCAACTGCAACAGCAGGTTTAGCCAGCAGCATCACACACAGTGTGAGGTGAGCATATATCAGCTTAGAACACTTCATTTTTCTTTCAAAACAGCTCTTAATTGTAGTACATATGACATGAGGGCTGGCGCAGGACGTAAAGTATGTCGAACCACCTCTTTTTGCCAAGAAGCGACTGCGGCCAATGCTTCATATATCTTGCTCGAAGTTGCCCAGTTGGGCGCTTCTTGCATCGCATCATGCGCCGCACTTAACACCATATTGGCAATCAAATCATGCGGAATCTCTTTCACATATTTATCCAGCCACTTTTGCATCAACCCAATATCCGAATGCGGCAAGTCTGCAAGCATATCCTGCCATGCCAACAAAGCTGTGGCGTGTTGCCCATCAAGTAATGTTGTCACCCGCCCAGGGCTGCCTTGCCCCAATTCAATCGCCAGCGGTAGTAGCGCTTCCTTCATGTCTTGTTGCTTCAAAACTTCTTGCATATCACTTTCATTCAGCGGCGCACAAGCTTGCATCATACAGCGCGAACGAATGGTGGCGGGTAACCGCATTAAATCATGACATACAATCAGTAACAAACTGCCCTCAGTGGGTTCTTCCAAACCTTTTAGCAAGGCATTGGCTGCCTGATTGTTCATCAAATTGGCATCATCAATCATCAGCACGCGCTTTTGGCTTTTTAAACCGCTTAATGCCAAAAAACCCAGTGCTTCACGGGTTTGCGCAATATTAATATCTCTGTTGTATTTCTTCTTTTTGGCATCATACAAGCGTTCTATTTTGGACACATCAGGATGCGAACCTACATGTAACATGGCGCAAGCATGACACTGCCCACAAGCTTGATAGGTGTGAAAGTCAGGGCTTTCGCATAAAAAAAGTGCCGTCAGCTGTTCTGCTAAACTTGCTTTTCCAATGCCTTTAATACCATACAAAAACCACGCATGATGCAATCGCCCATCCTGCAACGCTTCACCAAAAGCAGTGCGTACCTTGTCATGCCCCAAGACTTGTTTCATAGCTGACCCAACACGGTTTGAATGTCAGCCTGCACATCTTCAATACTTTGCCCCGCATTGATACGTTGCACGCGCGTTGGATTTTCGCGTTGGATGTTATCAAAAGCTGCATATACAGCTTTGTGGAATGATACTTTCTCATTATCCAATCGGTTGGCAGCTTCACCACCTGCTTCACGCGAAGCCATACGCGCTGCGGCATCTTCGACCGACAAATCCAGCCAAATTGTTTTATCGGGTGACACCCCACATTCAGCCCAAGCCAACATATCGCGCAATTGCCCGTTGTCCTTTAAAGCTCTACCTGCAAGCTGATATGCCAAAGTGGAATCCGTATATCTATCACACACCACCCATTTGCCAGCAGCCAGCGCAGGTTTAATCACCGTTTCCACATGTTGCGCTCTATCCGCCAAGAATAATAACAACTCCGCAGCAGGCACAGGCGTGTGTTCACCCGATAGTAATAAACGGCGGATTTCTTTGCCCAATGCTGAATCACCAGGTTCAAAAGTTTGCAACACATGCTTGCCTTGGCTTTTTAACCAATCAATGGTGCGTGATAGTTGCGTGGTTTTACCACTGCCATCGCCGCCTTCAAATGTGATAAACTTTCCCTGATTCATGCGCTTAAACTAGAAAGCTCAGCCAAACTTGGCAATGGCTGCATTTTCATGGGTTGCTGCGAAAGCTTACTTGCCAATGTTTCCACATGCTTCGCATCCCCCGATGTGTAAAAGTCATGTGTGGGTTGATGCGCTTCTTGGTTATCTATGTTGTCTTGTTTTAAAGTGTGTTGCACTTGTTTCGCCACCGCAGCACCTGTACTTATAATATAAGCTTGTGCGCCGACAAGTTCACGAATCAACTGCTCAAGCAAAGGATAATGTGTACAACCCAACACAAACGTATCCACACCTTCATCCAATAAAGGTTGCACATAATTTTGAAGCAACTGTTTTATTCTTTTACTGTCCAAATCACCTTGCTCAATGGCTTCCACCAAACCAAAACAAGGTTGCGTAATGATGCGCGCCCTATGTTGATGCGCGTCCAAAAGGTTAGAAAACTTATCGCTTTTGAGTGTGTTTTCCGTTGCCAAAACCCCCACCACACCTGATTGCGTGACTGCCACCGCAGGTTTGATGGCTGGCTCCATACCAATCACAGGAATACCAAGCTGGTCGCGCAAAGTTTGAATCGCCGCAGCCGTTGCCGTATTACACGCCACCACCAAGGCTTTGATGGTATGCGTTTGTATTAAATAATGGGCAAGGCTTTCGCACCGCTGCACAACTATTGCATCATCTTTATTGCCATAAGGCGCAAAAGCAGAGTCTGCCACATACACAAGGTTTTCCTGCGGCAAAAGCTTGCGCACTTCTTCAAATACCGTCAGCCCACCAAGCCCTGAATCAAATATACCAATAGGTGCGTTCATATTCATAACATGAAGGCTAACCATTCGTTACATATTCTCAATCACCTCATTTTCATAAAGATGACAAAGTTTTATCACCCATTAACATACGCCACTATGTTAATATTTACCCTTATTTTTTTCATCGCACTATTTATTTCCACAGCCATTGATTTTTGGCTAGACCAAAGGCAATTAATATCCGTGGCAAACCACCGCGCGGAAGTGCCTGCTCGTTTCAAGGGTGCGATTTCTTTAGAGGCGCATCAAAAGGCTGCCAACTACACCACCACCAAAATCAAGGTTGGCACTTGGGCTGGCATATATAGCTTGGGTTTACTGCTGGTTTGGACATTGGGCGGCGGGCTTGATGTGTTGGACAACACGGTACGCAGTTGGGGCTGGTCGGAGCTGACCACTGGTGTGGCGTTTATTCTTTTGTTTTCATTCTTGGGTAGTTTGTTGGATTTACCCTTCTCCATTTATAATACATTTGTTGTCGAAGAAAAGTTTGGTTTCAACAAAATGACTGCCAAACTATTTATTACCGACATGGTGAAAGGTGCAGCTTTGATGACAGTGATTGCAGCCCCTCTCATTTGGGTTATTTTATGGTTGATGGCATCAGCAGGAAACCTGTGGTGGCTTTGGGCTTGGGCTGTGTGGGTTGGATTCTCGCTGCTCATGATGTGGGCATACCCTACCTTTATCGCACCCTTATTTAACAAGTTTGAACCTATGAAAGATGAAAGCCTCAAAGAAGCCATTGAATCTTTACTCAAACGCTGTGGCTTTGAAAGCAATGGTTTGTATCAAATGGATGGCAGCAAACGCTCCAGTCATGGCAACGCCTATTTCACGGGGTTTGGCAAAACCAAACGTATTGTATTTTATGATACATTGCTCGACCAGCTATCCACCAATGAAACGTTGGCTGTGCTTGCCCATGAGCTTGGACACTTCAAACGTAATCACATCAAAAAACGTATGGTAGTCACCTTCGCTATCTTCTTGGCTGGATTTGCCATCATGGGTTGGCTTGCAGGTCAAGCTTGGTTTTATGAGGGTTTGGGTGTGTCGCAAGCATCCAACTACATGCTTTTGATTTTGTTTATGTTGGTCATGCCTGTATTTAGCTTCTTTATCTCACCTGTCATGAGCATGTATTCGCGTAAACACGAATTTGAAGCCGATGATTATGCCAAGGAACATGCAGAAGCTGCTGATTTAATCAGCGCGCTGGTCAAAATGTATGAAGATAATGCGGCAACGCTAACGCCTGATTCCTTATATTCAGCATGGCATGATTCACATCCGCCAGCACCTGTACGTATTGCGCATTTGGAAAAATAACATTTTATATTCACCGCAGAAGACGCGAAGTTACACAGAATTTCAAATCTTTCTGTATGACTACAGAGAACACCTTGACAAAGGGTTATAGTGCATCGTCTTATTCGATACCCTTATAGTTTAACTCTGCGTAACTTCGCGTCCTCTGCGATTCAAAAAGCTTAAACAGGAAAAACAATGAACAAAAATATCGAACTTTTATCCCCCGCAGGCACGATTAAAAATATGCGCTATGCCTTTGCCTATGGCGCAGATGCCGTCTATGCAGGGCAACCCCGTTATTCACTTCGGGTGCGCAACAATGACTTCCAGCTTGAGAATTTAAAAATCGGCATTGATGAAGCACATGGTTTGGGTAAAAAATTCTTTGTTGCCAGCAACTTATTGCCACATAATAACAAGCTCAAACGTTATTTGGAACATATGCAGCCTATTATTGAGATGCAACCCGATGCACTCATCATGGCTGACCCTGGTTTAATCAGCATGGTGCGGGAAAAGTGGCCTGAAATGCCTATTCATTTATCTGTGCAAGCCAATACGATGAATCATGCCGCTGTAAAATTCTGGAAGTCTGTGGGTGTTAGTCGCGTAATTCTTTCTCGTGAATTGGGTTTGGATGAGATTGAAGAAATTCGTCAAGAGTGTCCTGATATGGAGCTGGAAGTCTTTGTGCATGGCGCGCTCTGTATGGCGTATTCTGGACGTTGTTTGTTGTCAGGTTATTTCAATCACCGCGATGCCAACCAAGGCTCTTGCACCAATGCATGTCGCTGGAAATATGGCATGAAAGAGGGTAAAGAAGATGTCAGCGGTGATGTGATTAACATGAAGGATTTGAATAACTTTATGAATCCCCAACCTTTTACACCAACAGTCTCAAGCTGTGGTGACCTACCTCGTCACCCCCTTGCTGATGAAGTCTATCTTTTGGAAGAAGAAGGGCGACCTGGCGAAGAAATACCCATCTTTGAAGATGAACATGGCACATATATCATGAACTCCAAAGATTTAAGAGCGGTTGAACATGTCGAACGCCTCATCAATATTGGCGTAGACTCGCTCAAAATCGAAGGGCGCACCAAATCGCATTATTATGTAGCACGCACTGCCCAACTCTATCGCCAAGCCATTGATGATGCCCTTGCTGGGCGTGAATTTGATTGGACATTGGTGCGTAAATTGGATTCATTGGCGAACCGTGGTTATACCGATGGTTTCTTACAACGCCGTCACACCGCAGCCCATCAAAACTACGAGAAAGGCTCATCAACTTGGGATTACCAACGTTTTGTAGGTGAAATCATTGCTTACGATAAAGACACAGGTTTGGCTGACATTGATGTAAAAAATAAATTTGCTGTGGGTGACTCTGTGGAAATGGTTTGCGCCAATGGCAACCAGACCTTCACTATCGCATCCATGGTTAAAGCCAAAGATGGCTCTGCTATGGATGTTGCACCAGGCAGTGGTCACATCGTGCGTATTCCTGTGCCTACTGAACCTTCAAAAGTGGCTTTAATTGCTAAAAATATAACACCCACATGAGCTCACTCTATACTTGAGGTATTTAACGTCATTGTCATGTTCTACGCATTTGCTGCTTTGAAGTCAGGTGTCGCGGTAAAAACCTTTTTCAAGTGCCATATAAAACCCAGCAAACTGAAACTGATGTTTCCACTTTAATTGGAGCACAATAGGCTCCGCCTGTGCTTGTGAAACACATACAAAGCTTACAAGTAAACACACGCCAAAAAGACGTTTATTGATAAAATGAAACATCAAAACCAACCGCCCTTAAATACTATGATGGTGTCGCAATCGTCCAAGCCGCATCAGTGGCTAAATATTGTTGTAAGAATTCATGCACTTGGCTTGGTGTTACAGCTTGCACTTTATCTACCCAAACAAGGGGTGAATAGATGATTTCATCATCCAAAAGCCCGCCCAACTGCATCATCGAACCTTCCACCGCATCCATGCCCATGCGAAATTGCACGATTAACTGACGCTTAGCCCGTGTTATCTTATCCCCAGAAACACCTTGACAAACATCCGCCATCACTTGATTTAACACTTCAAGGCAAGGCTCTAACTGCTCAGGCATGGTGCTCGCGCTAATGCCAAACAAGCCTGAATCCGTGTATGTCGAAAGGTGTGAACCAATGCTATATGCCAAGCCGCGCTTCTCTCTGATTTCTCGGAATAAAACAGAACTCATGCTTCCGCCAAGCAGTTGGTTGACCACCCATGCCACAGGTTTCTCAGCAGAAGTTACATGGATGCTTGCCCAAGATGCCACCACCTGCGCTTGCTCCATTTGTCGTGACAACGCATGTTTGCCTGTATGCATAACAGGTGCAACCCTTGCTTCTCGCTCACCCGCTTTGGCTTGCGCCCAATCGCTTTGCCCAACTTCTGCGAGCAAGGCTTGATGCGAAATACGCCCTGCTGCGGCAATCAACACATTACCACCCCGATAATGCTGATTCAAATAATCACGCAAATCTTGCACAGAAAATGCGCCCAATGTTTCCCGCGAACCCAACACCGGTGTACCCATAGGATTACCCGCAAACACTTGCGCCATATGTTGGTCGTACACCCACTCATCAGGGTTATCATCCACCATGCTCATTTCTGAAAAAATGACTTCCCGCTCGCGCTGCCATTCATCATTAGGCAAAGCTGGATGCAACAACATATCCGATATAAGTCTTATCGCTTTTTTCCAGTCTTCAAACAACACATGAATATGAAAACAGGTGCGTTCTCTGGATGTGAAAGCATTGGCATTGCCACCCAAGGCGTCCAAACTTTCCGCCAATTCATGCACGTCCAACTTGTCCGTACCCTTAAACACCATATGTTCTAAAGCATGAGCAATGCCAGCTTGATGTGGTGCTTCATCGCGGTTGCCCACATCCATAAAAATGCCAATGGCAACAGTTTGCGCTTTGGGCAGCTCACGGCTGGCAATTTGCACACCATTGTCCAATGTTGATTTATCGTAAAAATGTTGTTCTGTTTGCATCATTCACCTGACCTTGTATCGAGGAGTCTGTCGGACTTATGCAGTCGTAGCGAGGAATACTGGGATTCTTTTATTTTTTACATGGGCTTGAGGCGAATAGCACCGCTATTTAACGAAAACTCAGGTGAAAAAAGCATGAATATCCAGTTTTTCGAGCCAATTGCCATATGTCCAACAGACTCCTAGCGCGACACCCTGCGTTGCCCCATGCCTTGAGGCAAGCTTGACCCTTGTCCATGATGTAGGCAGCATTTCTTTATCAAGGAGTAAACTTATGACCAGTGAAATCAATCCTGCGCCAAAACCTGAAGAACAAAACAACAATGAACTTAAAACCATCACCACCATTGTTTATGCTTTGCAGGCTGTTTCATTCTTTATTGGCATCACTTTTATTGCCGCTGTCATTCTCAATTATGTGAAAAAAGAAGATGCACAAGGCACTTGGCTAGCATCCCACTTTAAATGGCAAATTCGCACATTCTGGTTTGGCTTGTTGTGGGGTATTATTGGCATCGTTACATTTTTTCTTGTCGTGGGCTACTTTATCCTCATCGCCAATGCCATTTGGATTATTTACCGCATCATCAAAGGCTGGCTGCGCCTTTCTGAAGGCAAAGCAATGTATCCAGAGCAGGCATGAAAATAGTTTATGATGCGAATCAACTTGGCGAAGCGCATATCATCAAACCTCGAACGCGCTGGTTTATTCGCTGTGATTCACGGTGAATGCTTGCAAAGTGGTGTGGGAGAAATCGCTCCATTTGGGCTGCTTAAAGTATTGGTCAACGATGAACTATGATGAAACGATAAACATCATCCAAGCATGGGATGATGTTGAGTGGGATGAGCATGTTTGGGAAAACGAAGTCGAATAAATCAGTGAACGAAAAAACGTTTCCTTTCCAATTCAATATCACCATTCACATTCACTGTGATTCGGCTGTCGCCCGATGATAATGCTGGCGCAACATCCCTAGATTTGGACATCATTGCCATTTCTCCGCGATACATCGGTGGCGGTGGTGAATAAGCATTACCTGTATTCAAATGTAATATATGAAAATACTTTGCATTCAAAGCATTCGCCATGGTTTTTGCCTTTTGTTTAAATGCTACAATAGCTTGGGTGCGCAACGACTCTTGCGTATCTCGCCTTAAAGCATCACTAATTCTAAAACTTAAGCCTTGAAGCTTTGCACCTGCCTTTTCAATCACATTTAACCAGCGCGGCACTTCATCAAGATTCTTGCTGGTAATGGTTCCCGTTTGCACCACCACCCAACTATCACGTACACGGTTATATTGATTGGGCTTCCAAATGGGATTCACACTACGGCTTGATGTTTTAAGCTTTACACCTTTTTCTTTGACCAAACTTTTCTTGATATTGGCACTCATTTGATTCACCCGCTGGCGAAGTGCATCAAGCTTTTTCCCACGCTCTTCAACGCGAAAGTTGATGACAACTTCATCGTTCGGAACCTCTAATGTTGCGCTTGCAGATAATGAAACAATCGTGCCTTTCGTGTCCGCAGCAAAGCTTTGCCCTGCGAATAAGCATAAGGCAATAGGGATAAATAATAATTTTTTCATAGGTTATATTTTAACCAAAAACTCTAATACAAGCAATAAAAAAGGCTCCCAATTGGGAGCCTTCAATAAACACCTTCAAGTCAAAATTAATCTGACTTGCTATGCACATCCATTTGTGGATATGGGATTGAAATTTTGTTTTCGTCAAAAGTGAGCTTCACAGTCTCAGTTACGTCAAACAAAACACCCCAATAATCACCGCTTTTCACCCAAGGGCGCACATTGAAGTTTACACTTGAATCAGCAAGCTCTGCCACAGCAACCAATGGCGCAGGCTCTTTTAAAATACGCTCATCCGCAGCCAAGATTTCATTCAACAACTCTTTGGCTTTCTTGATGTCATCGTCATAACCAATGCCAAACACCATATCAATACGACGTGTATCACGCGCTGAGTTATTGGTGATTGTACCACCATAAATAGCGCCATTTGGCACGATGACTTCGCGGTTATCACCCGTTTTCATAATGGTGCTAAAAATCGTGATTTTCTCAACCACACCAGTACTACCACCTGCTTCAACAAAATCACCCAACTTGAATGGTTTGAATAGAATCAGCATCACGCCTGCTGCGAAGTTTTGCAACGTGCTTTGTAGTGACAAACCAATCGCCAAACCTGCTGCACCAATCAATGCAATAAATGATGTAGTATCCACACCCAATTGGTTGAGTGCTGCAATAATAATAAACAGCATCAACACTGCTTTGGAGATTGAGCAAACAAAGTTGGTCAACATTTCATCTGTGCCTGCTTTTTCAAGCAATTTACGCACGATATTTACAATAATTCCCGCGACAATGCGACCAATAATAAAGATGGCAATTGCCATACCTATTTGAATCGCCCACGGAACAACGTAGTCGTTCATCATCCCGCCCATATTTGATGTGTCCATTTCCATTGAAATCTCCCCTTTAAGGTATTAGAATCTTTTTTCAGGTTGCAAACTCTAGTCACACAATGAGAAAATCATTGTAACAAATGTTACAATATTAACCTTGCGCCACTAGAGGTATATGGAGGATAACGATATGAAATACATCATCAATACAAACAAAACAGTTGAGCAGGCTTCTACCGACTTAGAAGCTGCCGTTGCCAATCATAGTTTTGGTGTGCTGCACATCCATGACCTCAAAGCGACCATGAACAAAAAAGGCGTGCCTTTTGAGCATGAATGCCGCGTCTTTGAAGTGTGTAACCCCAAGAAAGCCTTTGAAGTGTTATCCGAAGACATCAGTATGAACATGGCATTACCTTGCCGTATTTCGGTGTGGGAAGAGGACGAAAGCACCAAAATTGGTATGATTAATCCCAAGCCTATGTTGGAAATGTTATCTACATCCGAGAAACTCAGCCAAGTTGCCGATGAAGTACAAACCACGCTCACTGCCATCATTGATGAGGCAGCTGTTTAAAAGCTTACAACAAAAAGGATGCTGAAATATCATCGGCAAGGCTTAAACCTGCCGATGTAAGTTTCAACTGAATACCATTGACTTCAAGTTTACCTTGGTTTATCCACTGCTTGGTTAGCAGCGGGTAAACATCAAACAAATTTTGCCCAAAGCGTTGCTTAAACCATAACAAATCAACACCTTGGCTTTGACGCAGCCCAAGCCACACTGCTTCGCCCATGGCTGCTTGATACGACAGTGTTTCTTGGCTATTTACCGCTTTACCATCATGCAAAACGGCATCTATATAAGTCTGCGGCGCACGCATATTACTGTATCGCAACACTTCAGAGTTTACCTTATCCCATTTGCCCGCAGCACCCGCACCAATGCCTATATAATCATCATAATCCCAGTAGCCACAGTTATGCTTACAATGTTTACCCTCTTTGGCAAAATTGGATATTTCATAGGCGGCATAACCTGCTTGCGCCAACCTTTCTCGTGTTTGCCAAAAAAACTGCAGTGCCAAATTTTCATCAGGCAAAGCAAGCTTTTGTTTTTTATGGGTCACATGCAATGCTGTGTGCGGCTCAACCGTGAGTTGGTAACATGACAAATGTTCAGGATTTAAAACCAAAGCTTTCTCAAGCGAAATAAGCCATTGCTCAAAACTTTGGCGCGGTAAGGCATACATCAAATCCAGATTAATATTATCAAAGCCTGCATCTCTAGCCATGTGATAAGCTTTTACGGCTTCATCGGCTGAATGAATGCGCTCAAGCCATTTTAACTCAACATCATCAAAGCTTTGCACACCAATCGACAAACGATTGATGCCTGCTTCTCGGTATGCCTTGAATCGCTCAGCTTCACTCGCACCTGGATTGGCTTCTAGCGTAATCTCCACATCATCTGCAAAATCAAATAAATCCGATGCAGTGGTGAGCACTTCGGCAAACAAAGACGCTGGCGCAAGCGAAGGTGTGCCGCCACCAAAAAAAATGCTACTTAACTTTCGCCCTGAAAATTGCGGCTGCGTTGCATAATCTTCCAATTCTTTGACCAAAGCCTTGGTATAATTTGCCCAAGGCGGATCAGCAAAAACATGTGAATTAAAATCACAATAATGGCATTTATGCAGGCAAAAAGGAGTGTGTACGTATAAGCGCAGTGGTGATTTCACGTTTATTGGAGCACAACCTCATAACGGTCTGTGGTAAAACCTTCGTCATGTTTAAAGCTGATTTGTTTGCCCAAAAAGCTTTCCAATTGTACCACCATTTCATTTTCTTCACCAAGCATCAAATCAATCAAGGCTGGGTGGGCAATCACCATCAGTTTCTCACTGGGATAAGCTCTAGCTTCTGCGACAATTTCACGGAACAATTGATAACACACCGTTTGCATACTTTTGGTCAGCCCAGTGCTACTGCAATGATCACATTCGGTTTGTAACATACGCCCCAAAGAATCTCGTGTGCGTTTTCGTGTGATTTGCACCAAACCAAGCTCTGTAAAGGGATGAGCTTTGGTTTTTGTTTTATCGCGTGTGAGTGCTTCTTCCAATACTTCCATCACTTTCGCTTGATTATCAAGGTCAAGCATATCAATGAAATCAATCACAATGATACCGCCCAAATTGCGCAACCTTAATTGATGCACAACCTCATGCACAGCTTCCAAATTGGTCTTAAAGCTGGTTTCTTCAAGGTTTCGTGAGCCCACAAATGAACCTGAGTTTACATCAATCGCAATCAAAGCTTCGGCTTGGTCAATCACAATCGAGCCACCTGACTTCAAATCCACTTTCCTCTGAAGCGCGCGGTTAATTTCTTCTTCCACCCCATACACATCAAAAATCGGGCGGCTTCCAGGATAATAGTACAAGCGTTTGCCAACTTCAGGCATAAACTTTTTAGCGAAATTTTTCATATTCTCATATGCTTCCTTGGAATCAATATAAATCTTCTCAACCTCATCATCCACAAAGTCCCGCATCACCCGTAGATATAAGCTCAGCTCTGTATGAATCATTGATTTGGGTGATGCTTTGTTTCGCCGCACATGAATATCTTGCCAAAGTTTGATAAGAAACTGTAAATCCTGTGCCAACTCTTCTTGGGAATGACCTTCAGCCACTGTCCTTATAATAATACCACTGCCTTC
>DQSL01000148.1 GCA_015663235.1 Mariprofundaceae bacterium
CATAAATTGTTTTAACAGTAATACCCTGAATACCCTGAATACCCTGAATACCCTGAATACCCTGAATACCCTGAATCTCTTTCTCTAACGGAGGTAGTAAATATGCTTCCGCTTTATACACTGGTGTCGCCATAAAGACATAAACCAGTGCCAATAACACGGTCCCAAACCATGTTATCAGAACCAATGTCTTTTGCTGCACAATCACTTGCCATAAGTCCAATAAACTTACTTCATCTTGCCTAGTCTCTACCACTTAAAACTCCTTAGTATCAGCCAATCATCTTATGTTCTTTTAAATATGCAACCACTTCCTCAGCGCACTCACTAATACTATACTGAAGCGTATCCACGGTAACCTCTGGAGACTCTGGAACTTCATACTCTGAATCAATACCTGTAAAATTCTTAATTTCACCTTTACGTGCTTTTTTATACAAACCCTTGGGGTCTCTACGCTCGCATTCATCTAGTGATGTATCCATATATACTTCAATAAACTCATGGGGTTGCACTAGGTCTCTAACCATCCTTCTATCTGACTTAAAGGGTGAAATAAATGCCGTCATCACCAATACGGCGAATATTTTCCACCCTATCTTCATCCGTGAAACCCAAGTCTTTATTCAGACCATGGCGCACATTATCGCCATCCAATAAATATGTGTGATGGCCTAGCTCAAAGAGCTTTTGCTCCACTGCGCTGGCAATCGTTGATTTCCCAGACCCACTTAATCCAGTAAACCACAAAATACATGGTCTCTGCTGCTTCTGTTTCGCCCTATCATCTTTTGTCACATGGTGCATATGCCAAATAACATTTTTGGAACTCATAACAAACCAACCTTACGCTTTATTTTCAACCACTTATAACCGCCAAACTGATAGTTTGGCATGACCAAGCTCATCTCGGCTAAATACAGATTTCACATCAATAAAAGGCATGCCTTGAGGTCCTTTCAAAGCCAATTGATTCACATCTATGCCAAGAACTTCCGTATGCGGCACAGCCGCAACAACCGCCTGCACATCTGTCACCTCATCCAATATCTGCAAATCAATGCCATACACCCGCTTCACATCAGCCGCAGAGGCAACTGGGTCTACAACCACAACGTCTACGCCAAAAGACTGTAACTCTTCAATCACGTCAATTACCCGAGAATTACGAATATCCTCACAGTTTTCTTTAAACGTAATACCAAGCACCAACACTTTAGAGCCTTTAATTTTACAGTCTGCATCAATCATTTTTTTGATGGTCACGCCCGCAATAAACTTGCCCATACCATCATTGATTTGTCGCCCTGCCAAAATCACATCGGGCTGGTAACCCATCATCTCTGCTTTGTATGTCAAATAATAAGGGTCAACACCAATACAATGCCCGCCAACCAAACCAGGTTTAAAGGGTAAAAAATTCCACTTACTACCCGCAGCATCCAGCACATCTTGCGTATCAATGTCCATTTTATCGAAAATAACAGCTAGCTCATTCATTAAGGCAATATTTAAATCACGTTGCGTATTTTCAATCACCTTCGCCGCTTCCGCTACTTTAATGGTCGGGGCACGATACACACCTGCTTCAATCACCTGCTCATACAATTGCGCAACTTGTTCTAAAGTCTCTTCATCTTGACCTGAAACTACCTTCACAATGGTTTCAAGGCGGTGCACTTTATCACCCGGGTTTACACGCTCTGGGGAGTAGCCCACTTTAAAATCAACACCACACTTGAACCCAGATTCTTTCTCTAGAATGGGTACACAAACATCTTCTGTCACCCCAGGGTAAACTGTAGATTCAAAAATCACAATCGCACCTTGTTTAAGATTACGCCCCACTGTTTCTGTTGCTTTAATCACTGGCGTTAAGTCAGGCTGATGCGCATTGTCCACTGGTGTTGGCACGGCAACCACCACAAAGTCAGCCTTTTTTATATCCTGTGCATTTACTGTGCATGTAAGTTGCTTAGCCCTTGTAAACAACTCATGCTCCATCTCTCCTGTAGGGTCAAACCCTTCACGGTAAGCATCCACTTTGTCATTTGATATTTCAAAACCAATGGTTGACATCACTCGCCCAAAAGCCAGTGCCAAAGGCAACCCCACATAGCCAAGACCGACCACTGCAACCTTCTTACTGTCCATTAACGTGCCTCTAAAAAATAAAAGCAGGCTTATGCCTGCTTTTCAAAAGTGTATTATTCAATTATTTTTTATCGCTAGATTTTTTCTTGGTTTTTTTGTCTTTCTTATGCTTTTTATGGCTATCTTTCTTAGCTTTAGACTTCTTCTTTTCTGTCTTATGCTTTTTATGGCTATCTTTCTTAGCCTTAGATGATGATTTCCCAGCCTTCAAGGAACCTTTCATCTTTTTCAACTTCTTTTCGCCAATACCTTTAACATTTTCCAAGTCTGCAATGCTTGAGAACTTTCCGTGTTTTTTGCGGTATTGCACAATCGCTTTCGCTGTTTTTTCACCAATACCTTTTACTGTTTGCAGTTCTTTTACCGTTGCAGTGTTAATGTTTACTTTATCACTCGCCACAGACGCTTGTGCAAAAAGAAGCGACCCCAGCATGGTCATTACCAATAAAAATAATTTCATAATTTTCCCTCCTCTCACTTACCTTAATGGCAATAATAGACCTTACGCCATAAACATCAAGTTTCACGCGAACACAAATCAACGCTTGACACCGCTGAACATTGTTCATATTGTTTTCGCCTGCATTGAACTGTGTTCACTGAGGAAAGCAGAAGGAGTAAACATTGCAACAACGCCATGCCAACTTACGAAAACTTGCTATTTCCACAGCCGAATCACGCATCGCTGAATGCGGCATACAAGGTTTAAAAGCACGATTTGTAGCCAAAGAAATAGGCTGTTCTGTTGGCACACTTTACAACCTTTTTAAGAACATTGATTTTCTTATTTTTGCAGTGAATTTAAAAACACTGTCGGCTTTAGAAACACTGCTGAAACACGCTTCCACTTCATCGACCACAGGCGCGCAAGCTCTGCGTAGCATCACCAATACTTACATCAATTTCACCTTATCTAATCCTAATTTATGGCTCACATTATTTGAGCATCAATTCACAAATCCTGATGATACACCACAGGATTATTACCAGCTTCGAATCAATTTATTTCATATATTAGAAGCACAAGTTACGGACATCCACCCTAACCTTTCAGCGCATGACATTGCTTTGGAGTCCCGTGCATTATGGGCTGGTGTACACGGCATTTGCATGTTGAACATCACCAACAAGCTGGATGATGATGGATACACACTTAACGATATTGCAACAACTTTAATTTCAAAATTTGTAGGGGAAAGAAAGGAGGCAACACCATGAGAGTAGTAATGTTTATCACCAAAATGTTGTTTAAACTGATGTATCGCGTTCGCGTTACAGGTTTAGACAACTTCAAAAACTCAGGCGAACGAACCTTAATCATCGCCAACCACATTTCATTCCTAGATGGCATGTTACTGGGTTTATTTTTGCCGCGTGAAATCAGCTTCGGCATTCACGGTAAATATTATAATAAATGGTGGTTTGCACCCATCAAACGCACCATGCCTATTTTTGCCGTTGACCACAGTGACCCCATGGCAATGAAAACCATTATTCAACATATCAAAGAAGGAAACAAAATTGTGGTGTTTCCTGAAGGTCGCATCACCAATACAGGTTCATTGATGAAGATATACCCCGGCTCCGCCATGATTGCCGACAAAGCCGATGCCTACGTCCTGCCTATTCGCATTAACGGCGCACAATTCAGCCCCTTCTCACGCCTCAAAGGGCTGCTTCGTTTGCGTTGGTTTCCACAAATAACGCTTGATATTTTGCCAGCAAAAAAGCTTGAAATATCAGATATACGCAATAGCCGTGAGCGCCGCAAACAAGGTGCAATCATCTTAGAGGATATGATGCGTGACATGCTTTTCAACACCTCAAATTATAAAATGCGCTTATGGGACAAACTCCTTGAGGCCGCTAATACACATGGTAAAAAGCATGAAATCATTGAAGATTTGGAGCGTGTTCCACTCACATATAGTGATGTGTTTACCCGTGCTATGGTGTTGCAACAACTACTGCCCAAATCCATCAAACATGGCGAACGTGTCGGTTTGTTGCTGCCCAACGTCAATGGTTGTTACATTACATTCTTTGCCATGCAAGCCCGAGGTGCAGTGCCTGCACTGCTCAACTTTACCATGGGCGAAAGTGCCACCACCGCAGCCCTTGAAACTGCCACAATTCAAACCGTCATTACATCTCGTAAATTTGTCGAAGCTGGCGAATTAGAGCACTTAATTGAAGTAATTGAAAAGAAGGCTGATGTGCTTTATTTGGAAGATTTGCGTGATAAGCTATCTCTTGCCCACAAGCTCAAAGGTTTGTTCATGGCAAAGTTCCCAATATTTGGCATACACAGGCTCATCAAAAACATTGATTCTTCTGATGCAGCAGTGGTTTTATTCACCTCTGGTTCAGAAGGCACTCCCAAAGGCGTGGTGCTTTCGCATGAAAATATCCTTGCCAATATCGAACAAATTAATGCCAGTATTCCGTTTAACACCAACGATATTTGCTTGAATGCTTTGCCATTTTTTCATTCTTTTGGTTTAACTGCGGGGTCGATGCTCACCACACTTAACGGCATCAAAACTTTCTTTTACCCATCGCCATTGCATTACAAAATCATTCCAGAATTTGCCTATGATATTGATGCCACCATCATATTTGGTACCAATGTGTTCCTAGCTGCCTATGCCAAACATGCGCATCCCTATGATTTCCAAACCATGAAGTATGCCGTGGCAGGTGCTGAAAAGCTGCAAGATGAAACCCGAGATGCTTGGATGTATAAATTTGGCATTCGTATCATCGAAGGTTATGGGGCAACCGAAACTACCCCTGTTATTTCAGTGAACACGCCCATGCATTATAAAGCCAAATCTGTTGGGCGAATGATGCCTGGTATGCAATTTCGTTTAGAACATGTGCCCGGCATATCTGAAGGCGGCCGTTTGTTTGTTAACGCACCCAATGTGATGAAAGGTTATCTCATGCACAACAACCCTGGTGTGTTGCTGCCGCCCGAAGATGGTTGGTATGATACGGGAGACATTGTTTCCATTGATAATGAAGGTTTCCTCAACATTCTAGGCAGAGCAAAACGCTTCGCCAAAATTGCAGGTGAAATGATTTCACTCACTGCAGTAGAAGAGTTATGTAAACATTGTTGGCCCGAGCATGACCATATCGCGCTGGCTTTCCCTGATGCGGGCAAAGGTGAAAAAGTGGTGTTGTTGAGCACACTTGAAAAACCTGTGCGCAAAGAACTAATCTCATATGCACATGAACATGGTGCTCCCGATATGTTGGTGCCTAAGCAGTATTTGTTTGTTTCCGAAGTGCCTTTACTTGGCACTGGAAAAATTCATTATGTTGCCGCACAAGCTTTGGCAGAAAAACTCTTAAAATAGCAACCGATGAGTAGTGATTTAAAAAAGCTTCTTTCCTCACAATTTCTCACTGCCATGGCAGACAATGCCATATTGTTTGTTGCAGTGGCTATGGTGATGCAAGGTGCGTTGGAGGGTGCTTGGTATATCCCCGCCCTGCAAGGCTGCTTTCTCATTGCATTTGTGGTGCTTGCACCATGGGTAGGCACATTCGCCGACACCACTTCAAAACCGCGTGTATTGCTGCTTGCCAATATCATCAAAGCAATCGGCGCACTGATGATGTTGCTTGGTGTAGAACCATTGCTCGCTTATGCAGTGGTCGGTATTGGTGCTGCCACCTACAGCCCTGCAAAATATGGTATCTTACCAGAGCTTTCTGCGGATGAAAAATCATTGATGAAAAGCAATAGTTGGATTGAAGGCAGCACCATTGTGGCTATTTTGCTGGGCACTGTTGTGGGTGCGAAAATTGCCGACCAGTCTATTTTTGTCGCACTCTGTTTTGTCCTCGGCATGTATTTATTGTCCGCAATGATTACCACCTTCATGAGCAAACTTCCCGTGGCACATCAAAAAGAGAGAAAGGGTGTACTTGGCAGCTTTGGGGCGACCATTCGCATATTGATGTCAACCGCATCGGTCAGGTTTGCCACCTTTGGTGTCAGTTTATTTTGGGCATCAGCTATCACCCTGCGGCTTATCATCATTGCTTGGGCACCCGTCACCTTGTTGCTCACCACCAGCGAAGATATATCGTTGCTCACCCTATTTATTGCTTTGGGCATTGCTATTGGCGCACTCCTTGCCCCCAAACTTATCCCCATGCACAACCTCAAACGCACCCGTCTTGCCGCTTACGGGCTAGGCTTGTCTGTTTTGACATTGATGATGGTGGACGACTTGAATGCTGCACGCGGATTGCTGTTTATTGCTGGCATTTGTGGCGGTTTGTTTGTTGTGCCTATCAATGCATTACTGCAAGATATTGGTCACAAAACAGTAGGCAGTGGTCATGCGGTGGCTGTGCAACATTTCTTTGAAAATATAGCCATGTTATTGGCAACAGGGCTTTATACTTGGGCAGTCGCAGCCCAAATTGAATCCACCACATCCATGATGTTTTTAGGCATATTCATCTTAATCACAACCAGCATTATTGCCTATAAACTGCCCAAGGAAACCCCGTAAATCATCGAACAAGCTATCATCTTGATGAACGCTTGTGTTCTCTAAACCAATGCGCTACCTGGTCGCTGCCAGCTCACTTTGTCATACGATTCAATACTCACCCGCATCACCAAACCCAAAGCCAGCAACATGCTCAGCAGTGCAGAACCGCCGTAGCTGATGAATGGCAACGGTACACCAACCACGGGCAACATGCCCGATACCATGCCAATATTTACAAACACATAGAGAGTAAAAATAGTGGCAATGCCAACACATAACAACCCGCCAAAGCGCGTATGTGCGCGTAAGGAAATCATGAGGATTCTAAAAATAAGTACGGCATAAAGCATGAATAAAACCGCCGAAGCAAATAGCCCCCCCTCTTCCGCCAACACTGCAAAAATAAAATCTGTAT
Organism: Mariprofundaceae bacterium; assembly: GCA_015663235.1. Classification (GTDB taxonomy): domain Bacteria; phylum Pseudomonadota; class Zetaproteobacteria; order Mariprofundales; family Mariprofundaceae; genus Ghiorsea. The sequence continues at coordinate 7,087 of DQSL01000148.1, forward strand.
GTTGCTCTGGCAAGAAGTGAAGTCTTGATTGGCTTCCTTCAAGGTAACCTTTACCAAACAAACCACCCGAACCAATGGCTATCGATGATTGAATCACATGGTAACCCTTACCCAACGGGTCTGATTCAGGGCTTAAAAAGCTTAACACGCGCCCCTTTTGATAATCATGCATATTTTGCCACAACACATAAGCTGCAATGGGGCTAAGCGCAACCAAACCAACAAACCATTTCCATGGGAATCCAGCTACCAAAATCACCACCATTGCCGCCGTGATAACAACCAATGCTGTGCCCAAATCAGGTTGTATCACAATTAATGCTGCTGGCATCAATGTGCATAACAAAGCAATACTCAAATCTTTGAGTGATGAAGCTTCACGCGTGGAAAACCAATATGCCAACATGAGTAATAATGCCCACTTCATCAGCTCGGATGCTTGGAGGTTCACAATGCCCAAGTCCAACCAACGCCTTGCCCCCATGTGTACATCGCCGATAAAGGGTACAAGAACAAGCGCCAACAATGCTAACAAATAAATAGGCCATACCATTAAGCCAACAAAACGGAGCGGGATAAAACATACCACTAGCATGCCTGATAAACCTATTGCCCAATAAACACCTTGCTTGTACCACACCGACAAGTCCCCTGAATGCACTGCTGCAAACAAGGTCATCATGCCGACTGCCGCTAAAAGCAAGAGACATAATAATAAAACCAAATCAACTTTGCGTAGGGTGTTCATTGTTGCGTTGCCCCACTTCCTTTTTCACGTTGTACTTTCATTTTTGTTGCCCAGAAATCTACAATTTTGCGTGCCACTGGCCCAGCAGCACTGCCGCCATGACCCCCATGTTCCACAAATACAGCAAAGGCAATCTCTGGTTTTTCATAAGGTGCATAACCCATAAACCAGGCATGATCTTGATGATGCCTTGCATCGGAAAATGTGCGCTTTTCATCATCGGACATTTTCACCACTTGCGCTGTACCTGTTTTTCCTGCAACCGTCCATTTTGCACGCGAAAGCTGCCAATAGGCTGTCCCTTTAGGGTTGGCAACAACATCACGCATAGCTTGCCGAACTTTATCTAGTGATGCTTTATCAATATCAATCTCTCGAATCAGTCGAACAACTTCCCCTTTCTCTAAAAGCGGGGTGAGAATTTTACCATCATTGGCAATCGCTGCTGCAAACCTCGCCATTTGCAAGGGTGTCACCGTGGTTGCACCTTGCCCAATTGCCGTAATCATGGTTTCACCACGGTACCAATTGCGCCCGCTCGGATGACGCTCGGAAGGCACATTGCCTCGCGACTCAGGCGGCAAATTAATACCTGTTTTCTCCCCAAACCCCCAATTTTTAATTGCCTTGGATAAACGGGACATGCCGAGAGCATCACCCATCTCATAGAAATAAACATCACACGAATGAACCAGAGAATCATGTAAATCCACTGTGCCATGCCCTTTCTTTTTCCAGCAACGAATTCTGCGGTCAGCCAGCTCCACATAACCAGGGCATTGTGTCTCTCCACTTGCCAATCGGATGCCTGCCGCAATACCACCAAAACTGGTGACCATTTTTAGGGTTGATGCGGGTGGATAAGCTGCTTGCGTGGTTCGGTTAAGCAAAGGTCGTTCAATATCTTCCAACCATGATTTCCACTGTTTATTGTTCAGCCCAGTGATAAATTTATTGCTGTCATAACCTGGCATACTCAGCAGCACCAACACCTCACCCGTGTGTACATCCATCACCACCACAGCACCCGTTCTTCCCTTTAAAGCTTCTGCTGCCACATCTTGAAGCTCTACATCCAAGCTTAGCTGGATGTTTTCGCCTGTTGTGGGGCGCACTGTTTTCAACAACGCAATTCGCCGCCCTCTGGCATTCACTTCCTCATGTTTATAACCAAGCTCACCGTGTAATCTTTCTTCGAGAATACGCTCTAAACCACTGCGCCCCACGTATTCTATGCGTAAGTAGCCCTTGGCAACATCCACATCCCGAACCCGTGATAAATAACCAACCATATGTGCAGTGGTGAGTGCATGAGGGTAGCGCCGATGCGTGCCTGCAACCACATTTATTCCTGAATAATGATGTAGCCGTGCAGCCAGCGGCGCAACGAATAACCATGGCAATTGGTCTTTGAGTAACACCGCCCTATCCGAACGCGATTGTTCAATGCGCTTTTTCAAGCGTTCGATTTCACTATCCTTCCAGCCCATCAACGACTGTACAGATGTTAGCGTTTTTTCTAAGTCTTCAACGTGTTCAGGAGTTAAAGTTATCTTGTATGACACTTCATTCACTGCCAAGCCCAAACCATTACGATCCGTCATCATGCCGCGTGTGGGTAAAATGGGGGACACATGAATACGATTATCTTCAGACTGCACAAAATGTTTGCTATACTGAACCCATTGCAACTGCACCATGCGGACAAATAAAATCAACACCATGCAAACAACAGCACCCAAGAACACATATATACGCCAATTGTAGCGCTGGCGTATTTCAAACTGGTTCCACATAAACCTTTTCTCTTTTTGCAGATAATGCAGACCAAATCCAAATGGTTAATGTCACCGTTAACAACCAAGATATTATATCGATGCCAGCAAACAAAAGTGGTATACAGACCAAAGCTAATCCCAGCCAACGCTGGGGTTGACCAGGAGCCAAACGAATATCGGCATAGGTGAGCATTAGAGCCGTTGCCACGGCATAAGGAAAAACAACAGCCGCAGACCAAAATAACAAATAATCATGCATTCCAATCAAAGGTAACACCCAATACCATGTTTTGCGTTGGCTGAGCAGAATCGCCAGCAGAATCGCCAAGCTCCAATCAGGTTGTGCAACCTGCCCTGCAAAACTCATGTTTATAAGCAAACCAAACAGCGCAGCAAAAGCCAATAAATAAAACTGCACTACTCTTCGCGCACCACATTTGATTTTGCCACAATAGCCAACCAAGCATCACGCTGCCATGAGGCAACAGGGCTTGCCAGCACCTCGGCAAACACACCGCCATCAATAGCTTTAACCTGTGTAACTTTTGCAACAGGTAAACCTGCAGGGAAAACCCCACCTGCACCGCTAGTCACTAATACATCATCAATTTTCGGTGCTTTACGCATGGGTACAAAGTCAACCCGTAGGTGTTCACCATCACCACGTACCAACGCGGCAAGGTCGCTTTCAAACATGGTTACTGGCACGGTCACTGAGGCATCCAATATCGTGCGCACAACCGCATATGTCGTACTTGATTCATCAACCAGCCCCACAAGACCTTCACGTGAAACAATCACGTCATCACCTTGGGCTTGGTCAATCTCTAGCATCAAACTGCGGCTTTTGCTTTCAGGGCCACGGCTTATCACCCGCGCCACGCGCCAGTGATAACTTTGTAGCTGTTTGATATTCAGAAGTGTGCGCAGTTGTTTATTTTCTACGCGCAATGCTTCTGTCTGTTGCGCCAACGCCTGTTGCTTATCATGGGATAAATGCAATATGTTATACCGAGCCTGTAATTCACTGCTATCTTCAAACCATAAAGAAAAGCTTTGATACCATCGTACCGGCGCTTGAACCACATGCAAAAGTGGTGCAATAGCAAGCTGAAATTGTTGACCAACAGGATATTTAAACGATACAAGAACAATGATGAAAAATATAGCTACCCACCAAATATAGGCATTTTTAAAGCGTGAATATCGCCCTGAAATCATTCTTCAAAGAGAACGCCACGCATTTTATCAAGCTCTTCCAATACGCGACCGCTACCCACCACAACGCAATCCAGCGGGTTATCCGCAATCGTCACGGGTAAACCTGTTTCATCACGCAGCAGAGTATCCAAGCCTCTTAACAACGCGCCCCCACCCGTGAGCACAATACCTTTGTCCACAATGTCAGCAGACAACTCAGGTGGTGTTTGTTCCAAACAAACTTTGACACCCTCCACGATAGCGTTTACAGGTTCAATCAATGCTTCAAGAATATCTGAATCATCTAGGGATAGATTTTTGGGTACACCATTGATTAAATCACGCCCTTTCACATCCATTTCACGGCGTGTTTCTTGTGCGCAAGCACTGCCCAATGTCATTTTTATGCGCTCTGCAGTTGGCGAGCCTACAAGTAAACTGTATTTACGGCGAAGGTGGTTGATGATGGCTTCATCAAATTTATCGCCGCCCACGCGTACTGATTTGGAGTATACGATACCACCATAACTAATCACGGCAATTTCAGCAGTTCCGCCGCCAATATCGACAACCATTGAACCGTTGGCCTCTGTCACTGGCAATCCAGCACCAATCGCTGCCGCCATAGGCTCTTCAATCAAAAAAACTTGACGCGCACCAGCATTGAGTGCGGAATCACGAATAGCCCTACGCTCCACAGGCGTAGAACCATAAGGCACACAAATCACAATGCGCGGTGAAATGCCCCAAGCGCGTTTATGAACTTTACGAATAAATTGTTTAAGCATTTCTTCGGTAATCACAAAATCAGCAATCACACCATCTTTGAGCGGACGAATAGCGCGAATAGAGTCTGGTGTGCGGCCAAGCATACGTTTGGCATCTTCGCCAACCGCAAGCACTTTGCGGTTTTTCATGCCGCCACCTTCATACACCGCTACAACCGATGCTTCATTCAGCACAATGCCTTCACCACGCACATAAATCAGTGTGTTGGCTGTGCCTAAGTCAATAGAAATATCCCTTGAAAACATCCCAAAAAACTTCTGTAACATCACTCACCTCTCACTGCATATGTGCAACACTATAACCATGAAAAAACAAAAAAGGCAGCCTGTAAGCTGCCCCTTCCTATTTCCGTTTGTTTAAGCTTCCTCTTTCGATTCGCCTTCAACAACAGCTTCAGCTTCTGAAACATCTTCCACAACGGCTTCTATTTCCGTGACCTCAGCTACAATCTCTTCCTCTTCTTCACCTTGGGGCTTGGGTGCATTACGCACTGCCATGCCTGTACCTGCTGGAAGCAAGCGACCAAGAATCACATTCTCTTTCAAGCCACGCAACCAATCCACTTTACCAGCCAAGGCTGCTTCAGTAATCACACGGGTTGTTTCTTGGAATGATGCCGCAGAGATAAAGGACTCCGTATTCAAGGATGCTTTGGTGATACCAAGCAACACAGGCTCGAAACGTGCTGGCGCTTTGCCTTCGGCTTCAAGTTTACGGTTTTGACGCACCACCTGTTTGCGTTCTACTTGCTCACCTTCAACATAAGTTGAAGAACCAGCATCCATGATTTGCACGCGGCGAATCATTTGACGAACAATCACTTCAATATGTTTATCATTGATTTTCACACCTTGAAGACGGTAAACCTCTTGTACCTCATCGGTTAAGTAGGTGGACAATGCTTCAATACCCAACACTTTCAAGATGTCGTGTGGTGCAGGCGAACCTTCCATCAAACGCTCACCACGGCGTACACGGTCACCCTCTTGTACATTGATGTGTGAACCTTTAGGAATTTGATACTCAAACGCATCACCACCATCATCAGGTTCAATATAAATGCGGCGTTTACCACGAATATCTTTACCAAACACAATCGTACCGTCAGCGCCCGCAATAAATGCCAAGTTTTTCGGCTTGCGTGCTTCAAACAATTCAACAACACGTGGCAAACCACCTGTAATATCTTTGGTTTTTGATGTTTCGCGTGGAATACGCGCCAATACATCACCAGCGCGAACTTCTTCACCATTTTCACGATTCATAATCGCACCTGGCGATAGGAAGTAACGTGCGGGAACATTGGTACGCGCAATAATAATTGGCTCATCATCTGCGCCTTTGGGGTCAACCAAGTGCATTTGCGGACGAAGTGCGGCAGAGCCAGCATCAGAGCCTTGAATAACCACGCGGCTAGACATGCCTGTGACTTCATCGACTTCCTCACGGATGGTTTTGCCTTCTACGATGTCAACATAGCTAACTTTACCATCTACTTCTGCAATCAATGGCATGGTGTATGGATCCCATTCAACCATGGTTTGACCAAGCTTCACTTTCTCGCCTGATTTCACCAG
>DQSL01000110.1 GCA_015663235.1 Mariprofundaceae bacterium
ATTTAAAATTCATGCCCCTCTCCTCTAAATATTTGGTAGGTGGCACGTTACCTGCTGGGGGGAGTCGTCAAGTCACACAAGTTACAAAATATCCGCTTGCAGGCTCAGGGGATGCAACATCCATCACCTACACTGAAACCATTGCTGCGGCAGGCACAAGTTATGCCGTCAATGTAAGTTCAGGCGTGCATACCCCTGTGTTTAATTTTAACAATTGGACAGGTTTTGATGGTGCAACACAAATCACAGGTGTAAGCATTGATAAAGCAACAAAAACAATCACTTTCACCGATTTAACACTGGCTGGAAGCTCAGGCACAACCACCACACTTATTTTAAATGGTTCATTAACTGCGCAATAAAACATTAAGTCTATGGGTGTCACTCATCCTGCCCATAGACTTTTTATATTGCCTAACTATGGTGCGGCGAAAATCCGTATTATAAGGTGACACCATGTCAACAACTAAAATCACTAAAAAAGAGCTCTTAGCTCACGCTAAACCTTTCAACATCAAAGGCGCATCAAAACTCAAGAAAACAGATTTGATTCATGCTATTCAAATTGCAGAAGGTAATAACCCATGTTTCTTAACCATCACAAATTGTAGCGTTTCGCCATGTTTGTATCGCGCAGAGTGCCAAGCTTAATACTTATCCAATAAGCTTTTTTAAAGCTTCAACTTCTATGGTTTGATGTTCACCAACCTGAAGGTTGAGTGATGTAAGTGATAAATTTCCTGTATGTGTCCGCTCTAGGGCTGTCACATGATTACCAAGTGCTGCAAACATACGTCGCACCTGATGATAGCGCCCTTCATGCAATACAAGGCTTACTGTGTTTTCACCTGTCACCGTCAGCTCTGCGGGTAGGCATGGTTTATCATCAGCCTCCAACATCAATGTGCCAGCAGCAAAGGTTTCAACTTCATTACCAACAAGTGGGCTATCCAAAGTTACCGCATAAGTTTTGGCTATGTTATGTTTTGGGCTGGTTAAATAATGGTTCAATTGCCCATCATCGGTGACAACCAATAACCCTGATGTGTCTTTATCCAACCTACCCACACTGGATAATGGTGGCTTACGCCCCAACCAACGCTCTGGAAAGTCTTCAAAAATAATGCGTCCTTCTTCTTTACGCGAACACACCGTGCCCAAAGGTTTATGGTATACCACTGTCAAACCAAACGGGTGATCCAAAGGCTCACCATCAAGCTCAACATCCCCAGCATACACTTTGACTGATGCCGATTTGGGCTTTTTACCATTAACTGTCAACCAACCTTCTCGAATCCAATGCGGTACATCCCTTCTTGCCCCATAACCCAAGCGAGACATGATTTTCTCTAAGCGCTCTATTTTTTGTGCCATTATTTTTTGCCTCGAATCACTTTAAAACCATCTTGGGCTGCCAAACATTGTACTTCACGTAAATGTTCTTTGAGTATATGTTCATAAGGCAATTGACGGTTGGCAACCAAATACAATTCACCACCGTGGGTTAGCGCACCACAAGCTTTGTTCACAATCGTTTGCCCAAGCTTCACATCCCTACTTTGCCCTGTGTGGAAAGGTGGATTACACACCACAGCATTCATATGTTTGGACAACAGTTCATGGGCAGCATCCAAATGATACAAGCTTACATCTGCAAAAGCAGCCGTATTTTTCGCTGCACAATCCAATGCCAAACTATCTGCTTCGACCAATGATAAATGCGTCATGTTTGGTGATGTTTTGATGATATGCGCAGCCAGCAACCCGTAACCACAGCATAAATCCATCACCTTACCCGACAATTCAGGCACATATTGCAGCAATAGCTGCGAACCAACATCTGCTTTCTTCCAACTAAATAAACCTGCTTGCGCCCATAAATCATGACTTTCAACCACTTTGGGTCGAGCTTCATCCAACCATTGTTGCTGCAATACAATATCGAGACTTGATGTTTTTTTGCTTGAAAACAAACGACACTTGGCTTTGGATGTTGCCGCGACCGAACCTGCCAGTTTCTTCAGCGCCGATTCGTATGATTTCGCACCATATTGATTCTCGCAAGCCACCATCACTTTGCCACCATCGGACACGTGTGCGAAAGCTTGCGCCATCCAGCCCAATGTTTGTTTTTTATCTTTGCTGGGCAGCAACAATACAAGGTCAAATTGCCCTTGAATTTCTGATGTCGTTAAACCCAGAGCCTTGAGTTCTAAAATAGTAGGTTTAAATGTTTGGCTTAGGCAATAGTCATCGGCTTGTTGTGTAAGTTCAGGCAATAAAGGGTGGGCTTCGGTGTTTATTATTGCCAAACGCTTGGGTGCTGCATCTAAAGCAGCTTTGAGAAGCAATGGTATTGCAGGGGATATATTCAATCGAATTCATCCTCAAACTCGTCATCGAAGTCATCATCGAAGTCATCATCGAAGTCATCGGAATCATCGTCATCTTCTGTGGATTGCTGCGCAGGTGGGTTGCCATCATAAATATGGTAGACTCGACTTTGTCGCCAACCTTCACGCACAAATACATACGCATCAAGCGCCATTTCATCACGCATCTTCACAAAGTCTTCAATGTTTGCTCGGTCATTGATGTATTTCAATGCCGTAAGTCCAATCGTAATCGGCGCGTTGGCGACTAGGGAAAAGTATGTCGCTCCATCAAGGGCATAAGCTAAAATTGTGCCTGGTGTGTTGCGCACTGAGTTAGGGCCTAAAATCGGATATACAATGTATGCGCCTTGCCCCATGCCCCACACTGCCAAGGTTTGCCCAAAGTCTTCTTTGTGCCGTGGTAAACCCATATGTGAAGCCACATCAAACAAACCCGCAACGCCTACCGTAGAGTTGACCAGAAAACGAACAGTGTCCGACAAGGCATTGTGTATTTTGCCTTGCAATACATTGTTTAGAATCGTATTTGGCTCTTGAAGATTATAAAAGAAATTGGTCGCAACGTCACGTCCAAACTGGGGAACAGCAGCCACATAGCCTTTGGCAATCGGGCGCAATGTTGCCTCATCAAGCACTGTGTTAAACGTATCAACGCTGCGGTTCATACCTTCAAGCGGGTCATATTCATTTTGTGCAGTGGCACAACTCGTAAGGAATAACGCAATCAAGAGAACAGGTATCATTTTCATGACGGCGATTATGCAGGGATAACAAAAGATGTCGAATGCCTGCTTTACATTCTGTGTGAGCTTAGCAGCATCTGCATATCTTTATTAATTGGAGTCATCCATGATTCATATCGGAAAAATCAATAGTTTACGTATCGTCAAAGAAGTCGATTTTGGCTTATACCTTGATGGTGGCGAAGAACGTGGTGAAATTCTATTGCCCCTGCGCTATATTCCCCAAGGCGCGAAGGTGGATGATACCATTGATGTGTTTATCTACTTTGACTCCGAAGACCGCATCATTGCCACCACCGAAACACCTTATGCGCAAGTTGGTGAGTTCGCTTTTTTAGAGGTCGTGGATGTAAACAACACTGGGGCATTCATGAATTGGGGGCTGATAAAAGATTTACTATTGCCCTATGATGAACAAACCCACCGCCCCGAAGTTGGCAAGTCTTATGTGGTATATATTCTTCAAGATGGCACCACAGGTCGCCCGATTGCTTCCATGAAAATTCGAGACTTTTTAGACGATGAATCGCTGGATGACTTTCAAGTTGGGCAAGAAGTAGAGTTGTTTAGCGCCAACAAAACAGACTTGGGCTACCAAATGATTATCAACAATACCCATGTTGGGCTATTGCATCAGCATGAAGCTATTCGCAGCATCAAACATGGTGAAAGGTTGCAAGGTTTTATCCAAAATATTCGGGATGACCACAAAATTGATGTATGCCTACACATGAAACCCAGTGAAAAAACAAGCGAAATCACCGACCTCATCTTATATAAACTCAAAGCCAATGGCGGCTTCCTTGCATTGCATGATAAAAGCGACCCCCAAGATATTAAAAAAGCCTTTGGCGTGAGCAAGGGTATGTTTAAAAAAGCCCTTGGTGCTTTATATAAACGCAAGAAAATAAGTTTAGAAAGTGGTGGTATTCGTCTTAAGGAATAGACACTTCTCTTTAACCTTCCTTTCATCAACAAATTGCACTTTCCCGCCTATAAAATTAAAAAGGAAGGTTTTTATCATGCGTTACATTTTTATTTTTTGTTTGAGTTTCTTTGTGCAGCCAGCATGGGCAGAAAACCTCACGCCCTTGTACAGTAGTCCTTTGGCAAACATGACTTATCCTTCCGTTGCTGGTGAGTATTTGGTCTATACACAACGCGTGAATCAAGAACATCAAATCATGCGCCTTCACCGCACTGACCTTTATGGCACAGCCAAAGACATCAGCACACGTTTTACCAATGAAGTAGTGCGTAATGGTGTCGCTTTAAGCAATGGTGATATTGCTTATGTCAGCAATCGTTTGGGTCATGTCGCACCGTGGTTGTCACACGAACACCAAGAAACAACCCTTGCAACAGGTGCGTTTCAAGCTTTGCTTGTCCCCAATCATTTGGATGTTTCAGCGCAAACATGGGTGTTTGATAGCACCTTAGAAACCACTCGCACACCACGCATCATCAATCAGTTTACCGACCAACGCTTGCACCATGAGCTTCTTGGACAAGCTTGGCGTATGTATCACAGCAAACTGTGGACATTCAAGTCCAGCTACCCGCAAACCCAACAAGGCTTAAGTAACCGCTTCCAACAAGCTTATTTATTTTCTTTTCAGCGTGGTGAAAATGAAGTTTCTATGCTCAGTGATGGTTTTGATGCTTCATTATCGCAAGACGGCAAACGCATGGTGTTTGTGCGTGAAACCAATGGTAATTTCGACCTTTGGCTGCAAAACAGCGATGGCTCAGGCTTGAAACAATTAACAACCAATACTTATGCTGATGTTGAACCCAGCCTAAGCCCTGATGGTAAACGTGTGGTATTTGTTTCCAATCGCAATAGTCGTGGCGATGTGTTGCAAACCTTTATCCACACCTTGGATATTGCATCGGGGAAAGTCACTACCATCACATCAGGTCTAGGTGTCATCGATGGCGGCCCTGCATGGTTGGATGACAACACCATTATATTCCATTCCAACCGCGACCCCAAAGCACCCAATACCGACACAGTTGACAACTGGCGCTTATGGACAGTGTCGCTACCAAAGTCGCTATAAATTATTAAATAGGAAAACGCGTGAGTTTAACACGTCCACTTTTTTCTTTGTTCGTCTGCGCCGTAGCGAAGGAATAAATAAAGACAAAGTAAAAATAACATATCATGCCGTACTTGATACGGCATCTAGTACGGCATGACAAAACTATCTGAACAAACTCTGCTCTTGCTGCAAAACATTCCACTGGCATGATACGCTTATCATCAAAACAGTGAATCAAGCACAGGAACACAAGATATGAATCAACCCATACACATCATCGGCGCAGGTTTGGCTGGCTCAGAAGCGGCTTGGCAGTTAGCAAGACAAGGTTTTGCGGTCAACTTGTATGAAATGCGCCCAACCCGCATGACTCCAGCCCATAAAACGGATAAATGCGCAGAGCTTGTGTGTTCCAACTCATTTCGCGCTGACAACTTGGAAAATGCAGTCGGTTTATTGCATGAAGAAATGCGTCAGCTTGATTCGCTCATCATGTTTACAGGTGATGAATGCAAAGTGCCTGCGGGTGGTGCGATGGCAGTGGATAGAGAGCTGTTTTCCAGCACTGTGACAGCCAAACTTGAAGCTGAACCTTTGATTCACCTCATCAAGGAGGAAATCACTGAAATCCCTAAAGATGGTATCGTGCTCATCGCTTCAGGGCCTTTGACTTCCGATGCACTGTATCAAGATATTCAAACGTTGACGGGCGAAGAACACTTATCCTTTTTCGATGCCATTGCACCCGTTGTTGATGCTGAAACCGTGAATATGGACATTGCTTATTGGAAATCACGCTACGATAAAAATGTGATTGAGGGTGAAGATGGTGATTATTTAAATTGCCCCATGAATGAAGAACAATACAAAGCTTTTATCCATGCATTATTAAACGCTGAATACATGGCATTTAAAGATTTTGAAGATGTGCCATTTTTTGATGGCTGTATGCCGATTGAAGTTATGGCTGAACGCGGCATTGACACCCCTCGTTTTGGCCCCATGAAACCCGTGGGGCTTGAGCACCCTGAAACAGGCGAAGAATTTTATGCCGTGGTACAACTGCGCCAAGATAATCGTGCCAAAAGCTTGCTCAATATCGTCGGTTTTCAAACCAAAATGAAATATGGCGAACAGTTAAGCGTGTTTCGTATGATTCCAGGTTTGGAAGAAGCAGAGTTCTTCAAGTTGGGCAGCTTGCACCGCAACACATTCATCAAATCGCCGCTATTACTGGACAAATCTTTGCGCCTGAAAAAAGAACCACGCATTATGTTTGCAGGGCAAATAACGGGCGTGGAAGGTTACGTGGAATCGGCAAGCATGGGGCTAATGGCGGGCAGATTTATCGCGGATATATTGCGCGGTGATGAACCCAATGTGCCGCCCGAAGATACCGCTATGGGCGCATTGTTAAGTCATATTTCAGGTACACATATATCCAGCTTTCAACCCACAAACATCAACTTTGGTTTATTACCCACCGCTCCCAAACGCGATGGCAAAAAGCGCCTGAAAAAATCCGAACGCAGACGTATGGTGTCCGACAAAGCTTTACTTTCATTGGATGCTTGGAAAAGAAACACAGGAGTTTTACATGAGTGAACCAACAGCACGCCCCAAGGCAAAGGTCGCAGGCTTTAGCTTGCGCGTATATTCATCCTTGTATGATTTAATCATCCTCTTTGCCGTCACTTTTTTATTCGTGGCGTTGCCCGTCACCATGATAGAAACCACCATGGAAAGCGGTGTTGAAAAATGGGTGCAAAACCTGCTCTTTTTTACAGTGAGCTACGCCTACTATGTCGGCTTTTGGCATATGGGCAGTGGCGCAACCACTGGCATGCGCACCTGGAAACTTATGGTCGCCGATATTGACACAGGCAACAAGCCCAGCCTGCTCGCCGCATCTATTCGTTTCTTAGGTTTTGGCATCACCTTGATTTCATTAGGCACAACCATGGTTTATTTAAAAACTGGCAACTTTAACCATATTTTCTTCTGGCTAAGCAGTTTGCTGCCCGTTGCCAGCATGTTTTGTGTTCTAATCACCCCACACAAACAAACATTGCATGATGTGCTTGCCCGCACCAGCGTCTATCGGGTGTATACTTAAATGAATTTATTCCAAAGAGGTTTGCAACATTTCATCCATGCCTTCAAATTGTATGGTGTGTTTTCGGGGCGCAGCACCCGCGAAGAATATTGGATGTTTACCTTGATTTATTTTCTATCTTACATCGTTCTAAGCGGCATGGCATGGCTACTCAATAGCGATGTCTTTCAAATCATCCTGACCATACTTTCCATTGCTGTGATTGTACCAAGCCTAAGCATCACCGCTCGCCGCTTGCATGATATGGGTCGCTCAGGCTGGGTTCAACTTGCGCCCTACATCGGCATGGTGTTTGCCATTATTGGTATATTCCAAGAATCACAAATGCTCATGTTAGGTGGTATGATATTGATGCTGGTTTTACTTGTTGTGTTAATGGTTTTCCTCGTGACACCAAGTCAAGAGGACAACCAATATGGCACGAAACCACAGGTATAAATACAAGTCACTCGCGTATTCTCACCATTTCATCGGATGTTGAAAACAACCAAATCGCGCCCAACGTTAGTGTTGCATAAGTGTTGTCTTTCACCAACGGGCTATCGCTAACCACACCTGCTGCCAAACTTCTGGCTTGTAAGGTTGCAAAAACCTCAGTCTTTTTGCTCCAAGGATATTTAATCCACATTTTCGCAAATAACGAATGCAACCCTTGTTTGGCTTGATAAGCAGCGCGGTTCGGCGTGACATATTGGGTATCCACACCGTAATATGTTTCGTGATAAAGTGATGAATTGTATTGAAAGCCTACATCCACGTAGGTCTTTAAAAACCCATGCTTCACTGGATGATAGTATTTCCTTGTTAACACGGGGTCTATGACCCAGCCATTATATTTCCCTGCAATATCTACAACACCCCGAACAGGTAGGCGAACAATCCAACTTTCATACTCAGATTCCGATAAATACCAATTCAGCTTCGCCCCAATTTCAGCATTCAACAACAACTCAGGCATATCAATCCTTGCTTGGTTGTCATTGCGAACAGGCAACCCACCAGAAAGGCTTAATTCAATCGTATATTTCTCTGAATCAACAACTTTATTCTTAATGCCAGCAGTATCAACGCGCCAGTTTTCTCCGCGATAAATCAAATATGGAAAAACAAATGGGATTGCATACCTCTCATCACTTCCAATATATTGTGGCAAAGAAGAGCCACCAAAGCCAACACCAAACTCCCAAAGGGGTTGTTTAATATTCTCTTCAACATCCGCTGCATAACAAAACATTGGAAACAACAATATCATCAAAGCTATAATCTTTAACATCAGCACCCCTTGAACAGATGATGCAAACGCTAGAAGTCAGTTATCACACTATTATCACAGCAACTTCACAAAAAAATAATCCGCTTGAAGGGTTTCATGTATGCTTTAGCCTAGCGCCATGCGTTATTCTAAATTATTTTCTCCTACTCTTAGAGACACCCCTGCTGATGCAGAAGTAGTGTCGCACCAACTCTTACTTCGCGCTGGGTTTATTCGCCGTGTAACTTCGGGTGTGTATGATTATTTACCCTTGGGTTTGCGCGTATTGCGTAATATTGAAAAAATCGTGCGTGAAGAAATGAACCGCGCTGGCGCGCAAGAATTATTGATGCCTATGGTGCAGCCTTCGGAATTTTGGCAGAAATCGGGGCGCTGGGACAAATATGGTCCTGAATTACTTAGGTTTAAAGACAGGCACGGGCATGAGTCTTGCCTTGGTCCTACACATGAAGAAGTCATTTGTGATTTGGTCAGCCGTGAATTGAAATCGTATAAACAGTTGCCCATGAACTTGTATCAAGTGCAAAACAAATTCCGCGATGAAATTCGCCCACGTTTTGGTTTGATGCGCGGGCGTGAATTTGTGATGAAAGATGCCTACTCCTTTCATGCCAATGCTGAATGTTTGGCGGCTGAATACAAAAACATGTTTGAAACTTACCACCGTATTTTTAATCGTTTGGGTTTGAAGTTTCGCGCTGTGGAAGCAGACAATGGTTCGATTGGCGGCTCAGCAAGCCATGAATTTCATGTGTTGGCAGAGTCTGGGGAAGATTTAATCACCCATTGCTCGGCATGTGATTATGCTGCCAATGTGGAAAAAGCATTGTCCACACCAGCAAGTTACCAAGGCATTGATGCCGAGCTTGGGGAACTGGAAACGCCTAAGAAAACGGCCGTGAATGATGTGGCATCATTTCTGAATGTTGAAGCTTCAACCTTATTAAAAACACTGATTTATGTCGCAGTCGGTGGTGAAGCAGACGGGCAAGTTGTGGCGGCATGTGTTCGCGGCTCAGATAATGTGCAAGATATTAAACTTGCAAGAGCTATTGGCGCAGATGAAGTTGTGCTTGCATCCAAAGAAGAATTGGAAGCTGCTGGCACAGTCACGGGTTATGCAGGGCCTATCGGCTTGAACTGCCCAGTATTCATGGATGCTTCACTGCAAAATGAAGTCGGATTGATTGCAGGCGCAAACAAATACAATTATCACATCACTGGCTTAAATATCAGCCGTGATTTAAGTGAACTCACCTATGCCGATTTGCGTGAAGCCAAAGTTGGCGACACCTGTGGCAAGTGCAACCAAGGCAGTATCGAAATGTCGCGCGGCATTGAGGTGGGTCACATCTTTGAACTTGGCACAGTTTACGCTAAACCGATGGAAGTATTGTTTCAAAATGAACAAGGCAAACGCGATGTTGCCACCATGGGTTGTTATGGCATTGGCGTGTCCCGCTTGATGGCGGCTGTGGTTGAGCAATGCAATGATGACTATGGTATTATGTGGCCAGTAAATTTAGCGCCTTTCCAAATTTCTGTAATTACATTGGGTAAATCTGAAACAGCGTTTGCCGCATCAGAAAAGATTTATAACGAACTTTTGGATGCTGATGTGGATGTGGTTTGGGATGATCGCAAAGAAAGCCCTGGTGTGAAATTTAAAGATGCCGAACTGATAGGTATTCCACTGCGCATTGTGGTGGGTGACCGTGGTTTGGATAACAATGCTTTGGAAATAAAAACCCGCTGGGGAGGCAAAGAAGAAGCCGCGCCAGATGTTGTGTGTGAGAAGGCATTATCTATGCTTGAAAGCTTAAAGCAGGAGACAAACTGAGCCAAAGCTTTAAACAGTTCATGACCGCCAAACACAAAGGCGGTCTGATTGTGATATTGGGTTTTGGTTTTCTTGTCTCTTTGCCACTCATGTTGCAAAGCACCGATGAAGAAAAACAACACCTTGTCCAAGACACAGCACAACTACACATCCTCCAACAACAAGGTGGTTTTCAACATTTAAAAAGTCGTGACGCGGAAGCCACCAATGCGACACAAACAGCCAATGGCATGGTAGAAGCTTCAGAGCAAGTCGCGTGGATGGCACATGTTTTACCTGTTATCATGCAGTTTGATACCAGCGAACATGAAGCGAAATCCATTGCAACATGGGTTTGGATTTATGCGCACAGCCAAGGACTTGACCCCGCATTGGTGCTTGCTTTGATTACCGTTGAATCTCGGTTTGACCCCTTTGCCACAAGCGTGGTCGGTGCGCAGGGATTAATGCAGGTGATGCCTTTTTGGAAACATGAGTTGGGAAGCCCGCAAGATGACTTGTTTAATATCAACACCAATATTCGTTATGGCACGACCATTTTAAAGCGTTACATCAAACGCTACCGTGGTGTGGGCAAAGCTTTGGCTGCTTACAATGGGTCAAAAGGCAGGGTGAAATATCCGAATAAAATATTCGCGCAAATGAAGCATTACCAGTTATAAAATATAGCAACCCAAAGGAAAGAAACATGAAACAAAACATCATTATTATCGGTGCAATCGCCTGCTCAACATTTTGTTACAGCACATTTGCTGCCGCAGAAAGTGCGCCCGTGCCAAGCACTTCCACAACCATGGCAGCAAGTATCCCTGACCTGCGTGATGAAAAAGATGTTAAAACCAAAAAACGTAAATTCTTCAATGCCTTGCGACCTATGGTGGCTTTTGAGAATCAACGCATCACCAATCAACGTAATATACTGCGCAAGCTACAAACCAAAAATAGCTTAAATAACAATGAGCAACAACAGTTGGCAAAGCTACTTAAAAGCTATCGCCTATCAGCAAACAAGGATGGTTCAGTGCCTTGGGATGAGCTATTCAAACGCGTGGATACTGTGCCACTTGAGTTGGTATTATCACAAGCTGCCAATGAATCAGCATGGGGCACATCACGTTTTGCCCGTAAAGCCAACAACTTGTTCGGGCAATGGTGTTTCAGCAAAGGTTGTGGATTAGTGCCAGCGCGCCGTAATGCGGGCAGCACCCATGAAGTTGCATCATTTAAATCACCACAACTTTCAGTGCGCAGTTATTTACGCAACCTCAATACAGGTCGTGTATACAAAGACTTGCGTAACATCCGAGCCAAAGCTCGCGCAGAAGGCAAAACAGCATCCGCCTATGAACTTGCCGCAGGTTTAAGCAAATACTCAGAACGTGGACAAGAATACGTCAAAGAAATCCGCGCTATGATTAAATACAATGGCAAATATATGCGTGGTGAGGGTTGACTTCCCACTTTTTAAACGCAAAAGAGTAGGGCTTACACTCTACTCTTTTTTATTCTGTACTATCATTATAATCCCGTACTAACCTCGGATTTCACCATTGCCCAACACAATCCATTTTTGATTGGTTAAACCTTCAAGACCAACAGGGCCACGAACATGCAATCTATCGGTTGAAATGCCAATTTCAGCACCCAAACCATATTCAAAACCATCGGCAAAACGCGTGCTGGCATTCCACATCACGGATGCAGAATCCACGCAGCGTAAAAACATCTGCCCTGTGGCATAATCAGCCGTGACAATGGTTTCGGTGTGTGATGAGCTGTACTGCTCGATATGAGTTATGGCTTGCATAACATCATCAACCACACGAATAGACAATACAGGCGCTAGGTATTCTGTTGCCCAATCTTCATCCGTGGCTGCAACCACAGCATCATTCACCGCTTGTGTACGCACACACCCACGCACCTCAACATCTTTCTCAAGAAGTTGATTGATAATTTCAGGCAAACAATCCACCGCATTTTGATGCACCAACAATGTTTCCATGGCATTACACACGCCATAACGGTGCGTTTTGGCATTGATTGCAATGTTCACTGCCATATCCCTATCCGCAGCTTTATCAATATACACATGACAAATGCCGTCTAAATGTTTAATCACAGGCACTTTTGCATCAGCCGAAATACGTTTGATAAGACCAGGTCCACCACGCGGAATAATCACATCCACATACTTATCGGCAGTAATCAACGCGCCAACCATAGCTCTATCGGTGGTATCAATCAGTTGCACCACATTTTCATCCAAACCTGCTTCGGAAATTGCCGCACGCAAACATTTGGCAATGGCACGATTGGAATGAATCGCCTCAGAACCACCCCGTAAAATACAGGCATTGCCTGATTTAAGGCACAACGCCGCTGCATCCGCCGTCACATTAGGGCGAGATTCATAGATGATACCAATCACACCCAAAGGCACACGCATATGTCCCACCTGAATACCTGATGGGCGATACACCAAGTCAGAAATCGCGCCTACTGGGTCTGGCAATGCCGCAACTTGCTCCAAACCTTCTGCCATAGCTTCCACACGGCTTTCATCCAGTGCCAAGCGGTCTTTCAAGGCTGCTTCAAGATTATTCTCTTCGGCTGCTTGCATATCTTTGGCATTGGCTGCCAAAAT
>DQSL01000049.1 GCA_015663235.1 Mariprofundaceae bacterium
ATAAGAAATGATGAATAAAAACCAACTCCGAATTGACCAATCAGATGTGCATCTTTTTCTTCATCACCAGATAACTGTCCAAAAAACTCTTTGGTGCCTGAGCGAGCAATTGTACCAATGTTTTCAATCACTTCTTCATGGTTCATGCCAATGCCATTGTCACGCACCGTGATGGTTTTGGCATCTTTATCGAATTCTACAAATACATGTAAATCGGAATCACCTTCAAACAAGGCATCATCTGTCGTTGCTTCAAAGCGAAGCTTATCGGCAGCATCAGATGCGTTGGAAATCAACTCACGTAAAAAGATTTCTTTGTTGGAATATAAGGAGTGAATCATTAAATCCAAAAGTTGTTTGACTTCTGTTTGGAAATTCATGGTTTCTTTAGACATGTGTACCTCTTGATATGTATAAGCTGAATATATGTAAGGTTTAGATAGTGTTGCAGGATAGCTTTTTCAAGCCCTAAACATGTTTTTCTTAGTGTTTCATCCACCAGACAATCATCCAGCCCACGGCAATGGAACAAAAACCCATAAACCTAAGCGATGAAACTGGCATTTGCGGTATTTTTTTAAGCATATTAATCATGGCTTGCGGAAAGAGTGCGTAAAGCACCCCTTCCAAAACCAAAACTAGACCTAAAGCTACCCACAAATCATTCATGTGAGTTTTTTATTTAGATTTCTCGAAATACCTAAAGAATTCAGAGCTTGGTGATAACACTACACGACTTTGGCTTGCCATCGATTTTCTATAGGCTTCCAAAGAACGTGTGAAAGCATAAAATTTAGCATCTTGTTTATACGAAGATGCATAAATTCTTGTCGATTTCGCATCTGCGTTACCCTTGATGATTTCAGACTGTTTATAAGCATCAGCAAGCAAAAACTTACTTTCTTTATCCGCAGTTGCGCGAATTTCTTTGGCAGCTTCTTCACCCTCAGATCGGTATTGCTTGGCAATACGCTGACGTTCCGCTTTCATTCTACGGAATACAGATTCGGAGTTTTGCTCAGGTAAATCAGCACGTTTGATACGCACATCAACAATTTCAATACCCAAATTGGCAGCATCTACACCAGCAAGGTCACGAATGGAAACCATCAATTCAGTGCGTTTGTCACCACCCTCACCACCTGTAACAATCTCATGCAAGGTATGTTGACCCAATACTTCCCGTACTTTTGCGCTCACCACATCTTGCATCCGTGATTCAACACGTTCACGTGTTTTCGCTACCTGAAACACTTTAAGTGGGTCAATAATTTTCCAACGTGTAAAGCTATCCACGATAATTTTCTTCTTATCTTTGGTAATCACTTCATTGGGCAGGTCATCACTGGCTAATAGTCGTTTATCAAAAACAACCGTGTTGTGCCAAGGAAGCTTCCAATGCAAACCTGGCTCAACAATAGGTGCGCCTGTAATGTTACCAAACTGCATGACCAATACTTGGTCGCGTTGATCGACAATAAAGGCACTGCGACTAACAAATATAAATACTGCGGCAATAACAACACCTGTGATTAATTGTTTAGGACTCATTATTTAGCCTCCACTTTACCAGCGCGATTCAGAGGCAAGTATGGCATAACTTGATTCGCGACTGCACTATTAATAATAACTTTATCGGCATTTGCCAATACTTCTTCCATGGTTTCAAGGTACAAACGTTTACGTGTCACTTCAGGTGCTTTTTTGTATGCCTGATACAAGCTGTTAAACCTATCCGCTTCACCAATCGCTCTATCTTCCACTTCTTTAGCGTAGGCTTCAGCTTCAAGAATCATTTTCTTGGCTTCACCACGCGCATTCGGAATCACCGAATTGGCATAAGTTTCAGCTTCATTTTTTGCCCGCTCTTTATCTTCTCGCGCACTTGCCACATCTTTGAATTCTTTGCTCACACGCTCTGGTGGTTGCACATCTTTCAAGGTGACCGTGGTCACACGAATACCAGCGTTGTAAGTATCAAGAATATTCTGAATACCTGCACGCGTTTGGTCTTCAACTTCCGCTTTCTTATCCGTCATCACATCATCAATCAATGTCCTACCAATGACTTCACGAATCGAGCTTTCTGCTGCGTCACGCACGGTTTGAACCGCTTGAGTTGCATCAATTTGGAACAGGTATTTTTCAATATCAGAGATTTTATATTGAACTACGAATGAAATATCCACGATATTTTCATCTTTGGTTAACATCAATGACTCTTGGTTCATTTTTCGTGTACGTCCATCAGCAAATGTACGGAAACCAATGGTTAAACGTTGCACAGATAATGTTGGTATTTTTTCAACCGTTTCAATCGGGTAAGGCAGATGCCAGTTCAAACCAGGGCTACGTGTATCTTGATGCTGCCCAAATCTAAGCACCACAGCTTCTTCATCGGCTGCAACGATATAAAAGCCTGATGCAAGCCATGCGACAAAAGCCACGCCAATCAAAGTCATAAGCATACCTTTGCTTACTTCTGGGGAGCCGCCATTATCTCCACCTTTGCCACCGCCAAAAAAACCACCAAAGCGGTCATTCAAGTCTTTCAAAACCTTATCCAAATCGGGTGGTGTTTCTTTGTTTCCCCCACCCGATGAACCATTGGGTTTATTTCCCCATGGGTTATTGTCTTGATTTTGATTCCAAGGCATATGTATTCTCCTTCACGTTAAGCGTAGCCATACGTCGCGCAGTGTAGCTTGCTTCACAGTGATTGCATCAACCTATTTTTTTCTTATTTTTATTCAGGTAAGCTGACCAGCCATTTGCTTAGTATTTCTATTTGTATTTGCGTCAAAGGTCCGCCATTTTCATGTGCAAACCCTGGCATCTGCGGTTTGCCAACACCATCACTAATGATGGCTTTCAAAGCGGATAATGATGCATAACCTTTTAGTTTTGGTGCGTAGGCACCCTCTGCATCAGCACCATGGCACATGGCACAACCAACTTCATACATTTTAGCAGCCGATTGCTGTTTCAACAAAGGGTCAAAATGGCAGGATGCGCACTTACCATCAAAGATACCTTGTACTTTCCGAGTTAAGCTTAAATGTGGGTTTTCAACCACGTTAAATTGCAATAAAGCTGTCGCCTGATTACCCAATGAATCCCTCACCGTAATTAACTTTTTAATATTCGATTGTTTTGCAGTGGTATCAACGGTCACTTTCAATTGTGTGAAAGTATTGGGCATAATCATATAACTATCAGGCTCCGCCGCCGTGCAGCCACACGAAGATTGAATATCTACCAGTTGAATCGGTTTAGTGCTGTTATTGCGAATAAGAAATGTGGCAATGGCAGTCTCACCCTCTTTAATATCACCCAAATCATAAACCTCAGGCTGAATATGTAGCATGGGTAAGGCCTGTGTGCTACTCACTTCATGTTGCACCTTTTCTTGCGGTGGTTCATTGGTTGCACATGCCGTCAACAGCAATAAAACACATGTTAAGGCATATTTAACCATGGTTGTAGCTCCTTAGGAATAGGTTCGCGCCCTGATTGCATGGCAAGAAGCGTTGGAACTTCAAGGCTCAGTAGTTGCTCAACACTTTGTAATACACCTTGATTACCTAAGGCTAAAGCGCTGTTAAGCCCTGATAGCCAAACATCTAATTCCAGCATACCTTGCCGTTTTAAACGGTATTGAAGCTTGCGTAAGTTTTGTTCAGATGAGGAAAGGTTCAAGTGCTTAAACTTATGACTTCATAAGTTTGTACTCTATCAGCAATACCCTTAATGTTTTGCGGTGGTAATGCTTTGAAGTTCACCTTTGTTTTTAATTGTTTCATGGTTTGATGGCTGGCAATAATTTGCCCTGCTTTGGCGATGCTGGTCAACCGAGACGCAACGTTAACCGCATTTCCCACCACAGTGTATTGCATGGTTTTGCTTGAGCCAATTGCCCCCACAACGACTTCCCCGCTATTCATGCCAATGCCAACAGGAATCAGCCCTTGCTTGTTTTTCACACGCGCTTTGTTCCAAATGGAAAGCATGGCTTGAATTTCTAAAGCGCAAAATGCTGCGGCATCAGCTTGTAGCTTCATGGAAAGCGGTGCACCAAACAGCACCATCACCGCATCACCCATAAACTTGTCTACCGTGCCACCATATTTAAAAATAATTTCCACCACACGTTCAAAGTATTCATTCAATAGGCTCACTACATCTTTTGGCGAAGTTTTGTGGCTCATGCGGGTAAAACCACGAATATCAACAAACATAATCGTAACTTCGCGCAATTCACCAGCCTGCCCAATGTTTAGTTTTCCAGACACCAACTGTTTAACAATGCTCGGTGATAAAAGCCTTTCAAATTGGGCTTGTAGCTTCACTTCACGTTCGATGCTTTTGGTTAGCCCCACATTGGCAACACTCATCGCAATGTAGTTGCTAATGCCGCCAAGCAATTGTAGGTCTTTTTTAGTAAAAGCCCCTTGCCCAGTGCTTAAATCAAGGTGAATAGCACCAAGCACTTCATTATCATGAATAATTGGTGCGCACATGACAGATGATATACCCATTAGTTTTAGAGAGGAGACCTGAGCAATTTCATCTTCTTTTTCTGTATTGGAAAGCAGCACTGCCGACTTGGACTGCTGCACCTCTTTTAAAACCGATTGTGACACAATAATAGGCGCATCCAAAGCTTCGAGCGTAAATACTGCCTTGACCTCTAACACGCCAGTTTTATTCAATAATAAGATGACGCACCTATCCGCCGAAAACATGGGCGTGAGATGTTTGGCAATGATATTGAGTAGCTTATCAATATCCCTTTCAAGACCAATATGTTGAAGCAATACCTGCCCCAACCTCAGCTTCTCATAATCAATACGCAACAGTTTGGCATCGTGAATTTCACTTTCAGGTTGAAAGTTTTCCAAGGCAGAGATTTCAATTTTTTCTTGGAAGTCTGTGGTTTCACTGCCATCAAACTGCTCGAATGTAACCAGTTTATTGATGTCTTTAAGGATGCTTGTTTCAGCATGAAAGCTTAATTGGGTGTGACCCACACGAATGCAGTCGCCATTTTTAAAAATATGTTCTTGGATACGAATTTCATTAAAATATGAGCCGTTTGAGCTGTTTAAGTCTTTATAAATATACTTTCCATCAACTTCTTGAATGCAGGCATGTTGTTTAGAAATCTCGCTTTCATCAATACAAATAGTGTTTTTGGGATGCCTACCAATGCTTACCATGCCTTGGAGGGGTATCCTTTGCGTTCCTTGCTCGCTTTGAATGGTTAAAGTAGGCATAAAGGCAAGTATATAATATATAGCACAGTCGGCAATCATTTTTACATGCTCGACAAAAGTACAAGCACAACTTACCTTTCTCCAATGAATGAAACCAAACCTCAGCCCGACCGAAAGTTGCTTCGTGCACATAGGCAAATCTTTTGGGATGCTTGGCAAAAATCTTTGGCTGATTTACCCTTAAATGCTTTGGAGGTTCGCATTGCGAGAGTCATCAAAATGCATCCTGAATACCATCATTTTTTTGATGACATGGAAGACTTTTTAGACCGTGACTTCCAAGTTGATGACGGCATGAACCCTTATTTGCACTTGTCTTTACATCTATCCATTGAAGAGCAGCTTGCCACCAAGCAACCCATTGAAGCAGCCAAGTTGATGGCGTTGCACATGATAGAAAAAAGAGCAGACAGGCATGATGTATTGCATATGATTTTAGAGGTGTTGGCAGAAACAGTCTATGAATCACAACGCGACGGCAGAGAAATAGACCCGCTTGCATATGCGCAGAAAATTAAGGTACTATTGCAAACATGATGCGTTTCTTATTTATTTCACTTTTAGGTTTTTTTGGTCCCGCTCTCATCATGCTTTTCTTGCGCTTGCTGTGGTATCGCGTGCGCTATACATGGCTTAGCAAGAAAAATGAGCCTGAAATCATTGATGTAACACCCAAACCAACAGCTCGCCCTTCGCGCTTGTTTATTACTGCTTGGATTGCCGTGAGCATGGTGTGCACAGGGCTTTTGCTGTGGCAGATGGACGACACGCCAGCTTCAGATCAAGTCTATATCCCTGCGCATATTGATGCGGAAGGAAGCTTTGTTCCTGCGCAAACACTCGTTCCTAAAGAATAAATTTTATTGATGTTTCCTACCCTCTCGCCATCGCAACTTGAAAAGCAATTAAGTACAGGGGCGAAGTGGATAACTGTCAACCAAAGGCTTGCCCGCTTTCGCCTGCAACAGTTTGAAGCCACTCAAATCAAGCAAGGAAAAGCAGCTTGGCGCACACCTGACATCAAATCTTGGTCAATATGGCTGCAAAACCAATGGTTTGAACAAGAGCATGGCTTACTTCTCACCCCACAGCAAGAAGCCTTGTTTTGGCGTGATGTGGTGGCAAATGATGCGCAAACTTCAGTGCTTCAGCCCAAATCTTTGGCGAAACAAGCCATGGGTGCTTGGCAAATTCTTGCCGATTATTTTATTGACCCTGTTTGTTTACAAACAGGTGGTGATGAACATCAAGCCTTATGGCGTTGGGCAAATGAAGTGGCAACGCGCATACAACAAAACAATCCAAACTTTGTGCAAAGGCATCAGCTTTTAGCTACTTTATGTGAGAAAAAAGCAATGCTTTCGACTTCAACACTTGTTTTGGATGGTTTTGATGCATTAAACCCTGCCCAAATACAATATTTGCAGCATATCCAAGCATCAGGCTTTGAAGTGTTGCAAGTCGCCCAAGATGATCACCCCACGCAACCTACGTTGCAAGCCTATCACGATGATGAAAGCGAATTGCGTTTGGTCTGCCAGCATATTCGCAATATTGTGGCTGCGAACAAAGATAAAACCATTGCTGTGTTCATTCCAGACTTAGAACAGCGCGCGGCAGTCGTCAGCCAAATATTCAGCGAAGAGCTAGCGCCAGAGCTAAGTTTACGCGCTGAAACCGAGCTTGAAGGTCAGTTTTTTAACCTGTCTTTAGGCTCAGTGCTTGCCAAACAGCCGATGATTCAAGCAGCACTAAACTTATTATCACTCACCCTGCAACGCGATTGGCAGAGCCAAAGCATCAGCCAATTGCTGCACACGCCTTACCTCAAAGCTTTTGCTGACGAGCAAGCCCAAAGAGCAGCCTTAGACAAAAGCATTCGTGCCAATAACAACCAAGCCATCAGCCTCAAACAACTGCTAATCATCATCCAACATCATGAAATAAAAACCCCTGTGTTAGAAGAAATATTGCAAGATTTTAGTTATGTTTTATCCGATGCCGACCGCTTTTCAGGCAGACAATATTTATCCTATTGGTTACACCAAGCGGATACCTTACTTGCAGGATTCGCTTGTTTTGAAGGCATCACTTTAGCACATGAAAACGCACAGTTACAGGGCTGGAAAGACATGATACATCAACTAAGTGGGCTGGATGATTTTTGTGGGAAGCTGACTTGGGCAGAAGCTTTGGCACGCTTGCAAGAGTATGCCTACGAGCAATTATTTCGTCCTGCCCCTGGGCTTGCCAATATCCAAGTCATGGGCTTTTTGGAAGCGAGTAACCTTCAATTCGATGAGGCATTTATCATCAGCATGGATGACCACACTTGGCCGCCTGCTGCCAAGCCGCACCCGCTTATCCCCGTGGATATTCAAGTGCAATATCAAACACCACACGCCAACAGCGAACGCGAATGGGATTATGCGCAAACCATTTGGCAGAATATGATGTTTGTTGCGCCCAATATTCATGTCAGTTATGCCAAAGTGCGCGAACATCAAGAAACACAACCTTCTCCCCTTTTGGCTGACTTACAACAAGGCGAAGAAACAATCTATGCCAGCCAGCGTTATGCCAGCATATTGCAACAACAGCAGCCCAAAATGATGAACATTGAAGATGTCGCTATGCCCATTGCCAAAGATGAAAGCATTCGCGGCGGCACGGGTATTTTGGCTGCGCAATCGGCATGTTCATTTCAAGCTTTTGCCAAATATCGACTCAAACTTGAAGGTTTGGAAGCCCCCAGCGCAGGTTTGAACAGCCGCGAGCAAGGCACGCTCTTGCATAAAGTGTTGGAAGACTTTTGGCAAAAACATCCCAGTCAACAACGGCTTTCGGATTTGATTGATGCCAAAATATTAGACGCTGAAATTCAAAGCTGTATTTCAAGCGCATGGCGCAGTTTGAGCCGCTTTGTGGGGCAAAGTACCAAAGCGTTGGAAGAAAGGCGTTTAAGCCGCCTTATTCGAGATTGGTTATTGCTCGAAGCTGAGCGCGCGCCCTTTAAAGTGGTTGAGCGCGAAGTATGGCGCGATGTGAAGCTGGGTGATCTTGTCTTGCATACCAAACTCGACCGTGTGGATATAGATGCTAACGGTCACCGTATTGTATTGGATTACAAAACAGGTGAATCCATTACTGGCAAAGCCTTGGGTGATCGCCCTGATGCACCACAACTGCCCGCATATTTACTTGCCGAAGAAGATAAAGGGCTAACTGTGGATGCCCTAGCCTTTGCCCAAGTCCGTTACCAAGGTTTGGGGTTTAAAGGTTTTGCCCAAGCACCCGATATTTTAACAGGTATCAAAGCCTTTAAAGGAAGAGCAGGGCAACCTGAAGACTGGCAAGAGCTCACCCAACACTGGCGAGAGGTTTTAAACAACCTTGCCGATGAGTTTATGGCTGGTGAAGCAACCGTAACACCAAAAAACACCCAAAGCTGCACCTATTGCGATTTTGAAGGGCTTTGTCGGATTAAAACTTAGCTTTTATTTTGATGGCAGAAGTTCACTAAATTTAACCGTCATTCCCGTGAAGACGGGAATCCACAATAAACAATCCTAGATTCCCGCCTTCACGGGAATGACTAGATGTTTAGCCCCATATTCTTATGGTCTGGATTTGATTTAAAGAATGTTGTTTTATCTTGTTCATTCATAGCCTGATAAAGCTTAATCATTTTACCATAAGGTGTTTGATATTTTAGAGCTTTAAGTTTTCGTTGGTGGTTGTAAAGTAATAAAAAACTCATGAGGTGATGCTTCAAGCTTTCCAGTGTTTCATAATGGTATCGTTTAACGGTATGTTCTTTAATTACCTTGTTCATAATCTCCACCTGACCATTGGTCCAAGGGTGCCTAAACTTGGTTAAGCGGTGTTCAATCTTGGCATCAAGGCATACTTGGTCAAACGGGTGAACCTTGTTTTTAGGTTGCAGGTGCTCTGCCAATAATTTGTAAGTAAACTGTGCTCCATTGTCAGTGAGTAGTGTGTGAATGATAAAGGGGCAGTCTGCAATGAAGTTCTGTAAAAACAGGCAGGCGTTATCTTGGGTCATCTTGGTGTACACTTCTACATAAGTGTATTTGGTAGCTCTATCAATGCCAACAAACAAGTAAGCTTTTCCTTCTTGCGTATGCACTTCACTAATATCCACATGAACATAGCCAATCGGATAGTCTTTAAAGGATTTCTTAGCCTTGTTCGGTTGTTCTTCTTTAGGCAAACGGTTCAAGCCATGTCTTACCAGGCAACGGTGAAGATTAGAGCGTGTCAGCGTAGGAATGTTATCAATTAAAGCGATAAAAACATCATCAAGTGAAAAGCGTGTGACTCTTCTGAACTCACAAATAACCTGCTCCTCCTGCTCACTAAATACCGTGGATCGAGGCGTGGTTGGACCACTCCTTTTATCCTCAACCGAGGATGCATTCTTCCATTTGATCACCGTTTTGGGGTTCAAAGATAAACGCTTGGCTAAGACTGCGATTGTCTCATTAGACGCTTGTATTTCTTTTCTGATTCGTGGCGTGGTCTTGGCGTTAGCATGCTGTATACTTCCCATAATTTGACTCCTTTTAGGAAATGATAACTAAATCCATAAGAATTCGGAACTAAACAACTAGTGAGCCAAGTAATGTGAACACTCCTCTTTAGGTGTATTTACCCTGTAGTGTATGCTTGCTGCTGGGTTTAGCTAGGATTTTTTCAACAAATAGCAATCTCTTTTTGTTTGCGAAGTAGGATATTGCAAGCGCCACCACCG
>DQSL01000136.1 GCA_015663235.1 Mariprofundaceae bacterium
ATGCTCTTTATCTATTTCAGATAAAGCAATTTGTGGCTGTATTTCAACAACTTCTCCCTCAATAAGCTCCGCTTTACACACACCACACTGACCATTTTTACAACTGTATTCAAACACATGCCCTGATGCCAAAGCACTATCTAATATGGATATATCACCTCCCCCCTCAAAGGAGACGCCTTTTACTGTTTGAACTTTCACTTTAGCCTCTAAACTTACTTATTTTCAATATCTGGAACATCTGGGATCGGGTCTTGTTTCGCGCATTTCAACATAATATCCCCCTTACCAAAAAAGCTACTTCCTCTTCGAACTCCATAAATCAAGTCTGACCCTGTTGGTTTGCAGACCTTTTCAGGACTAACTCCCATATCTATTGATAAACATCTATATTTAAACACCCAAATGACCATTGTCCTTCTGCAAAGTCGCATAAACGACCTTAGCAAATTGTGTGAAATCGCCAAGGTGATATTGACAAATAGCATACATCACCTGCCAATCAATCGCTTCATATTGATGCACTGCAATATTTCGAAAGCCTATAGATTTTCGCATACGCTCAGCAATATTCCCATCCAAATAACCATGTTTTGCCAATGCCTCAAACATACCACCCATGGTATCTGGCGCAGATATTTCTTCTAAACTTACAATCCAGTGCGCTGCAATATCAACACTTCATTGCACTGCTCGTGTCAAATTCAGGGTGATAATATCCTGCAAGTCTACATTATCAAACAATTGCGCCACATCCTGCGGGCATTTTTGCTCAATTCTCGATAAACACTTACGCAATGATTCCAGCTTTTCTTCGATGACTACCCGATCCATGCCGACCTCCGCGCATCTAAAATACGCTGGCGATATGGCATAAAATCAGCCTGCTCAAAAACATGGCGGCTCAGTAAATCCCCATACATCGTCTCATCACCCACAAGCTGCTTACCATGCCGTACAATTTGCCCCAACAAAGGCTCACCAACTGCCCTAAGATCTATCAAATCCACAGCACGCCCCATCACAAGCGCAATATCTTCAATCATAGCTATTTTTTCATCCGCACCCAGTACATCATCCAAGGCAACAGCCAAATCGACATCACTCTCGACATGTTCACAGCCTCGTGCCAATGAACCAAAAAGAATCGCTTGCTTGATTTCAGGGTGCTGCTGCAAATAGTGAAGCAGCGGATCTTGAGCTTGCTTTACCACTTTATCGATGAACATAACACCCTCCTTTTAATATTCAAAACAAGAAACAACATAGCCTAAGGGGTTGTCGTAACATATCTTTTTATTTTCTAAACTTATCCTGATTTACCAAAAACCACTGATACGTCATTTTTAAGCCATCTTGCAATGACGTTTGTGATTTCCAGCCTAATTTCTCTAAGCGCGATACATCCATCAATTTTCTTGGTGTGCCATCAGGTTTACTTGCATCAAACTCCAACGCACCTTCAAAACCCACCACTTCTTTCATGGTTTCAGCCATTTCCCGAATTGTACAATCCACACCTGTGCCTACATTGATATGCGAAAGCATGGGTTGTGTGTGCGCTTGGTAGGTCTCGGCATCCAAGTTCATCACATGAATGCAAGCCCTAGCCATATCATCCACATGCAAAAACTCACGCATGGGTGTACCACTTCCCCAAACCACAACTTCTTTATCACCATTCAGTTTGGCTTCATGAAAGCGGCGCATCAAGGCTGGAATCACATGCGAGTTTTCAGGATGAAAATTATCATTGTCACCATACAAATTGGTCGGCATTACGCTGCGATAGTCTCGCCCATATTGGCGATTATAACTTTCACAAAGTTTAATGCCTGCAATCTTGGCAATGGCATAAGGCTCATTGGTGGCTTCAAGCGTGTCGGTGAGCAATGCCTCTTCTTTCATCGGCTGCTCTACTGCCTTCGGATAAATACACGATGAACCCAAAAACAATAACTTCTGCACAGCATTTTCATGCGCGGCATGGATGATATTGGCTTGAATCATCATATTTTGATAAATAAATTCAGCAGGATATTCATTGTTAGCATGAATACCGCCCACTTTCGCAGCCGCTAAATACACCTGATCAATCTTATTTTCTTTGAAAAAATCTTGTGTGGCTTGTTGATTGCATAAATCCAAATCAGCGTATGATTGAGTAATCAACGCCACACCATCTACTTTTTCTAATTGCCTAACAATGGCAGAACCCACCATACCATTATGCCCTGCAACATATACACGTGTTACTTCACTCATCTTATCCTCTATCTCACTTCAATTCGGCTTCAATCATTTTTTGTATCACATCATTCATAAGTAATGTCGGTTTCCAGCCCAACTTGTCTTTTGCCTTGCTAGAGTCACCTTTGTTTTCCATAATTTCTGATGGTCTTAGTAAGCTCTCATCAGAAACAACATGCTCTCGCCAGTCCAAACCAACAACCTGAAAAGCTTGATTTACAAAATCTTCGAGGCTATTGCTTTGCCCAGTCGCAATTACAAAGTCTTCCGCTTCATTCTGTTGCAACATGCGCCACATCGCATCCACATACTCTTCTGCCCAGCCCCAATCCCGTTTGATGGATAAATTACCCAACTTCAATGTTTCTCCCGAACCATTGGCAATGCGGCACGCTGCTTTGACTATTTTTTTCGTCACAAATCGTGCTGGACGAAGAGGCGACTCATGGTTAAACAAAATACCCGAACACACATACAAACCATATGCTTCGCGATAATTCACAGCTTCCCAAAATGCCGCTGCTTTGGCGACTGCATAGGGGCTGCGTGGGTAAAAGGGCGTTTTTTCATTCGCCGAAATGCTTCCAACATCACCAAAACACTCGCCCGAACCTGCATTGTAAATCCGAATATCCCCACCCAAAAAGCGCACGACTTCCAATAAATTCAATGTACCTGTGGCATGACTTTCCAATGTTTCCACAGGTTGTTCAAAGGATAAACCCACAGAGCTTTGCCCTGCAAAATTATAAATCTCATCTGGTTTGGTTTTATCTACCACTTGTAACACACTGCGGAAATCGCTCAACGACATTGATACTAGCTCCACATCAGAGCCAATACCCAAGCGTTCCAGGTTGGAAAATGATGAAGCTTGTGCATCACGTGATGTTCCCACCACGTGATAACCTTTGCTTAGCAGCAACTTGGCAAGAAGTGCACCATCTTGCCCCGATACGCCACAAATAAGAGCTGTTTTCTGCAATGAATTAATACTCAACGGCAACTGGAATATCATGTCCATATTCTTTCAACAAAGCATGACGTTTTGCCACTTTCAAATCCTCTGCCACCATTTCTTCACACATCTCTTGAACTGTAATTTCAGGTGTCCAACCCAGTACATTTTTGGCTTTTGATGGGTCACCCAACAATGTCTCAACTTCGGCAGGACGGAAATAGCGTGGGTCAATTTGTACAATCACATCACCAACTTTTAATGCTGGTGCAAAATTGCCTTCAATAGCCGTGATAATACCTTTCTCTTCCAAACCTTCGCCTTCAAAAGAAATCGTAATACCCAACTCTTTGGCTGACCATTCAATAAACTGGCGCACTGAATACTGTACACCTGTGGCA
>DQSL01000138.1 GCA_015663235.1 Mariprofundaceae bacterium
AAGAGCATGGTTGTTATTGAAGGGGTGACACGTGAGTTGCACCCTGACATCAATATATGGGAATTGGCAAAACCATTAATTGCTGATTGGGCGATGGAACACCTAGGGCCTAAAGGTAAAGTCCAAAGGTTGGTTAAAGATACACAACATGCCGCGCGCGCGTGGATGAAGTTACCCGAAGATATAAACAGACATTTGGAGAGCCTAGAACAGAAGCTGCGCCGACCTTCAAAATCAAGCATGGCACTGTCTTTCTTGCCCACACTACTTATTTTGGGCGGCGGCGTTGCAGTTGGTCTACTTTGGCAACAACCTATGCATACGTATACTTGGTATATGGCATGGGCAGCCCTTGTTATGGGTCTTTGGTTACAGCTTAAAACCAAGTAGTTATTACTATGGGTGTGGCGACAACATGGTTGTCGGGTCTAGCAGCGCATCCAGTTCTTTTTCAGGCATGATGTTTTGCGCTAAACAAATATCACGCACTGTTTTTCCTTCTTGCACAGCTTGTTTGGCAATTTCGGATGCTTTTTCATAACCAATAATCGGTGCAAGTGATGTCACCATACTCATGCTCCACTCAATTTGTTGTTCGCATTTTTCAACATTGGCTTCTAAACCTGCGATACATTTATCGGCGAACATCAGACTTGCACCCGCGAGTATTTCCTCCGATTCAAGGAGGTTATGGGCAATCACGGGTAACATGACATTTAAGTCCAGCAATCCCGATGCGCCAGCAAATGTTATTGCCGCATCATTACCCATCACTTGCGCACATACTTGCGCCATAGATTCCGCAATCACAGGGTTCACTTTGCCTGGCATGATAGATGATCCAGGTTGCACAGCAGGCACACTGATTTCAGCAAGTCCACACCTTGGCCCCATGTTTAATAAACGCACATCGTTGGCAATTTTTACCAAAGATACAGCAACTGTTTTTAAAGCACCTGATAACTCAACGGCTGCATCTTGCGCGGCTTGTGCTTCAAAATGATTGGCTGCTTCGGTGAATGGAATGGCATAATTTTGCGATAAAGCAAAAGCCATGCGTTTGCCAAACTCAGGGTGTGTATTCAGCCCAGTACCGACGGCAGTACCACCTTGGGCAAGTTCGGTGATGCGCGGCAAACATCCTTCTAAGCGGGTTATGCTCAACTCGATTTGTCTAGCCCATGCAGATATTTCTTGTCCTAAAGTAATCGGTGTTGCATCCATCAAATGGGTGCGTCCAATCTTTATCACGCCTTTGGTTTCGTTGGATTTGGCGGCAAGCATTTGATGCAAATGTTGTAATGCAGGGATGAGCTGATGCACCAATACATCTGCGGCGGCAACATGAATCGCGGTGGGAATCACATCATTGGAAGATTGCCCCATATTCACATCATCATTGGGGTGAATGTTTGCAGATGCATCCAGTTGATTACAGCGAAAAGCAATCACTTCATTGGCATTCATATTGGTAGATGTGCCTGAACCGGTTTGGAAAATATCGAGCACAAAATGTTCATCCCATTTGCCATCGGCTACTTCAGTTGCCGCTTGTTGAATATGAGATGTTTTGCTGCTTTCAAGCTTGCCAAGTTCACCGTTGACCAAGGCAGCAGACGCTTTGATATGCCCCAAAGCTTTGATGAATACACGCGAAAATTTTAAGTTGGATACAGGAAAGTTTGCCACTGCACGAGCAGTGCTTGCACCATACATGGCAGATGCAGGCACTTGCATCTCACCCATAGAATCATGTTCGGTTCTTGTGTTCTCTTGTTTGCTCATCAGTCGCTCCGCTTTAAACATAACATGGTGATGTCGTCATCACGGGTATGAAACCCTTGCTCATCCAAACATGCAAGCATGGATGATGGCAACACTGCAGGGTCAAGCTGATGTCGAAGTTGAAACCATGCCTCAACATTCTTATCGCCAAACATTTCACCACTGGCATTGCGGGCTTCAGTTACCCCATCGGTGCAAGCAAATAATGTATCACCAAGGCTTAAAGGCGTGGTTTGTACATGCAATGTAATGTCTTCCAACATGCCCAAAGGCGGTGAGGTGGCTTCTAGCTGCTTGATGTTATCTTTATGCCATAATAAGGGTGGGATATGCCCTGCATTAATCCACTGCATGTCATGTTTTAGATGATTGAGTTCCGTCATGAACAGAGTGACAAAACGACCGCCTTGTAAAGATTGGCAGAGTGACTTATTGATGTATGTTGCGGCATCAAGCAGCTTGATATCTTCACCATTGGCTAAAGCATGAAGCATGGCTTGCAGGTTGGCAACGGTGAGCGCTGCGGGATAACCTTTACCTGCAACATCGGCAATCACCAGCCAAGTTGTACCATCGTATCGCTCAATGTAGTCGAAGTAGTCACCACCGACGGCATGACAACTTTGTTGAAATCCAGCAATAGCATAGTTGGGAACATTAGGCTCACTTTTGGGCATCAACCCTTTTTGAATATCACTGGCAATGGCGAGCGAATCTTTGAGGCTATCGCGTTCTTTTAACCCTGCTAGTGCAGTGTTTAAGCCGCGAGCTAGCTCTCCCATTTCATCATCAATCATCACGGCAACATGCCCATCAAATTTACCTTGGCGCAAGAAGTTTAAGCCTTGCGATAGTTCGCGGGTAATGCGGTGAACAGTGCGGCTGGTAATCCATACCAATGCCATGCCACCAAAGATAAGATTGC
Source organism: Mariprofundaceae bacterium (assembly GCA_015663235.1). Classification (GTDB taxonomy): domain Bacteria; phylum Pseudomonadota; class Zetaproteobacteria; order Mariprofundales; family Mariprofundaceae; genus Ghiorsea. The sequence goes on from DQSL01000138.1 coordinate 2,711, forward strand.
TAAATAAAACAACTGCTTGCATGAGAATAAAGTGTTGCTCAACTTCATTGCTTGTCCCCAACATTAGCCATGAAAATAAGGCAAGGATGCTCACAGGCAACAGGCTGGTGATACCAAAAATCAGCCAAGGCCGATTGCCAGAGCGCATAATCCACGGATAACTGCGGAAATGTTCCAAGTCGCCAACGAACAAGTTTTGTAGGGACAGTTTTTTACGTGTTTTTGCCATCCATGCCATAGTTAAAGCCACGGCTGTGGTAGGGATAAGTACCCCCAAACCAAAGCTGACACTTAGAATTAAGGCAATGAACATGCGTGGGGTAAAGTCGCTGTCGTTGAACAATGAAGTGAGAAAAATAACGCCCAAGATAAACACCACAGAAGATAAACCTGAAATACTGAATGCTTGGATGGCGCGCATGGGCAAAGTTGCCATAGCTTGCTCTAACGATTGATGGGTATTTGTTTGAATGGCTGCGCGAATGGGTTTATGCACCCAGTATGCACCAAATATAAAAATAGTTAAAAATATTAAAGGGTTAAAGAAAAATAACCATGCTGGAACGTGTGTGATTAAGGGGTTATCTGTGATGCGAATAACACTTTGGGCAAAGATAATGAGCACAGGAATTACCCAAAGGTTTTTGAGGTATTGGAATATATCAATGTGTTCGATATGTGTGCTTAAATTATGCTTCAAGGGTACTATCCTTTTCAAGATAAGGGCTTAGCTTGGCTTGTTTTATCGCGGTGACATAGATAATGCCACCATGCGGTCGGTGCAGGTCGGCTGCGTGATAAATAAAGTCGAATAGTTCATCCACTTGCGAGGCTGGGACGAGCACGGAAAAGGTTATCTTCTCAACTTGCTGCCCCAAACCTTGCATGGCTTGCGCTGTTGAACTTCGGCCTAAGCCACGGGCAAAGTGATTGGTGGCAGCTTGAATACCAAACGCTTTATCAATGCTGTTGATGGCTTCGTGCGCCTTGTCTTCGGTGGCGATACAAGTGATTAGTTTAAACATTTGTCTTCTTTGCATCATTTGTAGCAATAGCATCCAATATATGTTGGGGAATATATGTTGCTGCTTTTTCAACACGGGTGAGGTAAATCATACCCATACCAGGCGTGTCTAAGTGACCTGCAATGGACATCTTCTCAAAAATCATATCGCTCAAATCACTGGGTACGAGAATGTTAATAATTTCTTTTTCGGCATTGATAGCAACGGACAATACACCAAGCATTTCTTGCACACCATGCCCATGCCCATAATGTATGGTTGCGCCTTGCGCGCCTGCATCTTGTGCAGCTCTAAGCACAGCTTTGGCGCGCCCGCGTTGCACAATACATGTAATCAAATAGGCATCGGTTAAAACATTGATATGTTGGACACTCATACTGTTTCTCCTTGGGCTTCTTGTTCTTGAACCTGTTGATCCATAATGCGATGTTTGCGGCGGACTTTATACTGCACCCATTGCCCAGTAAGTAACACAGTCAAGATAGGGCCAATGGAGGCAAGTGCCAATATACCAAAACCTTCAATGGCATCCACCGCATTGCCTAGACCCAAGCCCATAGCGAGGACAAGGGGCACTGTGATTGGCCCTGT
>DQSL01000152.1 GCA_015663235.1 Mariprofundaceae bacterium
ATCAGCGCCTTGATGTGAGAAAATACCGTTGGTGACTACACCCGGTACTTCATTTAAGTCATCTTCAAGTTGGCGTGCATCTTTGATGCTTAAACCATTCACATCAATGATGATGTTACCATTATCCGTGGTAAAATCTTCGCGTACTTGCGCTTTACCGCCCAAGTTGTTGGCAATGCCCATCACCAAGGCTTCAGCCATTGGAATCACTTCGATAGGCAGTGGGAATGCGCCAAGAAAATCGACTTGTTTACTCTCATCGACAATACATACAAACTTTTCAGAGCCTGCTGCCACGATTTTTTCGCGGGTTAATGCACCACCGCCGCCTTTGGTTAAATTCTTTTGCGGGTCGAATTCATCAGCACCATCTATATATACAGATAGTTTGCCCACTTGGGCAAGTGCATCGTTAAGTTCAAACACAGGAATACCATGTCCGCGCAAACGCTCAGCAGTGGCTTCAGAACTTGCTACTGTGCCTTTGATGGTGTCTTTAATAGTAGCCAGTGCATCAATAAATTTATTGGCAGTTGAGCCAGTGCCAACACCAACAATAGAGCCTTCAACAACATAAGTCAGGGCTGCCTTTGCAACGTCTTCTTTCATTTCATCTTGTGTCATATAATCTCTCCTGTAAGCTTGATGTTTGCATTATAAATAGGAAGCGCAGCTTACGTTAAAAAATCAAAACCACCAATACATAGTGTGTAGGTGTATTCATATCAAATGAAGTTGATTAAGGTGTTTGACATTACAAAACTGTTTCATACAATGCGCGACCCGTCTGGCAGTAAGGTGAGAAGCCCCGCTTGATTGGAGAGAAGTTTTTCAGTCTGTTTTAACTGATTGGATTTTTGGAGTATCAAACATGTCTACTTGGACTGTTCGCCCTGGCGATATTGAACGTAAATGGTATATTGTAGATGCGCAAGATTTGATTCTTGGTCGCATTTCTACTGAAATTGCACGTGTTTTGCGCGGTAAACATAACCCTATGTATACCCCTCATGCAGATTGTGGCGATCATGTGATTGTTATCAACGCTGAGAAAGTGAAAGTGACTGGCAACAAAGAAATGCAAAAAATGTATTACCGTCACAGTCGTTATGCTGGTGGTTTGCACACGATTTCTTTGGAAAAACAACGTGAGCGTTTTCCTGAACGTATTATTGAATTGGCAGTGAAAGGTATGATGCCGAAAGGACCTTTGGGTCGCAAACAGATGCTTAAATTGAAAGTGTATGCAGGCTCTGAACATCCTCATGTTGCACAAGCACCTGAAGCATTAAAGTTAAACTAAAAGATTAGAGAATAGGTAGATTAAAATGGCAGATGATATGTATCGCGGAACAGGACGACGCAAGCGCAGTATTGCTCGTGTAATGATTAAACCAGGCAGTGGTCAAATGAGCGTAAATGGTCGTGATATGGAAAACTATTTCCCTATCGAAATCATTCGCCAAGAAGCTGTTCGCCCATTAACACTTGTTGGATTAACTGACCGTTTGGACATTCGTGTGAATGTACATGGTGGTGGTGTTTCTGGTCAAGCTGGCGCAATTCGTCATGGTATTGCTCGCGCATTACTTGAATATGATGCAGGTCTTCGCCCTCAACTTAAAGAGAAAGGTTACTTAACACGTGATGCACGTGTTGTAGAACGTAAGAAGTACGGCTTGAAAAAAGCACGTCGTGCGCCGCAGTTCTCAAAACGTTAATTCGTTTTTGTTTCGATTCTTCAGGGAGAGCTTTTGCTCTCCCTTTTTCGTTTGAAGAGTGGTGATATTTATAAAGGGTTATGCTAAGTTTCCCAAAGTTATTTTTATAAAAGGAGAGTGAGATGAGTATTGCAGTCGCAATCTTAGGTGCAACAGGTTACACAGGCGCAGAATTGATTCGCCTGCTTGAAGCCCACCCTCATTTCACCATCAAACACTTGGCAGCCCACAGCCAAGCGGGAAAAAAAGTATCGGATGTGTTGCCGAGCATTGCCAGCCAAAGTGCAAACATGACGCTGGCTAAAGCGGATGATAAAATCCCTGATGAAGTGCAGCTTGTGTTTACAGCACTGCCTCACGCTGCTGCTGCGGCAAGTGTGAAAAAGGCATTGGATGCTGGCAAGAAGGTTGTGGATTTAAGTGCAGACTTTAGGCATCCAAACACTGAAAATTATGAACAGGCTTATGGCTTGTCACACCCATTTCCTGAGTTACTAACGGACTGTGTATATGGTTTAACTGAACATGCCAGAGCTGACATTGCCAAAACCAAGTTGGTTGCTAACCCTGGTTGTTATCCAACATCTGTATTGTTGCCTTTGTTGCCTTTGCTCAAAGCCAATGTCCTCGATACACAGTCTATTATTATTGATGCCAAGTCAGGCACATCAGGTGCAGGACGTGCTGCAAAAACAGGGTTATTGTATTGCGAAATCAATGAGAGTTTGGCGGCTTATGGTTTGCCCAAACATAGACATGCTTGGGAAATGGAAGAATGGTCGCAAGCATATACAGGGCAAGATGTGCATGTGCGGTTTGTTCCGCATATTATTCCCATGACACGGGGTATGTTAAGCACCATCCATTTGTCAGGAAAAAATAGTGAGCAGTGGCACAGTATTCTATCGGATGCTTATCAAGATGAGCCATTCGTGAATGTGCTTCCCTTGGGCGCAATGCCTTCCACGGGCGCAGTCAAAGGAAGTAATCGGTGTGAAATTGGAGTGGCAGTGTTGAGTGAAACAGAAGCGGTGGTGGTGAGTTGTATTGATAACCTGCTCAAAGGTGCATCGGGGCAAGCGATTCAAAATGCCAATGTCATGTTTGGTTTTGATGAAACATGTGGTTTGAGCATCAATGCCTCTTGGCCTTAAGGTTTAACAGATGTCTTTTTGGTTAAAACCACGACAAATTGTGGTTATGGATTCGCAAAGCTCAGGGCCTGCGAAGAATTTTACCACGCGTTATATTTCGTTGTTTCTTCTTCTTCTTATCGTTTCAGGAGGACCATTTGTCTTGGGTGCTTGGTATGCGCCATTTCATCAAGTACAAAAAATTATTCCTGAAAACATGAAGCTGAAACGTCAGAATATTCAGTTAGAACGCCAAGTTGCCGATGCGCAAACGTTAAATGATTTAAAAGATGAGCAGTTAAGCAGTCTAAAGGAGCAAATCTCTCTTCAAGAAGCGGAAATTGTCAACATTAACAATCAATTGCATATGTATAAGAGCATTTTGGATCAACGCAAGGGAACAGGCATCCACGTGTTGGAAAGTAAAGCCTCATTTGCCAACACTAGCGTTTCGTGGAATGCTCTTTTTGTTAAAGGTGGCAGTTATCCGCGTTACCTTGTTGGTAGATACAAGCTGTTCGCCTTGGATGAACAAGGCAATAAAATTGACTTAAACAAAGAGATTATGCGCTATCGCATTGAGTCGCATATGTTTTTGCAAAAAACATTTGAATGGACGAGGTCTTGGCAACCGACCAAGCTAGAGTTGGTTGTTTACAACGCACGTCTCAAAGAAGTGTTAAGAAAAATTATACCGATTCAAGGAAAATAAGGCTATGCTTCGTAAAAAAGTAAGTAAGGAATCCACAATGAAAGAACCCCAACATATTGATACACTCATAGGTGCACACTCTGTGTTTACAGGGGACTTAACGTTTGAAGGTGCTGTTCGTATTGATGGGCGCTTTGAAGGAAATATTCGCTCTGAAAAAGATGGCACATTGATTATCAGTGAAGGTGCATTTATTAAGGGCGAAGTGAGTGTGCCAAATCTTGTGTTACACGGTGATGTGAACGGTAATGTCTGCGCTGCCAAGAGCCTTAAGATTGGACCCAAGGGCGTGCTGAATGGGGATGTTCAATACAAAGTTCTAAGCTTGGCAGAAGGCGCATCTATGAATGGACGTTGTTCGCGTATTGAAGATGGTGCATCCAATGTTTCCAAAATCAAAAAGGATGATGTAGAGGTCATTCAAGTTAAATAAATGTTATACCGCTACCAAGACTTTACGCCAAGCATTGATGCCTTGGCTTGGCTTGCACCCAGTGCCGATGTGATTGGTCGGGTTGAAATCGGTGAAGATTCATCGGTGTGGTATCAAACGGTGCTGCGTGGTGATGTGAATTTCATCAAAATTGGTAAACGGACCAATATTCAAGACCAAACCATGATTCATAATAGTGGCGATACGCCTTGTATTGTGGGCGATGATGTCACGGTGGGACATAGTGTAATTTTACATGGTTGCGAAATTCAGGATGGCTGTTTGGTGGGTATGGGTTCGACGGTGATGGATCACGCCGTGCTTGAAGCAGGTTGTTTTTTGGCGGCAGGTTCGCTTGTTCCCGAAGGTAAAGTACTTAAAGGCGGTTACCTATATGCAGGTAGCCCAGCGCGAGAGCGGCGCGAACTTACGCAGAAAGAAAAAAACTTTCTTGGTCAATCTGCACAACATTACGTCAAACTCGCCAAAGCACATCAAGATACCGCAGCCGTTATTACACCATGAAACAAGCTGTATTGGATATTGGTTCCAATACCATTCGACTATTGATTGCTGAAACGACTGGCTGTCATCATAAAAAACTACATTATCAACATGCCATTGCCCGTTTGGGTGAAGGTTTGCAGCAAACAGGTCAACTTAGTGAAGCAGGCATGGCGCGAGCGATGCTTATATTTCGTGAATTTAGCGCTGTTTGCCAGTCTTTTTCTATTGAAACCTCAAACATCAAAGCCGTGGCAACAGCCGCGATTCGTGAAGCAAGCAATGGTGTAACTTTTGTGGCACAAGTGTTGGCAGAAACAGGCTTGAACATTCAGGTTATTGATGGCGAAACAGAGGCAGGATTGGCATTGTTTGGTGCGCAATCAGCTTTAGATGAAGGCATTAAAGATGACATGCTGCTCTTTGATATTGGCGGTGGCAGCACTGAATTTAGCAGGGTGTGCAAAGGTCTATTGCTGGATAGTTTTAGTGAGAAGTTGGGCGTTGTTCGTTTAACCGAGCTGTATTTACGGCAAGACCCGCCAAGCCAAACAGAATATGATGCGATGAAGGCGCAGAGCAGGCAACATTTGCAGCAGGTTGAGATATTATGGGGTCATCATAAAACTGTGCCGTCATGCTTGGTTGGTACAGCAGGTTCGGTGACCACATTGGCAGCTATCGCCTTGGATATGCATGTTTATGATGCCAATCAAATTAATAACTACCGCATGGATAAGGCAACCTTTTTCACATTAAGAGATAAACTGTTGCACATGACCCAAGCACAAAGGTTAGCTATGCCTGCACTGGAGAAAGGGCGAGAAGATGTGATTATCGCGGGGTTAGCCATTGTTGAAACATTGTTTGAACAATGGGGTTTTGATGAAATGATAACTGTTGATGCTGGGTTGTTGGAAGGGTTATTGCAACATAAGGCATAATAACGCGCTTTTCTGATTGCGTAGCCAAAAGCTTTATGTAAAGATTAGCCTTCATGCAAATATAGTGGATAATCATCTTTGTTTTATGCAAATAGAACATGGAAAAAGGAGAGAAATGTGAGTGAAGCAATAAAGAAGGTTTTTGACCTTATCAATGAAAATGACTGTGAATTTGTCGATGTTCGTTTTACGGATACCAAAGGCAAATGGCAGCATGTAACATTCCCAATCCATGAATTGAGCGACGATAGTTTTGAAGATGGTTTTGCATTTGATGGTTCTTCGATTGAAGGCTGGTGTGAAATTAATAACTCGGATATGGCATTGATTCCTGACCCAGACAGTGCACAAATTGACCCATTCTTTGAAGCTTCAACTTTGGTATTGGTTGCCCAAGTGATTGACCCTATTAGTGGTCAAGACTATAACCGTTGCCCTCGCCAAGTGGCACAGCGCGCATTGAAATATATCAAATCAGCGGGTATTGCAGACACTGTTTATTTCGGCCCTGAATTAGAATTCTTCGTTTTTGACGGTATGCGTTACAGCAACGAAATGGGTTCTTGTGGATATACGATTGATTCCGAAGAAGCAGCTTGGAATTCAAACAAGAGTTATGAAGGCGGCAACACTGGTCATAGACCTAAAGTGAAAGGCGGTTATTTCCCTGTGCCACCAGTCGATACTCTTCACGAAATGCGTAATGATATGTCTTTGGTGATGACGGATGTGGGCATCCGCATGGAATGTCATCATCATGAAGTTGCAACAGCAGGTCAATGTGAATTGGCAATGCGTTTTGGTGAGTTGGTTGAGCAAGCGGATAGAGCGCAATGGTATAAATATATTGTACACAATGTTGCTGATGCACATGGCAAAACTGCAACGTTTATGCCTAAACCCATCTTTAACGACAACGGCACTGCGATGCATGTGCATCAATCCATTTGGAAAGATGGTGTAAACTTATTTGCAGGTGATAAATATGCCAACCTTTCACAAGAAGCATTGTGGTATATTGGTGGCATCATCAAACATGCGCGTGCATTGAATGCGTTCACCAACGCATCTACTAACTCGTACAAACGTTTGGTTCCAGGTTTTGAAGCGCCAGTCATGCTTGCATACTCAAACCGTAACCGTTCTGCATCTATTCGTATTCCTGTGGTCAACTCTGACCCAGCGCGTCGGATTGAAGTGCGTTTCCCTGATTGCTCTGCAAACCCATACTTGGCATTTACAGCCATGCTGATGGCTGGTCTTGATGGCATTGCCAACAAAATGGATCCTGGTGCTGCGGCAGATAAAAACTTGTATGACCTACCAGCAGAAGAAGCACTTAAAATTCCAACAGTTTGTTCTAGCCTAGACCAAGCCTTGGAAGCATTGGATGTAGACCGTGACTTCTTGAAAGTTGGTGGTGTAATGGATGATGATATGATTGATGCTTACATCGAAATGAAAATGGATGATGTAACCCAACTTCGTATGCGTCCGCATCCAATTGAAATGGAAATGTACTATTCAGTATAAGTCTTTTTCTTGCAGGTTGCTTGAAATACAAAAGCTACACATAAAAGCCGTCACGCAAGTGGCGGCTTTTTTTGTGTCTTAATGTGGCGTAAGCTATGCCTATGTTCTCGAATACAAACTTCAATATACCTTGTGCTGATGGTTTGCCTAAGGATTTACGTGTTCGTGTAGAACATGTGCTCGCGCACTCGTCATTGTTCACATCACTGATGCGGGATGTTTCTGCGGAAGATTGTTTTCAGCTACTAAAGGCTAAAGGTAAAGCGATATTACCTGAGCAGAATGATGTTTGGTTTCCACCATTACAATCAGACAATGTTGATGCTTGTATGCAGCATTTGCGCCAATTAAAACAACATGCCATGCGGCATATCATTTGGTGGGAACTTGGTTTATTTGCAGATATGCAGGATTCGTACCACAGCATTTCGGACACGGCATCCGCTCTGCTTTCCCAAGCTGTGGTGATGGCTGAGGATTTAATTGCACCACGGTTTGGTAAGTTGGAAGACTTTTCGTTTTGTGTGATTGGTTTGGGCAAACTGGGTGGGCGTGAGCTTAACCTTGGTTCAGATGTTGACCTTCTTTTTGTTTGGCAGGGTGAGGGCAATACACAGGGCGGCAGGAAATCCGTGCCAGCCAAGGAGTATTATCTTCATTATTCGCGCATGTTGATTCGCTTGATTTCAGAACTTACCCATGATGGTCGGGTTTGGCCTGTGGATATGCGATTAAGACCAGGTGGTGATGGGGCAGCGATTTGTTTGAACCTTGATGCCACCTTGTCGCACTATTTGGAATATGGGCAAACATGGGAACGCGCCATGTTGATTAAAGCGCGAGCCGTGGCGGGTGACATGGCTTTGGGGCAGGCTTTTATAGATGGTATCGCGCCTTTTGTGTACCGCAAATATTTGGATTATTCCAGTGTGGCTGCCCTTGCCGATATGAAGAGACGCATTGATGCGCAAGCGGGTTCGTTGACCATTCAAGCAGGTTACGATGTAAAAAAAGGTAAGGGTGGTATTCGAGAGATTGAATTTATGATTCAGTCTTTGCAATTGATGCACGGTGGGCGAAATCTTGAATTAAGGCAATATGAAGGCAAAAAGGCTTTGGATGTTTTGGTACAATATGGCTATTTACCAGAGCAAGAAGCTGGGGAACTTTTCGATGCTTATATCTTTTGGCGAAAAATTGAACATGCCATTCAAGCCAGAAAGGGTGAGCAGACCCAGCTTCTTTCTGATGACTATGAAGATTACTTGCAGCAAGTCTTAGACACCAAGGATGTTCAGCAACAGATGTTGGATAACAGTCAGTGGGTTGCCTCTGTGTTTGAAACACGGGTGCTGCCACTAACCGCTGAAGATGAGCATAAGCAAAGTAGCTGGTTGCAGGGTAAGGCATTGGCCGAGGTTCAATGTTTAAGTGATGCTGATAAAACATCGGCAACCCATATTTTGCAACAAATCGACAAACAATTGATGCGTGGTTTATTGCCTGAGCGCAGCTATCAACAAGTAGAAAAGATATTACAAGTTGCCATGCCGCTTTGGTTGGATAAAGGCAAAGCTGTGGATGCGGTGCAAGCACTGGCTGATTTATTGCACGCGATTTCAGGGCGAGCAACATGGTTGGACTTGCTGGCAACACATCAAGGCACACGAGATTGGTTGATTGATATATTATCTGCGAGCAAATATTTATCGGCACAAATGATTACGAATCCCGCATGGTTGGAGTGGCCGCTTGAAAGTGAGCGGGGTGAGCTTGAAATTCAACGTCTGTGTGTTTCTATCCACGCGTTAGATGGTGCTGATGAAGAAGTATTTTTACGAGAATTGGGTCGGTTGGTTGATCAAGCTCGTTTGCAATGTGCTTTGCATATCCATGCTGACCAAGAAGATCCTTTAATCATTGGTGCTTGGCTGGCGGATGTTGCGGATGTTGTCACCCAAGCATGTTTGCGCTCTTCACTAAACCAACTCAAGCTACCCGATGATTTTGGTCTTATTGCGCTGGCTATGGGTAAACATGGCAGCCGTGAAATGGGCTTGGTTTCAGATTTGGATATGGTGTTTGTTTTGGCTGAAGACCCCAATCAAAACATCAACGGACGTAGTATGCGTGAATGGGCGCAAAGGCTGGGGCGGCGTATGATTCGACAAATCACAGCCATGCCACCTTTTGGCGCAGGTTATGAGTTTGATGCAAGGCTTCGCCCTTCGGGTAATAGTGGTGTGTTGGTGACAACATTGGCGGGTTTTAAAGATTATCAATTATCTGAGGCGCAAACGTGGGAGCATCAGGTGCTTTGTCGGGCGCGAGCGGTGACTGGTTCAGAAGAAGCAAGGCAGCAGGTGATGGATATTGTGTCAGAAGTTATTCAACAGCCAAGAGACTTCAAAGGTTTGGCAGCAGATGTGTGGCAGATGCGGCAAAAAATGTTCGAACATTTGAGCAGTAAAAATGAAGACATCATCAACCTCAAACAAGACAAAGGTGGTTTGGTGGACATTGAGTTTCTTGCCCAGTTTTCGCGTTTAATGTTTGGCGGGGAACATCAAGGTACGATTGCGATTTTAGAAAACATACCCAGTGATGCACCAAAAGCTTGGCGAGAACATGGTTTAACATTGGCAGAGGTTTATCTACAATACAGACAGCTTGAAAATATTGTGCGCGTTGAATTGTGGGCATCTATTGG
>DQSL01000071.1 GCA_015663235.1 Mariprofundaceae bacterium
ATGGTACCCGAGGGCGGATTCGAACCGCCACGCCGTGAGGCAAGGGATTTTGAATCCCCCAAGTCTACCAGTTCCATCACTCGGGCATTATGTATGAAATGAATCATGCATTGGTAAGACGGCGCGAAGTGTTGCGAGATGGCTATCAAGTGTCAAGCAGCAAGTTGTGGTGAAAGGTGCTTGTGCAATGTTGTGTTTAAGGCAACAGTATCGCCATGGAATCTTTTGAAATCATAGTGCGCCAAGCGATGCTTTATAGCTTTCCTTTATTGTTCACATTAACAGTGATTCCAATGTTAGAAGCGCGATACTTTAAAGTTGCACCCCAATGGTTTTGGCATGGCGCGTGGCTTCCCTTCGTGGTCAGTGTTGTGTTTTTACGCGGCATGATTATTGGGTTGCCCAAGCCGCAAAGACAGGGTTTGCAAGCTGCTTTGCTACGCTTTGGTTTACATACAGCCTTATGTTTACTCGGTTTTATTTTATACACATGGGCGTTGCAACATGCGCAACCTACGGGGCTTCCACCCTTGCATCATTGGTGGGCAAAGGTATTGATGTATTTGAACTTATGTTTGATGGGGCTGCACTTATTGCCCTTGCCGAGTATGGTGATGGGTGAGCTGTTGTTTTCTTTTTCATCGCTAAAAACCTTTGCGCCTTGGTTGCGTAGTCGAACATTTTTCGTACTCATTCCGATACTTGTTTTGTTGGTCACGCCGCTGCTCGATATACTATTGGGCGGCAATATCGTATTTCCTGTTTATGAACAACTTGCATCATTGGCAACAGCATTTTGACCCCCCTTGAAATTATTATTATGCGACCTTATATCATAAAGGACGCTAGTAAATAAAAGTTAAAAATAATATTTGAGAGGTAGGCATCATGGATACAAGTCGTTTTACACAAAAAGTAGCAGAAGCCATCCAAGCTGGGCAAGCCACTGCGGTGCGACTTTCTCATCAAGAAGTGGATACACCACATATATTGTTTGAGCTATTAAGCCAAGAAAATGGGCTTGCAGTGCAGCTATTAAACAAAGCTGATGTGGATGTTGAAGCTGTTAAAAATAAAGTATCGGTTGCATTGGATAAACGTCCTAAAGTGACGGGAAGCAGCGAAGCGGGCAAAATTTATGTCACCCAAGAACTGAACCAAGTGATTGTTAAAGCTATGGATAAAATGCAGAAAATGGGCGATGCCTATATGTCTGTGGAGCATATCCTGTGGGCAATTATTGATGATAAAACCACAGCCTCAGCGAAAATTCTGATGGAGTCAGGTTTAGATATGCCCAAGTTTGAAGCGGCATTACAAGCTGTGCGTGGCAATCAGCGGGTGACCAGCGATACACCAGAAGCGCAATATGAAGCATTGGAAAAATACGGTGCAGACCTCGTAGAAATGGCACGCCAAGGTAAATTAGACCCTGTGATTGGGCGAGATAGCGAAATCCGCTCTGTGATTCGCATTTTATCACGTAAAACCAAAAATAATCCTGTGTTGATTGGTGAACCGGGCGTGGGTAAAACAGCGATTGCCGAAGGTTTGGCGCAACGCATTGTCTCGGGTGATGTGCCTGAAGGCTTGAAACACCGCACCATCTTTTCATTGGACATGACATCCTTGATGGCGGGTGCGAAATACCGTGGTGAATTTGAGGAACGCCTCAAAGCAGTGTTGAATGAAATCAAAGCTGCGGAAGGTCGAATCATTCTTTTTATTGATGAGTTGCACACCATTGTGGGCGCGGGTAAAACCGAAGGTTCTGCCGATGCGGGCAATATGCTCAAACCGATGCTGGCGCGTGGCGAATTGCATTGTATTGGTGCGACAACGCTCAATGAACATCGCTTATACATTGAAAAAGATGCGGCATTGGAGCGTAGGTTCCAACCTGTGTTGGTGGAAGCACCCAGTGTGGAAGATACAATTTCCATCTTGCGTGGTTTGCGTGACCGCTTTGAATTGCATCATGGTGTACGCATCCAAGATGCGGCGATTGTGGCGGCGGCAACCATGTCTGACCGCTATATCAACGACAGGTTCTTGCCTGATAAAGCCATTGATTTGATTGATGAGGCATGTGCATCTATTCGCACAGAGATTGACTCTATGCCAGCAGAGTTGGATGAGATTACGCGGAAAACCATGCGTCTTGAAATTGAAGAAACAGCGCTCAAAAAAGAGACCGATGATGCGAGTAAAGAGCGTTTAGAAGTATTGCGCAAAGAGCTTGCTGATTTGAAAGAAAAACGTGATGTGATGCATTCGCAATGGGAAGAAGAAAAAGTTGCCCATGATGCATTACAAACTGTGCGTGAAGAACTGGATAAAACACGCTTGGAAATTGAAGAAGCAGAGCGTAATTATCAGCTTGAGAAAGTGGCAGAGCTTCGCTATGGCACGTTGCCAGCATTAGAGGCCAAGCTTAAAGCGTTGGAAGCGCAAGAGTCGTCTAGCGACTTATTGCAAGAAGAAGTGACTGATGATGAAATCGCCGAAGTGGTAGCGCGTTGGACAAATATTCCAGTCACGCGCTTGATGGAAGGCGAACGTGAGAAAATATTGCGTTTGGAATCTGTATTGCATGAGCGGGTGATTGGTCAGGACAAAGCCGTTAAAGCTGTGTCTGATGCCATTCTTCGCGCCAAAGCAGGCATTCAAGACCCGAATCAACCGATGGGTTCATTTATCTTCTTAGGCCCTACGGGTGTGGGTAAAACTGAGCTTGCACGTACGCTTGCCAATGCTTTGTTCGACAGCGAAGAGCATATGGTGCGCCTTGATATGTCGGAATACATGGAGAAACACAGTGTATCCCGCTTGGTTGGTGCGCCTCCAGGATATGTTGGGCATGAAGAGGGTGGTCAGCTTACGGAAGCGGTTCGCCGTAGCCCATATTCAGTCTTGTTGTTTGATGAGATTGAAAAAGCACATCCCGATGTGTTTAACATTCTCTTGCAGGTGCTTGATGATGGGCGTTTGACCGATTCACAAGGTAGAACGGTTGATTTCCGCAATACCATTGTCTTGATGACAAGCAACATCGGCAGTGATGAAATGTTGGAAGGCATTAATACGGAAGTGGAAAAACGGGTGATGGAACGCTTGCGCGGTCATTTCCGCCCTGAGTTTTTAAACAGGGTGGATGATATTGTGTTGTTTTCGCCATTATCGCAAGGTGATTTGGTGCATATTGTGGACTTGCTCGTGGCTTCATTGGCAAAACGCTTAAAATTGCAGGGTTTTAACCTTGATGTAAGCGATGCAGCCAAAACATGGTTGGCGAAAGAAGGTTATGACCCTATCTATGGTGCGCGCCCACTCAAACGCTTTATCCAACAAGCGGTTGAAACGCCTTTGGCGCGATACTTGATTGCTGGCGAAGCGACAGGTGACAGTATCACTGTGGATTACAATGAAGAAGAAGGTTTAATCATCAAGTAACTATACGGTGAAAACATGACCAAAGGGTGGGCAGCAATGCCTGCCCTTTTTTATTTTGAAGCTTCTTTATGCAACCGTTTGAGTACACCAACTTCTTTACTACTTAAACTACGCCAGCTACCTACGGGCATACCTTCCTCAAGTTTGATAGGACCAAAACGTACACGAATCAAACGGCGCACAATATGACCCACTGCATCCAAAGTGCGGCGAATTTCGCGCCATCTGCCGCGTTTGATAGTCACAGTTATCCAACTATGTCCACCATTATCCGAATCAATGCTCATGTCCCAAGGATCGCTTAACTCACCTTTGCCCAAATCAATGCCGCCATTGCGTAGCTTTTCAATGCTTTCTAAACTTAAAGAGCCTGTGAATTTCACTTTATATTTACGTGGAATTTTGTTTTTCGGGGCAATCAATGTTTGCAATATTTCACCATTACTGGTGAGCAATAACAACCCTTCACTATCCATATCCAAGCGACCAACAGACTGCACATGAGCAGGAATGTCCAAGTGCTCATAAATCAACGGGCGACCTTTATCATCTTTGCGTGAACACAATAAACCACGAGGTTTATTATACAGCAAATAAATCTGATCTTGCTTGTTATCTACAGGTTTATCATCCACCAATACCAAATCATTGGGCTGAATTTTGATGCCCATTTGGTCAACCGTCTCACCGTTGACTTGCACACGCCCAGCTTCAATCATTTTATCGGCTTCGCGGCGTGAGCAAAGACCGCAACTGGCAAGGTATTTATTGATGCGAATGCCTGTGTTTTCAGACTTTTCGGGTTGTTTTCTTTTATCGTTCATGCAATGTCCCCACTGTATGTTATTTTGAAATTGTCAATTCACTTTTAGACGGAAGCCCACTCCACTTACATGTTGTCTGTTCTTGTTCATTTTTGGACAGCCAAAAACGAACCAAAAAACTGCCTTTTATAAGCTGCTTGTTTCCTGCGTTTACTTGTGTCAAAAGGGCGCGTGTTACTGCGCTTTATCCTTTTGCCACAAGGCACTTCGGCGCAGCTTAACAAAAGGTTGCCGTGTTGTATCTAAACCGATTCTCATTCTACTTTTACTGAAGTATAGAAGCCTTGAAGTATCTCGGCTTGGAGGAGGCGAGGCTTTCCACACACTTGTGTTTCTCTGCGTAACTTCGCGTCTTGTGATGAATTGCGAAGGTATGAGCAAGAAACCTACCCCTTGCGGGTACTGCGGTGAAAAAGCCTATGATATTAAAGCTTGTAGTCCAACTTAACTGATTTACGCACTTTATCCATGGTCTTTCGTGCTTCACGGCGAGCTTTTTCATTGCCTTCACGCACCACATCTTTGACAAAACCAGGTTGTTTTGCCAAATCATTTCTGCGTTCACGAATGGGATCTAACTCTTCTTTCAAATGTTTGAGTAAGATGCTTTTACAATCCAAGCAACCAATGCCCGCCGTGGTACAACCTTCGCGCACTTCAGCGCGTTCCTCTTCGCTGGCGTAGACCTTATGAAAATCCCACACAGGACATAATTCAGGTGTGCCAGCATCTTCACGGCGAACGCGAGCAGGGTCAGTTGGCATGGTTTTGACTTTTTTCTCCGTATCTTTCCACGGTTCACAAAGCGTAATCGCATTGCCATACGATTTGCTCATTTTTCGCCCATCAAGCCCAGGAAGTTTTGATGTAGGCATCAGCAAGGCTTGGCAATCAGGAAACAATGGCGGAATACCTTGGCGATAAAGATGGTTAAATCTGCGCCCAATTTCGCGGGTCAATTCAATGTGTGGCACTTGGTCTTCACCCACAGGCACAGCATCAGCGCGATACATCATAATGTCCGCAGATTGCAATAATGGATAACCCAAGAAGCCGTAAGTACCCAAGTCTTTTTCACGCAACTGGCTAATTTGGTCTTTATAAGTTGGTACACGTTCAAGCCAAGAGAGCGGGGTCATAAATGAAAGTAGCAAATGCAACTCAGCATGTTCAGGTACTTGCGATTGGATAAAAATCGTCGATTTCTCAGGGTCTATGCCCACTGCCAACCAATCCGTCAACATATCCCAAATGCCAGCTTTGACGACTTCAGGATTGGCATATTCCGTGGTCAACCCATGCCAGTCTGCGGCGAAGAAAAAACATTCCTTATCTTCTTGCAAAGTTAGCCAGTTTTGCAGCACACCTTTGTAATGCCCAAGGTGTAATTTGCCTGATGAGCGCATACCTGAAACGATGCGTTTGATGTCTTTGTTTTCAGTTGGTTGGTCGGACACGTGTTAAAACTCCAATCTTAATATGGCGAAAGATTGAGGTTGAACTACATTTAAAGCAACTATTACTTACAACGCACCACCACAACTTGAGCCTTGTCCTGCTGTGCAAGCGTAACAATGGTCCATAATAGTGATGGGTTGCCCTGCTAATCCTTGATGCAAGGTCGTTTCCAATTCTTCTTGGGCAATGAGTTGGGCGATATGTAGCTTTTCTTCACCTTCAATGGGTGCAGGTAGTCCAAGCATTTGATTGAAATCACAATCATACACATAACCCTGCCAATCAATGCTGATTAAAGTTCGGCACATCACGCCTTTAACATTGGCTTGTTGAAAATTATCTTTTAGTAATGCCATATATTCATCAAATAAACCTTTGCTGACCAATGTGCTGCCAAAGCGTGCAATGGGTTGGTTGGTGATGGTAAAAAGTTCATTGAAATGAATGTCGTAGCGATGAAGTAATTCTTTTTTGTATGCGGTTTCAAGTTCTTGTTGTGACGGGGGTAGGTTGATGCCTTGTGGGTTGTACACGAGGTTTAATGTTAGCTTGCTGCCTTCCGCAGCATAACCCAATGCGTTAAGTTTTTTGATGCCTTCAATACTGGTTTGGAACACGCCATCACCGCGCTGCGCATTCACATTATCTTCCAAATAGCAGGGTAAGGATGCGGCGACTTCAACTTTATTATCTGCTAAGAACTCTGCTAACCACGCATATCCAGGCTCTTGTAAGATGGTTAAGTTACAGCGATCAATGACGTTAATTTTAAGTTTGCGGGCAGCCAACACCAGCTTGCGAAAGTGCGGGTTCATTTCAGGCGCACCACCTGTTAAATCCAAGGTTTTAATGCCTGATACTTCCATGAGTTGGATCAGTAAGTTGATATTGGCTTCGTCCATCAGCTCTTTGCGATTAGGGCCAGCATTGACGTGACAATGAAAACAAGTCTGATTGCATAAATAACCAAGGTTGACCTGCAAAGTGTGCATTCTTGCGCGTTTAATAGCTGGAAAATCAGTTTTTTTCAGCAAAGGTAGCATGTTTCTCATCAATCAACTCCAACAGTATACTTCTAATTAATTCTACAATGTAGTCGTTCTGTTTTCCATCTTCTTACAAGGGATTATTAATCATATTCGTAGCTAATGTATAGACTTAAAAATAGTGGTTGTTTTTTGTAATTGCGCCGCTAAAGTTCGCGCTCTCCAAATTGGCATCATGCAATACGGAGCACTCAATAACGCGGGGTGGAGCAGTGGTAGCTCGTCGGGCTCATAACCCGAAGGTCGTCGGTTCAAGTCCGGCCCCCGCAACCAAACATAAGCCCCTGAAAAAATTGCGTTTTCAGGGGCTATTTTTTTGTCTTAAAACCTTGTGACCATATTGTGACCACGTAAATTTGCACACTCTTGTAACGATTTAAGAACATTTAACAAATTGAATCACTACTGTCCGACGAAAAAAAGTGAGTCATTAAAAAAGGTCTGAATTCCCAAAGATTATGTCAGGGCAACTCTGAACAAGTCCCATTAAAAGTGTTATAGTTTTTTTATCTCACTGAGGGGAGTTAAACATGAGCCAATTGAGTTTTTCGG